>CAITGX010000060.1 GCA_903892045.1 uncultured Planctomycetota bacterium | reverse complement strand
GGCGCTCGGCGGCACGCTGGCGCGCAGCGGCCGTCTCCGGGTCGACCGGCGCGGGGGCCGGCGGCTCCACGGGAGCGGAGCGGGGCGGCTCGACCGCGCGGCGCGGCGCGCTCGGCGCCTCGGCCTCGGGCTGCACGCGGATGCGCAGGGCGAGGCTCGCGACCTCGTCCTCGATCGCGGCGAGCAGGTTCTGGAACAGCTGGAAGCCCTCGCGCTTGTACTCGTTCTTCGGGTCCTGCTGGCCGTAGCCGCGCAGGCCGATGCCGGTCTTGAGCGCGTCGATCGCGTAGAGGTGATCCTTCCAGCGCGAGTCGATCGTGTTGAGCAGCAGGTACTGCTCGACGCGGCGCATCATCTCGCCGCCGACAGCCTTCTCGCGCTCGTCATAGGCCTTCGTGGCGAGCTCGACTGCGGCGCTCGTGTTGGGCATCTTCTCGGTCGCGGCCGCGGCCGCGGCCGCGTCGAGCTCGAGGCCGAAGGCGCGCTGGTACCACGCCTTGAAGCCGTCGGCGTCCTTCTGGTACGTGCCCGCGTTGCGCGTGATCGACTGCGCGAGGAACTGCTCGACGCGCTCGCGCAGGCCCTTGTTCTCGAGCACGTCCTGACGCACCGAGTAGATCGTCTTGCGCTGCTGGTCCATCACGTCGTCGTACTCGAGCAACGACTTGCGGATCTCGAAGTTGTAGTCCTCGACCTTGCGCTGCGCCTTCTCGATGGCGCGCGTGACCATGCCGGACTCGATCGGCACGCCCTCGGTCATGCCCATCTTCTCCATCGCGTTCTTGACCCAGTCGCGATAGAAGCGCCGCATCAGGTCGTCCTCGAGCGACAGGTAGAAGCGGGACACGCCCGCGTCTCCCTGACGGCCCGAGCGACCGCGCAGCTGGTTGTCGATGCGGCGCGCCTCGTGACGCTCCGTGCCGAGCACGTACAGGCCGCCCTGCTCGAGCACCTTTGCCTGGTCGCGGTCGCACTCCGCGCGCACGCGCTCGCGCACCTTGGCGATCTCGTCGAGCTTCTCGACGTCGCCCTGCTGCAGCCCGGCTTCCTCGAGCGCGCGCTCGAGGCGCCACTCGTAGTTGCCGCCGAGCTTGATGTCGGTGCCGCGACCGGCCATGTTCGTCGCGACGGTCACTGCGCCGATCTCGCCGGCGTGCGCGACGATGTTGGCCTCGCGCTCGTGGTTCTTCGCGTTGAGCACCTCGTGCTTCACGCCGCGCTGGCGCAGGAGCTTGGAGATGTGCTCGCTCTTCTCGACCGAGGTCGTGCCGATCAGCACCGGCTGGCCGCGCTTGTGCACGCCCTCGACCTCCTCGACGATCGCCTTCCACTTCTCGGGGCTGGTGCGATAGACGATGTCGCGCCGGTCATCGCGCGCCACGGGCTTGTTGGTCGGGATCGAGACCACGCGCAGCTCGTAGATCTTCCAGAACTCGTTGGCCTCGGTCAGCGCCGTGCCGGTCATGCCCGCGAGCTTGTGGAACAGGCGGAAGTAGTTCTGGAACGTGATCGTCGCGAGGGTCTGGTTCTCCTGCCGCGGCTTGAGGCCTTCCTTGACCTCGACCGCCTGGTGCAGGCCGTCGGACCAGCGTCGGCCGGTCATCTTCCGGCCCGTGAACTCATCGACGATGATCACCTCGGGCTGGCCGTCCTCGCCCGGCTCGATCACGTACTGGTCGTCCTTGGCGTAGAGGTTGTGGGCGCGCAGCGCGTTCTCGATGTAGTGCGGCCAGTCCTCGTGCCCCGGCAGGTAGAAGCTCTCGACGCCGACGAGCTTCTCGGCCTCGATGATGCCGGCCTCGAGCAGCGTGGCGCTGCGCTCCTTCTCCTTGACCTCGAAGTGCGTCTCGCGCTGCAGCTTGCGCGCGACCATGTCGGCGACCTGATACTTGCCGCTCGATTCCTGGGCTGGGCCCGAGATGATCAGCGGCGTGCGCGCCTCGTCGATCAGCACGCTGTCGACCTCGTCGACGATCGCGAAGTACAGGTTCTTCTGCACCTGCTCCTCCGCGCGCGTCTTCATGTTGTCGCGCAGGTAGTCGAAGCCGAACTCGTTGTTCGTGCCGTAGACGATGTCGCAGGCGTAGATCGGCTTGCGCTCCCACGAGCCCATGTTCGACTGGATCGCGCCGCTCGAGAGCCCGAGGTAGTCGAAGATCGGCTTCATCCACGCGCAGTCGCGCCGCGCGAGGTAGTCGTTGACGGTGACGAGGAACACCGGGCGGCCCGTCAGGCCGTTCAAGTACAGGGGCAGGGTCGCGACGAGGGTCTTGCCCTCGCCCGTCATCATCTCGGCGATCGCGCCCTGATGGAGCACGACGCCGCCGACGATCTGCACGTCGTGGTGGCGCAGGCCCAGAGTGCGCACGCTGGCCTCGCGCACCAGCGCGAAGGCCTTGGGCAGGATCTCGTCGAGGATGGTGCGCTGGGCGTCGATCTCGAGCCCCGCCAAGCGCTCGCGCCAGACGGCGGTCTCGGCCTTGAACTGCTCGGCCGACAGGCCCTTGGCCCAGCCCTCCAGCTCGTTGACCTGCGCCACGACCGGGATCAGGGAGCGGACGACGCGCTCGTTCTGGGAGCCGAAGGCGCCCTTGAGCCAGCGGCCGAAGCCCTCGCCGAAGATCGAGAACTTGTCCGAGAAGGAATCCCAGTCGAAGGCCATAGGTTGGGGTGCAGTCTGGAAAGGGTCAGGCCCTCGGAGGTGCCGGGGAGCCTTGCGAGCCGCACATTGAAAGCCCTGCCCCGCCCCGATGGAAGGCCGAGCCCGCGAAAGGGGGGCTGCCGGCGCCTCAGCGGGCCGCCGCGGGGGTCGCGGCCTCGCGGGCGGCGAGCATCTGGCGCAGGGTCGCGAACAAGAGCTCGCGCGGGTAAGGCTTGTGCAGCACCCCGTTCACCCGGGCGAGCCGCGCGAGGTCGATCTTGGCCGCCGTGGCCATCAGCACGCACAGGCCGGCGAGCCGCGGGTCGCCGCGGATCTCGCCCAGCACGCTCTCGCCGTCGAGCCCCGGCAGCTCGTAGTCGAGGATCACGAGGTCCGGGAGCGGCCCCTCCCGCAGCCGCTCGAGGGTGCGTTCCCCCGTGTGCGCGAGCTCGACCGCGTAGCCCTTGGCGCACAGCCACGTGCGCAGGGCGAAGGCCACGGCCACGTCGTCCTCGACGAGCAGGATCGAGAGCCCGTTGTGGGCCTCGCGCTCGCGCGCGACCAGCTCCTCGCACAGGCTGCGCAGGTCGTCCAGCGTCGGCAGGCCCGCCGAGCGCCAGGCGCTCTCGATCTCGAGCTTGAGCGAGCGGTTGTTGGACTTGAGGTCCTGGAAGGCGTGGTAGTCGGGATGGTGCGGCCGCACGTCGAGGTCATCGTGCGTGTCGACCGCGAAGAAGTACTCGCCGTTCACGAGGTACTCCTCCACCACCAGCTTCATGAACGGGTAGAGGTGGTTGCCGACCTGCAGGGAGTAGCGGCGGCAGCCCTCCACATCGGTCGCCCGCAGGCGATCCATGGCCTCGAGCGCTTCACCGATCGTCTCGTGGCCAGAGAAATCCGCGGCGGTGATGCGCGGACGCCCCCCCATCCCCGGCGGATAGGCGTGGCGCAGGTAGATGTCGATCGCGCTGCGCACGTGGGCCGGGGTGAGGGCGTCGAGTCGCATCAGGCCTTCCCCGCCGCTCCCACGGTCCCGGCCGTCGCCGGCGTCGCACAGCTCGGCGCGGGCGCGCTGGTGCGGATCGAGCCGATGAGCGAGCGCGCCTGCGCGATGCCGCGCGCGTCGAGCAGGGCCTCGATCTCCGCCGCGAGCCCCGCGATGTTCGAGGGGTCGCTGAAGCAGCTCGTGCCGACCTCGACGGCGCTGCAGCCGACGACGAGGAACTCGAGCACGTCGCTCGCCTTGCCGATGCCGCCGCAGCCGATCACGGGAATCTTCACCGCGCGCGCGCACTGCCACGCGCAGCGCAGCGCCACCGGCTTGATGCCGACGCCCGAGTAGCCGCCCATCACCGTGTTGATGCCGGGCGCGCCGGTGCGCCAGTCCACGCTCATGCCGAGCAGCGTGTTGACGGCGGTCACCGCGTTCGCGCCCGCAGCCTCGCAGGCGCGCGCGATCTCGCCGATGTCCGTCACGTTCGGGCTGAGCTTCGCGAAGACCGGCTTGCGCGTCGCGGCGCGCACGCCGCGGATCACGGCCTCGGCCACGCGCGGGTCCGTCGAGAACGGCAGCTTGCCGCCCTGCACGTTGGGACACGAGAGGTTGACTTCGAGCGCGTCGACCTCGCTGCGCCCGTCGAGGATGCGCGCGAGCTCGGCGAAGTCCTCGACCTTCTCGCCGCCGATGTTCGTCACCACCGCGCAGTCCGCGCTCGCCATCGCCGGCAGCACGTCGCGCAGGTAGGCCTCGATGCCGCGATTCTCGAGTCCGATCGAGTTGAGCAGCCCCGCCTCGGTCTCCGCGATGCGCGGGTGCGGATTGCCCGGGCGCGGCTTGAGCGTCACGGTCTTGCTCACCAGCCCGCCGAGCGTGTGGGGCGGAGCGAAGTGCTGCATCTCCAGCCCATGCCCGAACGTGCCAGAGGCCGACAGGATCGGGTTGCGCAGCGCGAGTCCGCCGCAGTCCACTGCCAAGGAGGCCATGGGCAAAGAGCCTACGTCGCGCTCCCCTGCCGGGCAATCGGCCCGCGGGCCGCGAAATCGCGCGCGCGAGGCTCAGGGCTTCGCGGCGGGACGCGGCGCGAACAGGCTCGAGGCGATCAGCAGCACCGCGCCGACCGTGATGCACGCGTCGGCCACGTTGAAGGTCGGGAAGTGCCAGTTCCAGAACGGGAAGTACACGTCGAGGAAGTCGCGCACCTCGCCGAAGCGCGCGCCGACACGCCGCGGCGCCATGAACAAGTTGTCGTACAGGTTGCCGGCCGCGCCCGAGAGGATGAGCACGAGCGCCGAGCTCATCATGCGCTGCGCCGGGCTGGCGCGCACGACGAGCCACAGGAGGAAGCCCACCGCGCCGCAGCGACCACCGACGAGCAACCACGTGGGCAGCTTGTCGAAGCCCCACGCCATACCGGGGTTCCACGACAGCATGAAGCTGAACCACTCGCCGAAGATCTTGTAGCGATGGTGGCCATGGTCGTCGTAGCCCATGCCCTCCGGCAGCGGGCTCGACTGGAGCCACGCGAACACCGCGCTCTTGCTCCACAGGTCGGCGAGCACGAGCAGCGCCACCAGCGCGAGCCGCAGGCTCACCTGCTGGCCCGTGGGGCGCGGCTCGACATCCGTGCTGCTCGAGTCGCTCACGCGCGCGCCCCGTCTCTTGGGATCCTGTTCGTCGAAAACTGGCGGTCGGAACCTGGCCGTCGAAGTGTGCTGGCCGGAACCTAGTAGCCGCGCCGCTCGGCTTGGCGCTGGCAATCGATGCACATGCGAGCGTGCGGCACGGCGCGCAGGCGCTCCTTGTTGATCAGCTGCTCGCAGCCCTCGCACTTGCCGTAGGTGCCCTGCTCGATGCGCTCGAGCGCCTCGAGGATCTGCGCGAGCGCCTCTTCCTCGTTCTCGAGGAGCTGCAGGTTGAATTCCTGGTAGTAGCCGTCGGCCGTGTCGCCCGGACGCGACTCGGAGGCATCGACGTTGCCGTTCTGGCTGAAGGCCTCTTCCTCGAGCTGGGACAGGTCCCCGCTCAGAATGGCCTTGGCCTTCTGCAGCAGGGCCTTGAACTCCTCGAGGTCCTTCGGGGACAGCTTGGCGGGCTTCTTGGTTGCCATGTGCGAGCCCCGGTCGTTCGTTCCGCGCGGGGGAAAATCCCCCCTGCGGGAACTCCGGAGGGCGCGGAAGGATAGCCCCAAGCCGGGGAAGATCAAGCAAGGCAGCGCGGGCGCCGCTTGCACCGCCGCACGGGGAGCCCCACGCTCTCTCCATGGCCAGCGAGCCGCTCCCCGCCCCCTACCGCGCCGCGCTGGCCGATTTCCTCGAGGCCCTGCGGGTGGAAGCGGGGCTCGCCCGGGCCACCCTGCAGGCCTACCGCAGGGACATCGAGGCCGCGGCGCGCTTCTTCGCCGAGCGCGGTGCGCGCGGCTTCTCGGGCGTCGATCCCGACCTCTTGGTGGCCTACCTGACCTCTCGCCGGGCCGCCGGCGCTGCCGAAGCGAGCGTCGCGCGCGGCCTGTGCGCCCTGCGCATGCTGTTCCGCCACCTCACCGCGGAGGGGCGCATCGAGCGCGACCCCGCGAGCCTGCTCTCGGCGCCTGTCCTGCGCCACGCCCTGCCGCGCGCCCTGACCGTCGACGAGGTCGAGCGCCTACTGGCGGCGCCCTCGGGCGCGAGCTGGCAGGACCAGCGCGACCGCGCCCTGCTCGAAGTGCTCTACGCGACCGGCGCGCGCGTGAGCGAGGCCTGCGGGCTCTTCACGGACGGCCTCGAGCCCAACCTGCGCGTGCTGCGACTGTTCGGCAAGGGCAGCAAGATGCGCCTCGTCCCCATCGGCGAGCGCGCGCGCGAGGCCCTGACGCGCTGGCTCGAGCACGGTCGCCGCCGCGTGCCCGGCTCCGCCGCGCGCCGCGAGGTCTTCCTCACGCACCGCGGGGCACCGCTCGACCGGACCAACGCGTGGCGGCGCGTGAAGGCCGCGGCCCTGCGCGCCGACCTCCACGTGCACATCACGCCCCACACGCTGCGTCACTCGTTCGCCACGCACATGATCGAAGGCGGCGCGGACCTGCGCAGCGTGCAGGAGATGCTCGGACACGCCTCGGTGCAGACCACCGAGATCTACACCCACTTGGACCGCGAGCACGTGCTCGCGCTGCACCGCATCTACCACCCGCGCGCCTAGACGGCAGCGCGGCCCGGGGCTAGCCTCGCCCTCCGATTCGATGGGCAACCCCTGGATCCGCAACACGCTGGCCGTGCTCGTGCTGCTCGCCTTCAGCGCCTATTTCCTGCTGGTGCGGGAAGACTCGCGCAGCGAAGGCCTGCAATACGTCGACCTCTCCGGTCCGCGCGAGCCCGTCGACACGGGCGCCCCGGCTCGCATCGAGGAGCCTCCGCCGTTCGACCCGGCGCAGGCTGCCGACGACTCTGCGCCGCGCAGCGAGTTCTCGATCCCGGCCCTGCGGCTCATCGTGCGCGGGCGGGTCGTCGACGCGCAGGACAAGCCGCTCGCGGGCATCGGCGTGCTGCGCGCCCACGCCTTCCTGCCCGAGGCGCGCACCGAGTCCGGCCCCGACGGCCGCTTCGAGCTCGCGATCGAGGAACCGCAGGGTGAGCTCACCGCTTCCGGCGCAGGCTGGATCCTGATCGGCGGGGAGCGCTACGTCGATGCGGAGCGCGAGGAGGACTACTTGCTCGTGCTCGCGCCGGCCGTCGAGCTGCGCGGACGCGTCGTCGACACCCGCGGGGCCCCGGTGTCGGATGCCTCGCTGTCCGCCATTCCCCCCGGGGATGCGCTGGTCCGCTTCGGCCTCGTCGCGCCGCCGCTCGAGCACGAGAGCCAGAGCGGCTGGAGCGCGCGCGACGGCAGCTTCCGCCTCGGACCGGTGCCGTTCCTGCCGGGCGGTCGCATCGAGGTCTCCGCGCCCGGCGCTTCCCCGGTCCAGTTCCCGCAGCCGCTCGATCCGTCGCAGCCGTTCCAGGTCGTGATCGGCGAGCGCTGAGCGCGCCGCGGGCTCAGAGTCCCCAGCCCAGCCCGAACACGAGCGAGAAGTCCGTGCCCGCCGCGGCGATCAGGTCTTCCTGAAAGCCGAGGCTCGCGCGCCAGGGCCCCCCGAGGTCGTGGGTCAGGCCGAGCACCAAGTCCGCGTAGGAGCCATCGAGTTCCTCCATGTCGATCGTGCCGCTGATCGGGCTCAGCCACTCGAGCTGCACGATTCCGGAGGTGTGTTCGGTGAGGCGCAGCTCCCAAGCGCCGCCGACGCACACGCGCTCGAACAGGTCGACGCCGGCGCTGCGCAGCGCGCTCGACGTGCCCGGATGCACCCAGCTCGCGGTGGCGAACAGGGTCGAGCGCCCGAGGTCGAGCTCGCCATTCCATCCGAGCCCGTAGTCGACCTCGCCGTTGCCGAAGCCGTCGGCCTCGGAGCCCGTCGGCAGCTCGACCGTCGCCCGCACGAGCGAACTCCAGCGCCCCGGCGTGGTCCGCTCTGCACCCCACGCCAGCGTGAGCGCGAGGTCCTGCACCTGCAGCTCGTTGGGCGTGAGCGAATAGCCTTCGACGCCGCCGCGCACGACCCGCATGTCGAACTGGTCGTCGGCCACGTCCTTGCGACCTGCGTTCGGAAAGCCGAAGAAGTCGTGCCAGCGGATGATCGCGGCATCGAGCGTTCCGCCGCCAGCGTGCAGAAGGCCGCCCTGCGCCTCGAGCTCAAAACCCTTCCCGAGCCCGCGGCGCGCGCGCAGCGAAGCCTGCGCCAGCTCGCCGTCCATGCGCACCACATCGCCGTTGCGCGCGCCGGACTCGTAGATCGACGAATATGCGAGGGTGGAGCCGGCCGCCATCTCGCCTGCCGGAAGCACCACGGCCCGACGCAGGCCAAGGTGCGGGAACGTCAAGAGGATCGGCTGCGGCATCCGCGTCGCGAGAGGACCGCGCACGCGCCCCGCCTCCTCCGCCGAGAGCTCCGGCAAAAGCGCGCACCCGCCGAAGAGCGGCAAGCCCAAAAGGAGCGTCGCCAGCACGCGTCTCATGGCGTGGCCTTCTTCTCGAGCGCAGCCCGAATGCGCTCGGCGAGCTCCATGCCGATGCCCGGAACGCTGGCGAGCTGCTCGAGGCTCGCCTCGCGCACTCCCGACACACTGCCGAAGCGTCGCAGCAGCGCCTTGCGCTTCGCATCGCCCACGCCGTCGATCGAGTCGAGCTGGCTCGTGATGCGGCCGCGCTCGCGCCGGTGGTAGGTGATCGCGAAGCGGTGCGCCTCGTCGCGGATGCGCTCGAGCAGGAGCCGCGCCGGATCGTGGCGACCGAGCTCGATCGAGTCCTCGACCCCCGGCAGGAAGATGCGCTCCTCGCTGCGTTCCTTGCGCGCGCCGCCCACCGTGCGCTCCGCGCGCGCCTTGGCCAGACCGATCATCGGCACGTCCCACGCCCCCGCCTCATCGCGCGCCGCCAGCGCGCTCGCGAGCTGCTGCGCACCGCCGTCGATCACGACGAGATCCGGCAGGTCCTCCTCCTCGAGCCCGCGCGAGAGCGAGCGCCCGACGACCTCCTTCATCGAGGCGAAGTCATCCTGCCCCTCGACGCCGCGCACCTTGAAGCGCCGGTAGCCCGACTTGTCCGCGTGCCCGCCGCGGAAGCGCACCCGGCTCGCGACCACGTTCGTGCCCTGCAGGTTGGAGATGTCGAAGCAATCGATCACTTCCGGCGGCTCGCCGAGGTCGCACAGGCCGGCGAGCTTCTCGAGCGCCGTCTGCTCGAAGGCCTCCTCGCTCGCACGCTTCGCCAGCGCCGTGCGCGCGTTCTCGTGCGCGAGGTCGAGCATGCGACGACGCTCGCCGGCCTGCGGAACCACGAGGCGCGTCCCCTCGCCGAGCGTTCCCTCGAGCAGCTCGACTTCGGCGGGCGCAACCGAGAGCACGATCTCGGGCGGCACGTCGCGTCGGCCACCGCCGTACAGGGCCGTGAGCACGTCGTGCCACAGCTCCTCGTCGGGAAGCTCGGAGCGGAACACGTGCGAGCGGCTCTCGGCCATGCGTCCATCGCGAAACGCGAGGCGATGCACGACGGCGTCGCTGCCGCGCCGTGCGAGCGCCAGCACGTCGCGCGCCTGCTTGTCGCTCGGCCGCACGCCCTGTCGCTCGACGGTGCGCCGCAGCGCAGCGAGCCGGTCGCGCCATTGTGCCGCGCGCTCGTACTCCAGCTCGGCCGAAGCGGCGAGCATGCGCGCCTCGATCTCCGCTTCGACCTCCGCCGTCTCGCCTTGCAGGACGGCCGCGGCCTTCTCCACGAGCTTCCCGTAGTCCGCGCGCGAGATCAGGCCGACACAGGGCGCCGAGCACAGCCCGATCTGGTGCTTGATGCACGGTCGCGAGCGATTCGCGAACACCGAGTCGGGGCAGTCGCGCAGCGGAACCACGCGGTGCAGCTCGCTGAGCGTCTTGCGCAGCGCGCGCGAGCTGACGAACGGACCGAACAGCCGCGCGCGGCCCTTCTGCTCCTCGCCGCGGTGATCGATGCGCGGGTTGCGCTCGCGCACGAACTTGAAGCGCGGAAACTCCTCATTGTCGAGCCGCAGCATGCGGAACGACTTGTCGTCCTTGAGGCGGATGTTGTGCGGTGGCTTGTGCTGCTTGATCAGCGCATCCTCGAGCAGCAGCGCCTCGCCCTCCGTGCGCGTGACGATCGTCTCGACCGAGGCCGCGACGTCCTCCATGAAGCGGATCAGCAGGCGCCCGTCCCCGCCGGGCCTGCGGTAGGAACGCAGGCGGCTCTTGAGCTTGCGCGCCTTGCCGACGTACAGCACCGCCCCGCCGTCGTCGCGGAACAGGTACACGCCCGGCTTCTCGGGCACCTCGTCGATCGACCAGCGCGGCTCGCTCACGATGCGGAGCAGTCTAGCGGCTCGCCTAGCGCGCGAGCTCGAGCGCCTCGAGCTGCTTCAGGCGGTCGCGCAGCTTGGCCGCGTCCTCGAAGCGCATCTCGCTCGCGGCGTGCAGCATCTCGTCGCGCAGCTTGGCCATCTCGCCGCGCAGCTTCCCGGCATCCCACTCGAGCGCCGGATCCGACTCCGCCACGCGTCCGCCGCGACCGAGCGGCAGGTCCGCGACCTCGACGTAGTCCATGTCGTACAGCGACTCGATCGAGTCGCGGATCGGCTTGAGGATCGTCTGCGGCGTGATGCCGTGCTTCTCGTTGTAGGCGAGCTGCAGCACGCGGCGACGATCGACCTCGCCGCGCGTGGAGCGAATCGAGTCCGTCTCCTTGTCGGCGTACAGGATCACGCGCCCGTCCGCGTTGCGCGCCGCGCGCCCGCAGGTCTGGATCAGCGACGTCGTCGAGCGCAGGAAGCCCTCCTTGTCGGCGTCGAGCACGGCCACGAGCGCCACCTCCGGCAGGTCGAGGCCCTCGCGCAGCAGGTTGATGCCGACGAGCACGTCGAACGTCCCCAGTCGCAGGTCGCGCAGGATCGCCGAGCGCTCGAGGGCGTCGATCTCCGAGTGCAGGTAGCGCACCTTGACGCCGAGCTCCTGGTAGTACGTCGTGAGCTCTTCCGCCGAGCGCTTGGTCAGCGTCGTCACGAGCACGCGCCAGCCGGCCTTGACCGTCTTGCGGATCTCCGCGAGCAGGTCGTCGACCTGCGTCGCAGCCGGTCGCATCTCGATCCCGGGGTCGAGCAGGCCCGTGGGACGCACGATCTGCTCCGCGATCGCGCCCTTCGAGCCCTCGAGCTCGTACTTCGACGGCGTGGCCGAGATGAACACGACCTGCTGGACGAGCTTCTCCCACTCCTCGAAGCGCAGCGGCCGGTTGTCGAGCGCGCTCGGCAGGCGGAAGCCGTGGTCGACGAGCACTTCCTTGCGCGAGCGGTCGCCGCGGTACATGCCGCCGATCTGGGGCACGGTCACGTGGCTCTCGTCGATGAAGACCAGCCAGTCCTCGGGGAAGTAGTTGAGCAGCGTGAACGGCGCCTCGCCCGTCGCGCGCCCGTCCATGAAGCGCGAGTAGTTCTCGATGCCGTTGCACACGCCCGTCGCGCGCAGCATCTCGACGTCGTGCTTCGTGCGCTGCTCGAGCCGCTGGGCCTCGAGCAACTTGCCCTGTCGCTTGAGCTCCGCGAGCCGCGCCTCGAGCTCGAGCTCGATCTGCTCGCACGCCTTGAGCAGCCGGTCCATCGGCGCAACGTAGTGCGTCGCGGGATAGATCGTCGCGGACTTGAGCTCTCGCAGCACCTCGCCGCGCAGCGGATCGACTTCGACCAGCGCCTCGACGTCGTCGCCGAACAGCTCGACGCGCAGGATGCGCTCCTCCTCGTAGGCCGGGAAGATCTCGACCACGTCGCCGCGCGCGCGGAACGTGCCGCGCCGGAAGTCGTAGTTGTTGCGCGCGTACTGCATCTGCGTCAGGCGCCGCAGGAGTTCCTCACGCTGCACGCTGTCGCCGACCGCGATCGGCAGCGCCATGCCTTGGTACGCCTCGGGGTTGCCGAGGCCATAGATGCACGACACCGAGGCCACGATGATCACGTCGCGCCGCTCGAGCAGCGAGCGCGTCGCGCTGTTGCGCATGCGCTCGATGTTCTCGTTGCGGCTCGCGTCCTTCTCGATGAACGTGTCCGTCGAGGGGACGTAGGCCTCGGGCTGGTAGTAGTCGTAGTAGCTGACGAAGTACTCGACCGCGTTGTGCGGGAAGAGCTCCTTGAACTCCGAGTACAGCTGCGCCGCGAGCGTCTTGTTCGGGCTCAGGACGAGCGCCGGCCGACCGAGGCGCTCGATCGTGGCCGCCGTGGTGAAGGTCTTGCCCGAGCCCGTGATGCCGAGCAGGGTCTGGAAGCGCTTGCCCGCCTGCACGCCGCGCACGAGGCTCTCGATCGCCTTGGGCTGGTCGCCGGTCGGCGCAAAGGGGCACACGAGCTCGAACTCCCCCTCCGCCTTGCGGCGCGGCGGCAGCTCCGCCGGCGCCTTGCGCGGCCCCGTCGGCTTCTTCGGCGGCGGCGACTTGCGGCGGGCCATGGCGCCCATCCTAGGACGGTCGCCGAGCGCGCTCCACGGCTCGCCTTCCTTGCGGCCCGCGCCGGTGCGCGCGTATCTTCCTGCCCTCTTCCGTGCGCGGTTGCCGGCGGCCCCCGCTGGGGTACTCCTGCACGCCACCCCTCACCCCGCGAGCCACGCATGCTCATCGAGTGCACCTTCTGCAAGACCAAGGCGAAGATCCCCGACAGCAAGGAGGGAGCCAAGGTCAAGTGCGGCAACTGCGGCAAGGTGTACGTGGCCCGCGAGCCGGGCTCGAAGGGCAGCAAGAAGACGAGCCCCACGCCGTTCATCCTTGGCGGCGCCGCCGTGCTCGGTCTCGTGTTCGTGATGGTCGTCGTGAATTCGGCCGACGAGAAGCCGCCCCCGCCGCCGCCGCCGGCCAAGATCGAGAAGGCCCCGCCCCCGGTGATCGACCGAGTCGGCTACGACTCCGCGCTCTGCAAGGTGGTGCGCGACATCTATGAGTCGGCCTACGTTGGCAACGCTGGCCGCCTGCAGGGCCAAGTGTTCCTCGCGCGCCTCGCAGACCATCGCCGCACCCAGCCCGGCAACGAGAGCCAGCCCGCCTTCGCGGACATGACCGCCCTGCAGCGCGACGACCTGCTCAACGCCACCGTCGACGGACTGATCCGCGGCGCAGGTGAACAGGCCATGGCGAAGTGGCGTCCCTACGACGGCAAGGTGCTCTCGGAGGGCGACAGCGAGGCGGAAGTGCGCATCGAGGTCGCGGGCCGCGAAGGCGACCTGCAGACCGAGAACCGCAGCTTCGACTGGAAGCTCGCCCTCGACAAGGACGGCAAGTGGAAGGCCTATGCGTGGACGCGCTACCTGAGCCCCGAGGAGAAGCGCGCCGCCAAGGTCTCGGCCAACAAGGAGATCACCAAGGTCGCGGTCGAGGGCGGCGTGATGTACCAGGCCGATCCGCGCCCGCTGCCGCACCTCGACGACACGCCGCCGGCGGTGCGCACGCAGATCGACGGGCTGGTGGAGAAGCTGCTCGACAACAACCTGCCCGCCAAGCAGCGCACCAAGGTCGTCAACGAGCTCAAGGAGCTCGGCAAGCCCGCCCTGCCGATCCTCCTGACCAAGATGTACGAGATCCAGATCGTCGACGACCGCTCGCTCGGTCAGGTCACGAGCCTGCACAACATGCTCAAGGACATCACCGGTCGCGACCCGGGCTTCAGCCCGCTCGGCTCGGGCCCCGAGTCCGAGAAGAAGCGCGACATGGCGATCCGCTCCTGGTTCGCCTGGTACCTGCGCGCCGGCGAGCGCTTCGAGAACGAGAAGAAGAAGGTCGGCGTCGATGCCCTCGAGGGCCTGATCGAGCCGAGCGAGCGCGACAAGCGCGAGATCGAGAAGGCGAAGCGCGGCAACTAGCCCGCCGCCGCCGCTAGAATCCCAAGCGCCCGCGGCGTCCCGCGGGCAGTCCCACCGCCCCCGAGCCTCTCCCCCACCATGGACACGTTCCGTCAAGCCAAGTGCACCGCCTGCGCGGCCACCTTCAAGGTCCCCGGCACCTTTGCCGCCAACAAGGCCAAGTGCCCCAAGTGCGGCGGCGTGGTCGAGATCGGCCCCGTGCAGTCGGCCGCCCCGAAGGCCGAGGCGCCCAAGCAGGAGGCCCCGAAGACCGAGAGCGCCGCCCCCGCCGCCAAGCCGGTTCCGGCCGCGGTGCCGCCGCCGAAGCCCGCCGCGCCCAAGGCTGCGCCGGCCCCCGCGCCGAAGCCTGCAGCCCCGGCTCCCAAGCCGGCCGCCGCTCCCGCGAAGCCTGCGGCCGCCGCCAAGCCGGCCGCCCCGAGCGTGCGCGATGCCGCCGCGAGCGCCGCGAGCAAGGTCAAGTCCGGTGCCACGACGCCCGCGGCTTCCAAGGCCAAGAAGGGCGCCGCGGAGGAGGGCGAGGCCGAGGACAAGCGCTCGCGGCACGTGCACAAGGAGAAGAGCAAGGCGCCGATGATCCTCGGCGCGCTGTTCTGCGTGGCGATGGTCGGCGCCGCCGGCTGGTGGTTCGGCGTGAAGCTGCCGGCCGAGGAGAAGGCCAAGGAAGAAGCCGCCGCCGCGCTCGCCAAGCAGAAGCGCGAGGCCGCCGACGCTCAGGCCGCCAAGGACAAGGCCGAGATGGAGGCCGCCGACGCGGCTCGTCTCGCTGCGGCGGCCGCCGCCGACCAGCAGAAGGGCGGCGACGCGCCGGCCGCTTCCTCGGCGAGCGGCGAGAAGCCCGCGGAGAAGCCGGCGGAGAAGCCCGTGACGCCGAAGGCCACGGACTCCAACGTCGTCGACGACATCGACCTGACTGCCTTCCCCGAGCTGCCCAAGCAGTCCTCGTGCAGCGATGAGCAGTGGGCCTCCCTGCAGGACGACGCGCGCACCCTGATCGACCCGGCCGCGGGCGCCAAGGGCGGTCGCGCGGGCAAGCGCCTGCAGGAAGCCGGCCGCCTCGCGGTCCCGGCGCTGCTCAACCAGTTCCGCACGATCAATCCGGCGACGGACGACGGCCGCAAGGCCGGCGACCTGATCCAGAAGACGCTCGAGCGCATCTGCAACGGCCGCAACTTCGGCTGGCAGTACACCACCGAGCCCAAGGACGTGGTCTACAACAAGAAGGCCATCAAGAACTGGTTCAAGATCTGGGAGACCGTCGGCGAGGACGAGCAGCAGTGGCTCGGCTTCACCAAGCAGCTCCAGAAGGAAGGCGACGCCTCCAAGCCCGCCGAGGGCAATGGCAAGGCCGCCAGCGGCCTCGACGACTTCTAGTCGCGACCGCGCTGGCTCTCCCTCGCGCCCGCCCCGATCGCAGCGATCGCGGCGGGCGCGAGTGTTGTCCACGACGGCCGCGTCGCCGCCCTGGCCCAGATGCGAGCGCGGGCGCGCACTCCCCAAGCGGGAGAGCCCTTCGCGCTCCACCGCAACGCGACGCGCTCCCTCGGGCAAGCGGCGCCCTGCACGCGCCTCGCTCGCACTCGCAAGTGCCGGACCTCGAACTCGAGAACGTCAGCGCAGCTCGGTGCGCGCTGCGCCGCCACGACGCGGATCGCTCGCTCCGCACACGCTGCCATCCGGCGCGACATGGATCGCCTGCACGCTCGCGAAGGTACCCGTCGAGCGCTCGACCTCGTGGCCGCGCGCACGCAGCGACTCGGCGAGCTCCGGCGAGAAGTCGCGCTCCACGCGCGTCGTGCGCGGGCTCCACTGCTGGTGCAGGCGTGGGCTCGCCACCGCCTCCGCCAGCGGCTCGCCGAACGCGAGCACGCGCAGGAACACCTGCGTCACGGCCGTGATGATGCGCGGGCCACCCGGGCTGCCGAGCACCAGCTCCACGCAGCCCTCCTTGCGCACGATCGTCGGAGTCATCGACGACAACGGCCGCGCGCCCGCTCGCAACTTGTTGGCGTCGCTGCCCACGAGCCCGAACTGGTTGCGCACCCCACCGCCGAGCGCAAAGTCATCGAGCTCGTTGTTCAGCAGGAACCCAGCGCCCTCGACCATGCGTCCGCAGCCAAACGTCGAGTTCAGCGTCGTGGTCAGCGAGACGGCGTTGCCTTCGCGGTCGACCACCGACAGGTGCGTCGTGTTCACGCCTTCACCGCGCAACTGGGGCACGCTCTCGAGCGCGGCACGCTCACCGATCGACTCGGCGGCGCGCTCGATCCACGCATCTCCGAGCAGCCGCTCGACGGGCACGTTGGCAAAGGCAGGATCGCCCAGCACCTCAGCGCGCTCCGCGAAGGCGAGGCGAAACGCCTCGGCGAGCGCGTGCGCAAACGCTGCGTCGTAGGTCGCGCCGAGCGAGCCTGCGTGCTCCAGCACGGCCGCAACCTGCAGCAAGATCACGCCGCCCGAGCTCGGAGGCGGCATCGTCCACACCTCGCGTCCGCGAAACTCCGCGCGCAGCGGCTCGCGCCACACCGGCCGGTACGC
>CAITGX010000059.1 GCA_903892045.1 uncultured Planctomycetota bacterium | reverse complement strand
GAAGGCGGCGATGCGTTGAATCATGTGCGAGGGGACCCCGGCGGGGCCGGGATTGTGGCAAGCGCGCGGCGCGCGAGCCACAAGCTCAGCCTCCCCCGAGCCTCTCGAGGGCCTCCGAGGCCCCCGCATGCCCCGGCGCGAGCCTCAGGACCTCCACGCACTGCTCGCGTGCGGCACGCGCGTCCCCCGAGCGTTCCAGCGCGCGCGCCCACTGCCAACGCACGGCGGCGTCGCTCGGTCGTAGCGCCACGGCGCGCGCGAACGCGGTGCTGGCATCGCGAGGTCGCCCCAGCTCTGCGAGCACGAGACCCAAGTGGCTCCAGCCGATCGCGCTGGCTGGCTCGAGGTCCAGATGCAGTTGCAGCTCGCTCACCGCCTCGCCCGCGCGCCCGAGGTGGTAGAGCGCGAGTCCGGCGACCAGCCGAGCCTGAGCAGGAGACTGGTTCTCGCGCTCGCTCGCCGCGAGGGCGAGCCGAGCGAGCTCCAACGCTCGCGCGCGGCGCTCGAGCGCGCCCGCGGCATCGACCTGCGCGAGCTCGAGCTGAACGACGGCCGCATTGCAGGCCGTGCGCGGCACGGTCTCGAGCTCGAGCGCGACCTCGTAGGCACGCAGCGCGCGCTCGAATGACTCGCGACGATCACCCGGCTCGCTCGTCGCGAAGGCCCGCTCCTTGAGGGTCTCCGCCAGCGCCGTCTGCGCGAGCGCGTTGCGCGGCGCGACCGACACGGTCCAGTTCCACAGCGTCTCCGATTCTCGCCAGACACGCGCTTGCTCCCGCGCGAGCACTCCCAGCCCGAGCCCCAGCAGACTCCCGCAGAAGAGCGCATTGCGCGGCTCGAACATCCGGAACAGGAACGCCGCGCCGAGCAGCGCGAGCGGAATCGTCGGCACGTAGCTGTAGCGATCGGCCACGAGCTGCGGCCCACACTGGGCGAGGCCCAACATGGGCCCGACCAGCACGACGTACAGCACGACGGCGAGCACCGCGCGCGGGAAGCGCGTGCGCAAGGTCACCAACGCCGCGGTCGCGACCAGGACGAGCACGACCGCGCTCCAGAAGCGCGGGTCGGAGTGCGAGAGGTCGGCAGGCACCTCGTGGATCGGCACGAGCCTCGACGGCCACAGCGACGTGCGCACGTAGAAGACAAGCCCATAGCAGGCCTGCAGGAGGCGCTCGCCAAGCGTGTGGTCGTCCCAGCTCGCGACCGCCTGCGGCTGCGCGGCTTGCCCCATGTACGCGAGCGCGCCAGCGATCACTCCCGCGGCGAGGTACGGCAACTTGTCCACCCAGCTGCGACGCCCCTGCAGCAGGTCGAGGCCCACCAGCACGAGAGCCAGCGTCATTCCCGACGCCTTCGCGAGCAGCGACAGGGTGAACAGCGCCACGGAGAGCGCGAGCCAGCGTCCGCGACTGCCGGGAAAGGCCCGCAGACTCGCCACGACCGAGCTCCCCAGAGCGAGCAGCGCCGCTGCGACGCCCCAAGGCTCGAACTCGAAGCGCAGCCACTCCCCGCTCGGTCCGCTCGTGCTCGCGAGCAGCACGATGGGAGCGGCGCAGGCCGCGAGCGCGGCGACGATGGCCGGCCCCCGCGCGGCCGGGGCGTCACCGCACGTGTCGCGCCAGCGCAGCCACGCCAGCACGCTCGCGAGCAAGAGTCCCGTGTAGAGCACGTCGCGCCGCTCGGTCACCCACGCCACCGACTCGACGCGCAGCGGATGCAGCGCGAAGACCAGCGCCGCGACGAATGCAACCGCGTGGCCTCCGAGCAGCCGGCGCGCGAGCGCGAACACCGCGCAGGCATTCAGCGCGTGCAGCGCCACGTTGGTCAGGTGAAACCCGCGCGCCTGCGGCGCCGCGAGCGTCTCCCCGAGCGGCCAGAGCGCGTGGTCGAGCGCGTAGGAGAGCCACGTGAGGGGCTGGTATGGCCCGGCGTGGTTCGTGGTGAAGCACCACGACACATTCGCGGCCCCGAGCGCGCGGAAGTGCGGGTTGCCGAGCAGGAGCGGAGCGTCGTCCCAGTTGACCAGCCCCGCATCGAGCGCGGGCGCGAAGGCCCACAGCGTCGCCGCCACGAGCAGCGCGCAAGCCACGAGCGTCTTCCAGGCCGCCATGGCCGGAACTCTAGCAGCGGAGGCGCGCGCTCAGACGATGCGCGCGCGCGGGATCGGCAGGATGAAACGTCCGCCGCGCCGCGCGTACTCCGCCTGCTGCGCGCGGATCTCGTCCGCGAAGTTCCAGGCGAGGATCAGGCAGTAGTCCGGCTGGCGCTCGAGCAGCTCGCTCGCCGGGAGCACCGGGATGTGCGAGCCCGGGGCGTAGAGGCCGACCTTGAGCGGGCTCTTGTCGACCGTCCACGGCAGGAGCCGCGTGGTGATCCCGCAATAGTTGAGCAGCGTGTTGCCCTTCGCGGGTGCGCCATAGCCGCCGATGGTCTTGCGCTCGGCATGCAGGCTCTCGAGCAGCTCGAGCAGCCCCGCGCGCTGCGCCTCGACGTCGCGGGCGAAGCGCCGCAGGCGCTCGGGCGCGGCAATGCCCGCCGACTTCTCCTTGGCACTCATCGCGACCACCTCGCTCGCGTGCTCCCGCACGCGCTCGACCGGTGCCGCGTACATGCGCACCGAGCCGCCGTGCACCGGCACGTGGTCGACGCGCACGATGCGCAGGCCAGCCTCCTCGCACACGCGCATCAGCGACGTGACCGAGAAGTACGAGAGATGCTCGTGGTACACGGTGTCGTACTCGAGGCGCTCCACGAACTCAGCGAGCTCGGGAACCTCGCAGATCGCGAGGCCATCGTCGTCGAGCAGCGCCTTGAAGCCGCGCAGGAAGTCGACCGGGTCATCGACGTGGGCGAGCACGTTGTTGCCGATCACGGCCTTGGCCGGACCGTGCTTCGCACGCAACTCCGCACCCTTGGCAGCGCCAAAGAACTCGTTCACCGTCGGCACGCCGGCCGCGCTGGCCTTTTCGGCGATGTTCGTGGCGGGCTCGACCCCGAGCACGCGCACCCCGTGCTTCTGGAAGCACTTGAGCAGCGAGCCGTCGTTGGAGGCCGCCTCCACGACAAGGCCCTGCGCGCCGATCCCGAGGAGCTCGACCACCGTCTTCGCGTAGCCCACGTTGTGCTTCGCGATGGTGTCCGACGTGCCTGTCACATAGAGGTAGTTGCGGAACAGCACCTCCGGATCGATCACGTCGAGCAGCTGCACCATCGAGCAGGTGCGGCAGAAGTAGACGTCGAGCGGAAAGCGCGGCTCGGCCGCGAACTCCTCCGGCGAACGCAGGAAAGAGTTCGCGAGCGCCACGTTGCCGAGCGGCAGGAACAGCTCGAGATCGCGCCCACCGCAGGCCCGGCAGGTCGCACGCTTGCGGTGCATCGTGCGGTTCGTGGACATGATCGTGAGTTCAGCTTCCTGAGGCGCGTCGTTCGAAAGCCAACGTGTCGAGGAGCCCTTGTCGGATCGACGTGGCCGGCTTCCAGCCTACCGCAGTCTCGAGCGCACGGACGCTGACGGGCGCGTGGGACATTTCTTCCACCCGTGTCGGGAGGGCGCCGAACTGGAGCCGCCCGCGGTCGACCGCCAGCGCATCCGCCGCCGTCTCCACGAACTCGCGCACCGTCGAGAGGCTGCCCGTCGCGAGGTTCAGGGCGCGCGACGGCAAGGCGTCGTGGAGCGCGCCGAGCCGCAGCAGGCCGTGGGCCACGTCGCCGACGTAGGTGAAGTCGCGGCGCTGCAGGCCCGCCGTGAGCGGGATCGGTTCCGCGCTCGAACGCGCACGCAGCAGCGTCGGCAGGAGTCGGCCCGCGTGCTCCCCCGCTCCGTACACGGTGAAGAGCCGCGCGGAGAGGGCCCTGACGCCGCGGCGCAGGCTGATGGTGCGCAGGGCCTCGCTGCCCGCGAGCTTCGTTCGCCCGTAGAGCGTCGTCGGCTGGCACAGCCACGGATCCGAGAGGTCGCCACCCTGCTGGCCGAACTCGAGCGCGGATCCGGTGTGCACGAGCGCCTGGCCGCGCCAGCCGGACTTGACCTGCACGTTCTCGGCAAGCTCCGCCACCAGCCCCGCGTTGAGCCGCGCCGCGAGCTCCTCGTCGCGCTCACTGGGATCCACGCCGTAGCCAGCGAGGTTGAACACGATCGCCGGACGCAAGGCGGCGACGAGGCGCGCCGCCTCGCCGGGATGGGCGAGGTCGAAGGCGCGCACCTCGCAGTGCACGCCGTGGCGAGCCAGCGCAGCGAGCGCCGCTTCGCGATTGCGCGCCGAGACAGTCACGCGCGCGCCCGCGTGCACCAGCGCCGCCGCGACCCAAGTGCCGATGAAGCCGCCACCGCCGAGCACGAGCACTTCCGCGTCTCGATAGGCCTCGAACGCTCTCATCGCTGTCCTCCATCGACCGGCTGCGCCAGGGCCCGCGCCGCGTCCGGCTCGAGTGGCCCGATGAGCTCGCCGTCGCGCAGACAGTACAGCGTGCGCCCCGGATACGCAGCGAGCAGCGCCTCGACCGTCGCGGCGTCGCGCAGCCACGCGAAGGTCGCCGTCGAAGCGGGATCCTCGAAGCGATTGAGCAGCGCCGCCTGTGCGAACTCCGGGTGACGCCGGCCCGCGACGAGCACGAGCGCGTCGCGCAGTTCCCGCAACTCGGGCGCGGCGACCTCAGCGGGCTGTACGCCGCGATACTCGTGATACTTGTCGACCGCGCGCCATGGCGTCCAAGTCGCGAGCGACGCGAGCACGGCCACGCCCACGAACGCATCCGCGCGCGCCGGCGCCGCGCAGGCCGCGCTCGCTCGTCGCAGCCCAGCGAGCGTGAACCACACGAGCGGCACGAACACGAGATACCAGTAGCGCGCGCCGAAGTCGGGCCCGCCGTTGAACCAGTACAGCCAGCTCGAGGCGATCACGGCGAACGCGAACAGCGCCAAGGCCCGGTCGGTACGCGACCAGCGCGCTCCGAGTAGGGCCAGCCACACGAGCACGAGCGATCCGCAGGCCCAGCCGAGCATGTCCGCATCGAGCGCGAACAGGTTGAACTGGGACGTGACCAGCGCCTCCTGCGGCGAGTGCCCCGCCCACGGATCGAGCCCGCCCCAGCCGAGCCCCTTCTCTGGGCCGAAACCGAGGTTGTTCTTCCCAGGCCCGTAGACCACGTCCACGTAGTGCTGGATTGGGAAATTGCCGGCGCGGCCCGTGAGCGCGGCGTTGTAGGGCAGCGTGAGCCCACCCACGGCGGCCGCGCTCGCCACCAGTGCCACGATCGATGCGACTCGCAGCCGGGCGGCGCCGAAGCCGAGCGCCCACAAGCCCAGCGCGCCCGCGACGATCAACCCGTCGAGCGGACGGATCAGCGCGATCACGCCGAGCGCCGCGCCACCTGCGATGCACCCCGCCACGCCGTGCGTGCGGCGCGCGCGCGCCACCGCGAGCGCCGCGAGCAACGCGCAGAGCAGCGTGAGCGAGTGCGTCATGAAGCTCATGTTCAGGAACGTGAACCACGGGCTCGTGGCGAGCAGCACGATGCCGATGCGCGCCGTGCGGCGATCGCTGAGCTCGCGGAAGAACAGGTAGCCCACCAGCACGCTCGCCGCTCCGAGCAGCGGATTGACGAGCCACGGAACTCCGGCCAGTACGCCGAGCGCGAGCACCACGGGCCAGCCCGGCGGAACGGGGCAGTACCACTTGCCCTGATCGAGCAGCATCAAGTCGAGGTCGAACGCGGACGGCACGGGCGGCGGCGCGAGCCACAGCTCTCCCGCCGCCAGATAGCGCGCATGCAGGAGGTACACGACCTCGTCCGGAACGTGTGGCGAGCGCTCGTAGGCGAGTACGTTGGACGCGACGGCGAGCGCGAGCGCGACACCCGCACAGCCCCAGGCGAAGCCATCGAGACCGCCGGGTTCCGCCTCCCCGTTTGCGCGCTTGCCGAGCACGCGCGTGAGCCACGCCTCGAGCCTCGCGAGCGCGTCCTTGGGGAGCGACATGGCGACCAGCGCGAGGTTGCCGAGGGCGACGAGGTGCAGCGCGCTCGCCGCCGCGAACTCGAGCGCCGAGCGCTCCGCGGGTCGCGAGATCTTCGCCGCAGCGAGCGTGACGAGCGCCACGAACGCACATGCGCGCCAGCCGACGAACACGCGCCCCACGTACGCTCGGACTTCATCCCAACAACGAGCGAGCGCGACGCCGACGCACAGCGCCTGCGCGAGCAGCACCGCAAGCGCAGACCACAACGTCGCACGCTCCGCCTCGAGCCTCAGGTGCTGGTAGCTGACCGTCGGACCCGCGACGTACAGCGCGAGCGCCGCCGCCTGCGCGGCCATGGCAAGCGCGATCCACAGTCCAGCCGCACGCCACGAGCGCGACACCGCGACGACGACGAGCGCCGCCACCGCACCGAACCCCAGCCATGCCTGCCCGCCGCCCATGCCGCGGGCTCCACCCTACCGATCCGGCGCTCGCGCTTCGACGAGCGAACGGCGCAGCGCGCCTCAAGCCGTCGGCCGGCGGGCCGGGATCACCGCTCGCACGGCGAGGAAGCTCGCCCAGCTGAGCAGGAACGTGGCGAGCGTCGCGACGGCGAGCTTGGCGAGCGCTCCCGCCTCCCAGGAACGCAAGAGGACCGCCGCGAACACCGCGATCGGGAGGTGCACGAGGTACACCCAGTAGGACGCGTCCGAGGCATGGCGCAGCCACGGTCGCGGCTGCCCCAACCAGCGCTCGAAGCCGCCGATGAGCCCGAACGCCAGCAGCCAGACGGCAGCGGAGCCTGTCACCTGCGCCATCCCCCAGATCGGCGCGAGCGACGGAACATCGCTGCCCTCCCCGCGCTTGGCGTGCCACACCAGCACGGCGAAGGTGCCGACCAACAGGACCAGACCACCCAGCAGCGAGCGCCAGAGGAAACCATGCTGCGCGCCCTCGACGAAGCCTTGCACGCGTCGCAGTTGCCACCCCGCTCCGAAGCACACGCCGTAGGTCGCGAGCACGGACAGGTCCGGCCAGAATCCGCCGGGCGTCTCGAGCGACGGCCCACTCATGGTCAACATGGCCGCAGCGAGCAGAAGCCACAGAACGAGCCCGCGCGCGCGACCGCCGAGCACGCGCGCGCAGCATGCGCCCCAGCGCTCCCGCAGCGCCTGCGGCAGGGTGCACGCGAGCGCGGCCAGCCCGCACAGGAGCAACAGGTAGTACAGGAACCACAGGTGCGCCGGACCGCCCGGAAGCGGCTTCACGAGCGTGACCGCCGCCAGCGGGTCGCCGCCGCGCTGCACGCTGATCGCGTAGGAAAAGGCGAAGCCAACGATGGGCGTGAGCAGGACCCAGCCCACCGCGAGCGGCAACCCGACGCGAAGGCAGCGATCGACCACGAAGCCGCGCACGCCGCGCCGCGCCACCGTCTGCGAGGCGAAGAAGCCCGAGAGCACGAAGAACAGCGGCATGCGCACGAAGTGCGTGCCGATCACGATCAGCGTGGCGACGAGCGACTGCTGGGAGTCGCGATAGGGCCAACCACCGTCGGGATCCCCGAGCTGGAAGCTGCAGGCCACGTGCAACAGCACGCCCAGCGCCATGAGGCTCGCGCGCAGTGCGTCCAGGCCGTGGTATCGCCCCTCGTTCAAGTCGTTCGCCCTTGCCGGCGTCGCGGCAGTAGAGCATCTCGTACGAAACCGCGACAGCCGCTCGCCACAGCCGTCTCAGCGCTCGAGCTCGCGCCAGAGCACGAGGTACTCCCCGACCTCGAGGACCGTGCGGAACTCCTGCGCGAGGAAGTCGTCGAGGGCCGTCGCGCCGCACTCGGGGAGCACCGCGCGGCGCCTCGCAACGATCCGGTCGAGCATGTCCTGCGGCCAGCCAAAGCGCCAGATCACAGCGCAGCGCACGCCTCGGCGCTCGAGCTGGGCGATCATCTCGCGCTGCACGTCGTCGCGGTCGGTGACGCCGGGGTGCAGCTCGTGGTAGCGCGTCGCGCACGGGCGATCGAGCAGCCAGAGGAAACGCGGGTTGTTGATCACGATCGCGTCGTGACGCGAGACGCCGAGGTACACGGGCTCGTCGGGCGCGACTCTCTCATCCGTGAAGGCACGGATCGTGGCGTACGCCTCTCGCTCGCGCGCGGAAACCTGGATGCCCGCGGCGTGGGGCAGTCCGAGGGCCTCGATGCGCGTCCAGCCGCGCAGGGGCAGCGCGAGCTCGAGCGCGGGCCGCAGCAAGAGGCCGGAGACGTGGAACAGCGCGACCAGCGCGAGAGTGGAGCGCAGCGCGCGCGACTGGAGGAAAGGCCAGGCCACGGCGCTCGCGAGCAGTGCGGCGACCGCCATGGACACGAGATGCGTATTCATCTGCGTGTGCGCCGCCCACCAGTAGAGAGGCAGGGAAGCGAGCAGGATCGCAAGACCGAGCCGGGCCGGGCGAGTCAGCCGGTGGCGCGCGTGGGCCAGTGCGGCGAGCAGTCCCACGAACGCGAGCTGCGGCGCGTTGGCGAGCGTCCACTCCGCGAGCGCCTCCACCGCGTCCCGCGCGCGCGCGAGCTCGCCCGGCTTGGCGAAGAAGCCCTCGAGCGCCGAGATGTTGGGCACGAGCCCCGGGTAGGGCTCGCCGCGCACCAGCTGAAAATCACCGAGCGGAAAGAGCACGAGATCGACCAGCGCGTCGCGGCCGGCGAGCCACGCGAGCCCGAGCGCGAGCAGCGCGACCAACCCCGCGGCCGTGACTCCGACCGTCAAGGCCTCGCGCAGGGCCCGGGTCCGGCCTTCAGCCGCCGCGCCCGCGATCCACGGCTCCAGCGCGAGCCCAGCGCCGACCGCGAGCGTCGCGTAGGCGGCGACGTCGTGCTTGAAGAAGGCCGCCGCCCCGAGCAGCAGACCGGCGAGCACGAGAGCCGGCCGCGGGCGCGCCACGGCGCACAGCGCTCCCAGGATGCACGCCAGCGCCGGCGGGTAGCTCGAGAGCTCCGGCGCGACCTCGAACAGCGCGAGCCCCACGATCGCGGCGACGAGGAGCGCGAGCCTGCGCGGCGCACCGAACCCGACGCCCGCGAGAAAGAGCAGCGCCGCCGACACGGCCTTCACGCCGCACGCGACCAGCGCCGGCGCGAGTACCTGCTTGCCACACAGGGCCAGCACGGCCGCCGTCGCGTAGAACTGCCCCGGCGCGTACATCGACCAGAAGTCGCGATACGGGACCTCGCCCGCGAGCACGCGCCACGCTCCGGCGACCGACTTGCCCGGCACGCCGAAGAATGCGCCGGGTGCGAGCACCGCGAACACGGCGAGCGCCAGCCAGAGTGCGGTGCGACGGTCGGAGCGCTGCATCGCCCGGAGAGCCTAGCAGGCCAGCGCGCGCCGCGAGTTCACGACGGACGCCCCCGATCGAACCCGAGGCCTTCGAGCAGCGCACGCGCCAGCGTGGCCGCGCTGCGGTCCCCAGTGTCGAGCGTGACATCCGCCTCGATCGGCTCCAGCTCGCGCGCCAGCCGATCGTGGAGCTCCACTGTCCGATCCGGTGCGAGGTGGGTGCCGAGCGCTCGATCGCGCTCGATGCGCCCGCGGGCGATCGACGGATCGCAGCGGCAGTGCACGAGCACGAATTCCGCTCCGAGCTCCCGCGCGAAGGCGCGCAGCTCTTCGACGTGCGCGCGACGCGAATACGTCCGACCATCGAGAATCGCCACTCCAGCACCCGCCCGCAGCGCAGCTGCGGCCTCCGCGTAGCTCGCGCGAGCGGCGGCGTCATTCTGCTCGGCGGAATAGCCCGCCTGCGGCCCGAACAGCCGCCTGCGCAGCTCGTCCTTGTCGAAGACCGGCGCTCCGAGCTCGGACGCGAGGGCCCGCGCCAGCGCGCTCTTGCCCGTCCCCGGCAGCCCTGCGAGCGCGATGATCCGCATCGGCGCCAGAGCCTACGCGCTATCGACCGCGGCGGTCGATAGGATCCCCCCACTGCCATGCGTTGGCTCGCCTCGGTCAAGGTCCGGCTGTTTCTCGTGTGCTGGATCGTCTACAGCGCGTTCTTCGCCACGAACGTCGTGCGCGAGCACTACCCGGCGTTCGCGCTGATCGAGCGCGGCGACTGGATCTGCGATCGCTACGAGGGCTTCCACGCCGACCTGTTCCGTCACACCGACGGACATGTCTACACGGGCAACAACGTGATGGGCTCGCTGATCGCGGTGCCACCGCTGCTCGCCTTCGATCCACTGCTCGATGCGCTCGAGGAACGCTCGCAGGCGCAGCTCGCCGAGTCCGGTGGCGCGGTCGATGCGACCTACGACACGAAGTATCCGCTGCGTCAGGCGCTGTTCCGCAAGGTGAAGCAAGCGGGGCTCGACCTGCGCTTCGGCGCCGCGACGGCGGTCACCTCCGCGTTCCTGATGGCGCCCTTGTGCGCCGCGCTCGTCGTGCTCGTGTTCTCGACGCTGCTGGCCCGAGGCATCCCCCGCGAGCGCGCGACGTGGCTCGCGTTCCTGTTCGCGTTCGCCACGCCGGTCTTCTATCGCTCGGCGCACCTGAACCACAACGTGTTCCTGATGCTCGCGCTGTTCGGCGCATTCCTGCTGCTGTGGCCGCGACCCGGCCAGTCCGAGTCGGTCTCGACCACACGCCGCGCGTGGGCGGGCTTTCTGTGCGGCATGGCGATCGCGCTCGACTACGCCGGCGTCGTGCCCGCCGGAGTGCTCGCGCTCTACTTCGTCGTGACGCGCGCACGCGGCGCTGGGCTGGGCATCGCCCTGCGCGAGTGCGTGCCGTGCGTGCTCGCCGCGCTGCCGCCGATCGTGTTCCTGCTCGGCACGCAGTGGTCGATGTACGGCGACCCGTTCACGCCCGGACAGCTGGTGATGCCGCGCCAGAACGAGTACGTCGACGTGGGCGCGCGCGGGATCATGCTCCCGAGCGGCGAGGTGTTCCTGAAGAACCTCGTGAGCCCGAGCTGGGGACTGCTGCCGTTCGCTCCCCTGCTCGCGTTCGCGTTCCTGCCCGGTCGCGCGCTGCGCGAGGACGAGCGCGTGCTGCCCCGCCGCGAGCGCACGTGGGCGTGGGCCTTCGCGCTGGCGTTCTGCCTCTTCTGCGCGATGAACGTGTACTCGCTGCTGCAGTTCAACACGGGCTTCCGCTACCTGCTCCCGATCGTCCCGTTCCTGTTTCTCATTGCGGCCGACCACCTTGCGCGGCTCGAACGCCGCTGGCTCGCGGCGCTGAGCGTCGCCGTCGTGCTCCACGCCACGGTGCTCTCGATGACGCGCGAGGTGAGCGACACGGAGAACGACCTGCGTCACCTCGCTGTCGCGCTCGACCGGCCCTCCGTGACGCTCGATGGCTACTGGGAGCTGATGCTGACGCAGGCGCCCGTGCCCGCCTCGTTCGTGCGCATCGTCGAGGAAGGTCCCCAGCTGCCGTGGCTCACGGTGCTGCGCCAGACGAGCCCGCAGGCGCCGTGGCTGGGAAATCCCTTCCTTGCGCTCGGCCTCGTGCTCGCGGTCGTCGCCGCGTGCCTCGGGATCTGGCGAGTCGGGGCTGCGCTCGAGCGGCGCAGGTGACCGAACGAGCTAGACTCGGATTTCTTCCCATGTCCGCGCTTCCCAAGGTCCGCCTCGTCATTCCCTGCCTCAACGAGGTGAAGCAGCTCGAGTGGTCCGTCGAGAGCTGTCGCAGTTTCCTGCGCGAGAGCTTTCCCTACCGCTGGGAGGTGTTCGTCGCGGACAACGGGTCGAAGGACGGCACCGCCGAGCTCGCGGCGTCACTCGCCGCGAAGTACCCGGGCGAGGTCGGCTACTTCACGATCCCCGAGCGTGGTCGCGGTCGCGCGCTGCGCAAGGCCTGGCTCGAGTGCGACGCCGACATCGTCGCGTACACCGACGTCGACCTGTCGACCGAGCTCGAGGCGCTCACCAAGCTCTGTCGCGCGATCCACGAGCAGGGCTTCGACCTCGGCACCGGCTCGCGCCTCTTGCCCGACTCGCGCATCCAGCGCGGGCTCAAGCGCGAGGTCATCAGCCGCTGCTACAACCTGTTCGTCAAGCTCGTGCTCTTCACGCACTTTTCCGACGCGCAGTGCGGCTTCAAGGCCGCTTCGCGACGCGCGGTCGACGCGCTCGTGCCGCAGGTCGAGGACCAGGGCTGGTTCTTCGACACCGAACTGCTCGTGCTCGGCGAGAAGCAGGGCTTCCGCATCGCCGACGTGCCCGTACGCTGGATCGATGACGACGACAGCCGCGTGAAGATCGTCAGCACGGCGTGGGAGGACATCAAGGGCGTCTGGCGCTTGCGCAGGCTCCTGTGGCGCGGCGGGCGCGGTTCCGGCCCGCGCGCCTGAGCCGTCTCCCGTCCAGCGCGAGCGTCAGGGGTTGCAGGCGCCGCACTGGGCCGCGTCGGCGGCGCGCAGGCCATCGGGACGCGCCACTTCGGCGAGGTGACCGCAGGGATCGCAGCGGCGCTCGAGCGCGCGGGCGAGCTCCGTGGGCTCGCCGCATTCCGAGCACGGCAGCCCGGGCAGCGAGCGCAGCACCCGGAAGTGCGGGGCGTCGCAGCGTGGGCAATGCGTGGCGAGCTCCTCGGCGAACGCGCTCGCTGCGCGCTCGATCGCGCGCATGCGGGTGGGGTTGCAGTGCGCGCGAAGGTCGGTCTCGACCCACAGTTCCCCATGCGCGTCGAGCAACTCCCGGCCGATGCGCTCGAGTGCAGGTCGGTCCACGATGCCCTTGTGAACGCCATCGCCCGTCCGCCAGTGCTCGCGCGGACGCAGGACGAGCGCATGCTCGGGGAAGGGCTGCAAGGCGACGAACTCGAGCAACGCCTCGAGGGACTCGCAGCGCCGGCCCGCGAACACGGCGTCGAGCGTGGCATGGCGATGGGCATGCGCCCGCCCGTCGCGCGCATCCACGAGCACCAGCCACTCCTCGTCCAGAGTGAGCAGTGGCGCTGCGGGATACGGCACGAACGAGCCTTCGCTCGCGATGGCAAGCTCTCCGCCACTCTCCGCGAGCGCCGCGCGCGCCTTCGCCTCCGCCGCCGCGCGCGGATCGAGCGCGCGCGTCACCTCGCCCGAGAAAGCCCCGAAGCGCTCTGTGTCGATCGCCGCGACCCGCACTTCCGCGACCCCGAGGCGCGCGCGCAACGCCGGCCCGATCGCACGCTCCTTGCCGTGCAAGGTCGCGACGATGAGTGGGCGGCCACGAAATGTGTCGGCGCCCGCCATGTTCACGGGCCGTTCTCGACGAGAGCGAGATAGAGCGGCATGCCCAGCGTGATGTTCAGCGGAAAGGTCAGCCCGAGCGCCATCGGAATGTAGAGACCTGGATCCGCCTTGGGCGCCGCGAGCCGCATGGCGGCAGGAACGGCGATGTAGCTCGCACTCGCCGCGAGCACCGCGAACATGAAGCGGTCCCCCACGGCGCTCGTGGCCCAGGCGCTCGCGAGAGCGGCCGCGCAACCGTTGGCGAGCGGCAGGACGAGCGCGGCCACGAAGGGCCACGGCCCGTAGCTGCGCAGGGCGGAGATGCGCGCCGCGGTGACCATGCCCATTTCCAGCAGGAAGACCGCGAGAAAGCCCTTGAAGATGTCCGTCGTGAACGGGCGGATGCCCGCTGCCTGCTTCGCGTCCGCGACCGCGCCGATCAGCAGGCTCCCGAGCAGCGCCAGCACGCTGCCATTGGTCAGCGAGTGGTGCAGCACGTCGCGCAGCGAGGTCCGCTCTCCGCCCTCGCGGTCGAAGCGCAGGAGCAGCATCACGCCCACGATGATCGCGGGGCTCTCCATCAGTGCCATCGTCGCGACCATGTGGCCGCCGAAGGCGATCTCGCGCGCCTCGAGGAAGCCCGTGGCCGCGACGAACGTCACCGCGCTCACCGAGCCATAGGCCGCGGCCACCGCGGCCGCGTTTTGCACCCCGAGTCGCCCGCGGAGCAGGAAGAACACATACAGCGGGATGACCGCGGCCAGTCCCACGCCGAGCGCAAGACAGCGCGCGATGGTCGCGTCGAGGCCGGAGTGCGCCAGCTCCTGACCGCCGTTGAAGCCGATGCTGAAGAGCAGGTAGAGCGAGATGAACTTGACGCTGCCCGAGGGAATCTCGAGGTCGCTGCGCACGAAGCGTGCCAGGACGCCGAGCAGGAAGAACAGCAGCGTCGGGTTGGTGAGGGGGCCGGCGAGTTGCTGCAGGTCCACGGAAACGCTCCAGTTGTCGGGCCAGGGGTTGGCGTACGGAACTGCACCGGTCCAGAATTCCGCGCGGTCTTCGCCGGCCGGACCCGTGGCGGCGCTCGTCCACCGGCGGAGTCCCACACGTAAAAGTCGCGCCGAACCGCTGTCTCGGGCCCAAGATTCTGGGAAGATCCCGCTCGTCACTCCGTCGGAATCGCCCCTACCGCAGCCGCGCCGTCCCATGACCATGACGTCACCCCAAGTGTCCGCCGCCGACCTCGCCCGCACCGAGGAGTACATCCGCCGCGTGCGCGAGCGTGTCGGCACCGTCGTCGTCGGCCAGGACGTGGTCGTCGAGCGCCTCTTGATCGCGCTCTTCTCGGGCGGCCACCTGCTGCTGCAGGGCGTGCCGGGACTCGCGAAGACCCTGCTCGTCTCGACGCTCTCGAAGTCGATCGACCTCGGCTTCGCGCGCGTGCAGTTCACGATCGACCTGCTGCCCTCCGACATCCTCGGCAGCGAGGTGCTCGACCAGCGCACGAACGAGTTCCGCGTGCGCAAGGGACCGATCTTCACCAACCTGCTGCTCGCCGACGAGATCAACCGCGCGGCGCCGAAGGTGCAGGGCGCGCTGCTCGAGGCGATGCAGGAGCGCAAGGTCACGATCGGGCCGGAGACGTTCCGCCTGCCCGCGCCGTTCCTCGTGATCGCGACGCAGAACCCAGTCGAGCAGGCCGGCACGTTCGAGCTGCCCGAGGCGCAGCTCGACCGCTTCATGCTCGTGCACCGCCTCGACTACCCCTCGCCGGCCGAAGAGCGCGAGGTGCTGCGGCGCAACGCCGCGCTCGGCATCCAGCGCCAGGACAAGGGCGCGATCGTGCAGACGGAGTTCGACGTGCTCGACTCGCGCCCGGTCGGCTCGGTGACGGAGATCGTGGCCGCCATGGAGGCCGTGAGCTCGATCCACGTCAGCGACACCTTCGTCGATCACGTGGTCGAAGTCGTGCACCGCACGCGCACGCACCCCGACGTCGAGCTCGGCTGCAGTCCGCGCGCCGGCATCTCGCTGATCAAGGCCTCGCGCGCGCGAGCGCTGATGCACGGCCGCTCCTACGTCGTTCCCGAGGACCTCTACGCGCTCGCCGAGGACGCGCTCCTGCACCGCATGCGCCTCAAGTACGGCTCGATCGCCGAGGGCAAGACAGGCCGGCAGGTGCTCGACGAGATCCTGCGCTCGATGGGCGGCGAGGCGCGCGCCTGATGAGCGCGGGACCGAAGGTCGATCCGGCGCTGCGCGCGCAGGAAGGCTACGTCGAGGAGCTCGCGACGCTCGATGCGCGCCAGTTCGCCATCGCGATCCGCAAGCTCGCCGACAGCCTGTCCTACGGCATCGACAAGTCGCCCTACCTCGGCAGCGGCACGGAATACGTGCAGTCGCGGCCCTACCAGTGGGGCGACCCGATCCGCTCGATCGACTGGCGCGTCACGGCGCGCACGCGCAGGCCGTACGTGAAGGAATACGAGGCGCCGAAGAGCACGCCCTGCTACCTGTTCCTCGACACGTCGGCCTCGATGACGATCGCCTCGGGGCGCGCGAGCAAGTACGAGCTCGCGCTCTACATCGCCGGGGGGCTCGCCCTCGCGTGCCTCGACCGCGTGAGTCCGGTGGGAGTGATCGGCGCGGGCGAGCGCAGCATGCGCGTCGAGCCGAGCCTGTCCCGCGCGCGCGTGATGCAGTGGCTCCTGCAGCTGCGCACGCATCGCTTCGACGAGCGCACGACGCTCGCCCAGCGCCTGCGCGAGGTGCTGCCGACGCTCGGTCAGCGCTCGTTGCTCATCGTGCTGTCGGACCTGCATGACGAAGGCGCGCTCAAGGCGCTGCAGCACGCTGGCCATGCGCACGACTGCGTCGCACTGCAGCTCGTCGACCCGGCCGAGGCTGGGCTGCGCGGCGCGGGCTTCCTGCGCGCGCGCGAGGCCGAGACGGGCCGCGAGTTCGTGACCAGCGGACGCGCGGCGTGGAGTGATCCGCGCGAGCTCGCGAGCGCCTTGGTGCGCTCGGGCGTCGACTGCCTGACGCTGCGCGCGGGCGAGCCGTGTGCATCGAAGCTGCGCGAGATGTTCAAGAACCGCGGCGGCGCCGCGCGAGGCACGCGATGAGCAGCTCCTTCCCCGGCTTCGACCTCTCCCTGCCGCGCGGAGCTCTTCCGGGCGAGGACCTGCTGCGCGCATCACCGTCCGTCGGCATGCCGGCGCGCTGGAACGACGTCGTGCTGCCGGGCTCGGAGCTCGTCGCCGTCTCCGCGGATCGCAAGGCGCCGCTCGCGCTGCGCATCGTCGCGACGCGCCCGCACGGCGACGGGTTCCGCTACGACTTCGAGTACTGGGGCCTCGAGCCCGGCGCTCACGACCTGCGCACGCTGCTGCAGCGGCGCGATGGCTCGTCCACCGCCGACCTGCCCGAGCTGCGCGTCGAGATCCGCAGCGTGCTCGTCGCGGAGGGCGCGGCCCTCCCGAACGCTCCGCGGCCGGCCGAGCTGCCGCAGCTCGGCGGCTACGGCGCGCTGCTCCTCGCAGGCGGAATCGTGTGGGTCGCCGGCCTCGTGGCGATCCTCGTCGTCGGGCGTCGCCGTCGCGCCGCGGAGAGCGCCGGGCAGCCGCGCGTGCGCTCGCTCGCGGAGCGCCTCCAGCCGCTCGTCGAACGCGCGATGCGCGGCGAGCTCTCGCGCGAGGAGCGCGCGCAGCTCGAGCTGTCGCTCGTGGCGCTGTGGCGCCGAAGGCTCGGACTCGAGGAGTCGCGGCCGGCGGAGGTGATCGCTCAGCTGAAGCGCCATCCCGAGGCCGGCCCGCTGCTCGTGCGACTCGAAGAGTGGCTCCACCGGCCGGATGCGCGCGGCGCAGGCGAGATTCCCGCGCTGCTCGCGCCCTATCGCGAGCTCCGCGCAGACGAGCTCGACGGCCCCGGAGGCGCGCGCTGATGGACGTCCTCGCGTCGTTCCGCCACCCGTGGGCGCTCGCGCTGCTCGTGATTCCGGCGGCCCTGTGCCTGTGGACGTGGCAGCGGCGTGGTCGCGCGCTCGCGCTGCCCTTCGACCACGTGGCGCAGGCGCGCGACTCGCGCGTGCGGTTCCTGCTGCGTACGGCGGAGTGCATCCCGGCCGTGCTGCTCGCGTGCGTGCTGTTCGTGCTCGCGGGACCGCAGTCGTGGGCCGAGCCGCGCTCGAAGCGCGCGCTGACGAACATCCAGTTCTGCGTCGACGTCTCCGGCAGCATGATGGCCCAGTTCGGGCCCGGTGATCGCTACGACGCTGCCATGGTCGCGATCAACTCGTTCGTCGACCGCCGCGAGGGCGACGCGTTCGGTCTCACGTTCTTCGGCAACAACGTGCTGCACTGGGTGCCGCTCACCAACGACATCTCGGCCTTCCGCTGCGCGCCGCCCTTCATGCACCCGCGCAACCTCCCGAGCTGGTTTGGCGGCACCGAGATCGGCAAGGCGCTGCGCGCGTGCCGCAAGGTGCTGGCCGAGCGTCCCGATGGCGACCGCATGATCGTGCTCGTGAGCGACGGCGTGAGCTCGGACCTCTCGGGCGGCCAGGACGAGGAGATCGCTCGGGAGCTGCGCAACGACGGCATCGCGGTCTTCACCGTGCACATCGCCGAGGGTTCGATTCCCGAGGAAGTCGTGCGCATCGCGACGCTCACCGGCGGAGAGGCCTTCAAGCCGGAGGACGAGGGCGGACTCGACTCGATCTTCGCGCGCATCGACGCCATGGCGAAGGCCAAGCTCGAGAAGAGCCAAGCCGAGGCGTCCGACGACTACGTGCCGTGGTGCCTCGCGGGCCTCGGGGCCCTGCTCGCCCTGCTGCTCGCCGGCTTCGGACTGAGGTACACGCCGTGGTGACGCCCGCCGACCTGCCGGAGTCGCTGCCCGAGTGGTGCGCGGCGCTCGCGCTCGCGCTCGCGGCGGCGGCGGAGTGGCTGCACTCCCGGCGAGTCGCGCGCGTCGCGCGCCTCGCGTTCGGGCCGCTGGGCAGACCCGCGGCGTGGGCCATCGCGGCGCCTTGGCTGCGCGCCCTGTCGTGCTCCATGGTGGCCTGGGGACTCGCGACGCTCGCCACGATCCCGCCGCGCGCCCACTCCGGCGACGCCGCGCTCGCGCAGCGCCTCGAGGACCCGCGGCACGTGCTGATGGTGCTCGACGTCAGCCCGAGCATGCGCCTCGTCGACGCCGGCAAGGACCAGAAGCAGAGCCGCATGCAGCGCGCTCGCGACGTGATGGAGTCGTTCTTCGACCGCGTGCCGTTCGCGCAGACGCGCGTGAGCGTGATCGCCGTCTACTCGGGCGCGAAGCCGGTGGTGATCGACACGAGCGACTTCGAGGTCGTGCGCAACATCCTCGGTGACCTGCCGATGCACCACGCATTCAAGGCCGGCAAGACCGAGCTGTTCGCGGGACTCGAGGAAGCCGCGAAGGTGGCGAAGGACTGGCAGCCCGGCTCGACCACGCTGGTCGTCGTGAGCGACGGCGACACGGTCCCGGCCACCGGCATGCCGCGCATGCCCGCCTCCGTCCACCGCACGATCATCGTCGGCGTCGGCGATCCCCAGACGGGTCGCTTCATCGACGGCCGCCACTCGCGGCAGGACGTGGCCACCCTGAAGCAGATCGCGGCGCGCCTCGGCGGCGTGTTCCACAACGCCAACGAGTCCCAGATCTCGACGGCCCTGATCCAGGAGTCCTTCGCCAGCGAGGACGAGAGCCCCTTCGAGCGCCTGACGCGCCGCGAATACGCGTTGCTCGCCATCGGCGTCGGAGCGGCCCTGCTCTCGCTCCTGCCCTTGGCCCTGCACCTCGCCGGGACCCGCTGGCGGCCCGGCGCGTCCGCAGGGGAGTCCAGAGCCCAAAAGTCCCGGGCCGCAGGCGCCCCGGTTGGGCTAGCATGAGCGCGCGCGCACCGAGCTCGCGGGAGGTTCGAAATCCATGAGAAAGCTCCTGATCTTCACCTGGCTGCTCCTGCCCGTCGGGGCAGCGGCCTACCACTACGGCCCCGGACAGGAACGTGTCCGCGAGGACGCCGCGGCGGCGCAAGTCGCGCTGGCGCAGGCTCACGTCCGCGAGGCGCGCGAGGTCGCGGCCAAGGAGGGCGATGCGGCGGCGCGCGGACTGTGGTCCGAGGCCGAGCGCACGCTCTCCGAGGCGATCGCGGCGCTGCCCGCGGAGCGCACGAGCGAGCTGCGTCGCCTGCGCCTCGAGCGCGCCAAGGCGCAGATGTTCATCTCCAAGCTGCCCGAGGCCCGCACGGAGCTCGAGGGACTGCTCGGCGAGCTCGAGTCCGATGCCAGCGCCGATCCCGCGCTCGTGCTCGACACGCGCGACGCGCTCGCGAACGCGCAGTACTACACGACCTGGCTGCTGCGCCTCGAAGGCGCCGCACCCGAGGAGTGGGAGCGCGAGATCGACGCCTCGCGCCAGAACTACAAGCTCGTCGCCGAGTCGCTGCTCGCCGAGGGCGACGGTGACGGCGCCGCGCGCGCGCAGGAGAGCCTCGAGTCCTCGATCCGCCTCGCGCGGATGGACATCAAGGACCTGCAGGGCCTGCCACTGCCGTCGCAGTGAAAGGGCTGTGGATCGGGCCGCGGTCGCGGCTCCAAGAGCAAGGGACAGAAGCCTTCCGACGCGCGCGGTGCGAGCTCCGGTCCGCCGCCCGACGGCGGCGGTTCCTAGTCGTCGGATCCTGCGCGGCCCGCGCGAGCGGGTCGCGCCGCTTGTCCACTCGTCGCTTCGCCTTTGCGCGCCCGTGACGCGCGCGCCACGCCGCCTTCCGCGCGGCAACTCGATGGAGATCAGGATGCAGGTTCGAATCGTGGCGCGCGCCCTCGCGGCGGCGCTCCTTTGGCCGTCCACTGCCCACGCCCAGCAGGTCATCCAACTGGGCGAGCTCGGCTACGTGCAGATGGAATCGGGCGAAGTCATGGAGTTCGCCGAAGGCGACGAGCCCGCCGAGCAGGACGAAGCGAGCGAGACGAAGTCGAGCAAGCCGGGCCCGCGCACCCAGAAGCTGCGGCAGCTCGGCTACGACCGGCGCCCCTCCGCGATCCTCGCGGCGTGGGCCAAGGCGCGCGAGACGCAGGTGGAGCCCTCGGAGGGCACGGGCGAGGTGAAGACCTCCGCCCTCGAGCCCGAGCCGATGACCGGCGCATTCAGCGGCGCCGTCATCACCGCGGCAGGCTCCTCGACCTCCGTCGTCGTGAGCGGCACGACCGCGGCCATTCCGCTCACACTCATCCCGCCGGCCGGCAGCACCGCGCAACCGGCGACGATCACCATCGCAGCCGGCAGCGCGCTCCCCACCGCGACCGCCACGGCCGCGCCCATTGCGACGGCCACGGCCGCTCCCAGCGCGACGGCCTCGTCCGCGGGAGCAGAGCCTGCGGCCGCTGCGGCCGGCACGGAGGAAGCTGTCGCCGTCGATCCGCGTGCCGAGGACGAGGCGCGCAAGGCCAAGGAAGAGAGCGCCCGGCAGACCGCCGAGCAGAAGGCCATCGACGCGGAGCTGAAGCAGCTCCAGCGCGACGTCACGCTCGGCGAGTGGACCTCGGTCAAGGCCGCCTTCGCGCGCTGGCAGGAAGACGAGCAGAAGGCCGGCTACGAGCAGCTGCTCAAGTCGCTGCAAGAAGGCCCGCGCGAGCGCGCGCAGGTGCACCCGCAGGGCCAGCAGTACATCGAGGAGAACCAGTTCTCCCCTGCCGACGTGCTCGGGCTCGCCGCCGCCTGTTCGCACAAGCTCTCCGACAAGGAACTTGCGGCCCTCGGCGCGCTGCTGACGCAAGCCCTCGAGCAGGGCCACCAGATCTCGAGCTTCGTCGCGCTCGTGAAGGCGCGCGTGGACGAGCCCGGGTTCGCCGTCGATCGCCGCCAGATGGCGCGCATCCTCGTCGGTGCCGGCAAGCCCGACGAGCTCGAGCCGTTCGTCCCGACCCTCGAAGAGGCGCTCGAGCGCGGCGATCGCGAGGGCCTCAACCTGATCTCGCGGCTGTGCCTCGCGCGGCACGCGAAGGAGGCGAGCACCGTCTGGCTCGAGCGCGCCTGGAGCGCGACGCAGGCCGTGCTCGCCGTCGGCGAGGTCAGCGAGAGCGCCAAGAACGAGGCCATCACGCGCGCCGTCGAGCTCGCGCCGAAGCTGCGCGCGGAGCTCGGCGCCGCGTGGCTCGACGAGAGCTTCACCGCCCGTCCCGAGCGCGGCATGGAGATCCTCGCCGCCATCGGCTCGACGGCCTCGAAGGCGCTCTCGATGGCACCCACCGACGCGGATCGCCGCGAGCGGCTGCTCGAGCTGCAGTCGACGGCCGCCAAGGCGCTGCTGCGCGCCGCGCCCGAGCTCGCGACGCGCTGGCAGCCCCAGCTCTCGCTGCTCGCGTCGAACTGGCTGCGCGAGGCGCTTCACAGCTACTCGAACGACACGTCGACGTCGCTCGGCCCGCAGATGCGGCGCGACATGTACGGCAACTTCTTCTACTACGACTTCGACGACGAGCAGCGCGGCTGGAACGGTCGCGGCGGCGCCGCCGCGATCAAGACCGGCAAGATCCTCGAGGCACGCCCGAGCGACGAGTGGGTCGAGCTCGTCGAGCCCACGCTGCGCCCGCGCCTGCGCATGGCCTACGCGCAGCTGTTCCTCAAGGTCGGCGAGGAGATCGACGCCTTCCCGTACATCGAGGCGCTCGCGAAGACCGACCCGATCCCAGCCAAGAGCCTCGTCGACGAGTTCCTGCGCGTCTGGGCGCGCAAGCACGACCCCAACCAGAACCAGGGCCGCTCGAACCCCTACATCTACATGTACGGCTTCGACCAGCGCGCCAACGCCATTCCGCTGACGCGCTCGAAGCAAGAACGCGCGCTCGCGGAGCTCGGCGAGTGGGTCGGCCGGCTGCGGGCGCTCGAGGTCGAGATCGACCAGAAGCTCGTGGCGGCGGCGTTCCGCGCCGCGCACAGCCAGGCGGAGATCTATCGCCTCGAGACGCTCGAGAGCATCTTCGGCTCGGTCGACGCGCTCGATCCCGAGACGCTCGCGGAGCTCGTGGGCGCGATGCGCACGAACCTCGTGGGCGTGTGGCGCGATCCCGCCCTGCAGAAGGACAAGAACACCCAGCGCAAGCAGAAGGACATCGAGCAGGAAGTGCTGCGCGGCTACGGGCTCGCGCGCGCCACGCTCGACCGCGCGCTCGGGAAGCACGGCGACGCTTGGCAGCTGTGGATGGTCCTCGGTGCCCTCGAGCACGACGAGAACCAGTTCCGCTACGAGCTGAAGAAGGACGCCGAGTACTCGACGCGCCGCACGAAGGCCTTCGAGACGTTCGCGCGCGCCGCCGAGCTCTATGCGGGCTCGCGCCCGAGCGCGGAGCCTTCGAAGGACTCCGCGCGACTCTACGAGACGTGGTTCTACGCCGCGCTCGGAGCCAGCGACCTCAACCGCATCGACGCGAAGACCCAGCTCGCCACGGGCGAGATCGCGCGCATCAAGGCCGCCCTCGAGGCGCTGCCTCCCGAGCGCGTCGCGCGCCACGTCGAGATGTTCGGCAACTCGCTCACGACGCGCATCGGCAGCTGCAACCCGGCCGTGAAGTCGCGCTACGTGCGCCAGGGCCTCGCCATCACCGGCGAGACGAAGATCACGCGCGAGCTGCAGCAGCTTGCGAGCTACTACGGCGACCTCGTCACCGAGATCCGCCTGCACGCGGAGGTCGACGGCCCGAGCGAGGTCGGCCATCGCTCCCCCTTCGGCCTGCGCATCGACCTGCGCCACACGGTGGAGATCGAGCGCGAGTCGGGCGGCTTCGGCAAGTACCTGCAGAACCAGAACAGCGTCAACTACGCGTGGAACTACGGGCGCCCGCTCGAGGACTACCGCGACAAGTTCGAGGAAGGTCTGCGCGAGCGCCTCAAGGAGCGCTTCGACGTGCTCTCGGTGACGTTCAACCAGCCCGAGGCGCGCTCCCTGCCCGACGCTCAGCCCGGCTGGCGCGTGACGCCGTACGCCTACGTGCTGCTGCAGCCGCGCGGTCCGGAGGTCGATCGCATCCCGCCCGTCTCGCTCGACCTCGACTTCCTCGACACGAGCGGCTACTGCGTGCTGCCGATCGAGTCGGGCGAGCTCCTGATCGACGCGCGCGGGGAGCGCGGCGCAGGCCGTCCGTTCGAGCGCCTCGCGCTGGTGCAGACGCTCGACGAGCGTCAGGCGAAGTCCGGCAAGCTCGTGCTCGAGATCAAGGCCACCGCCGCGGGGCTCGTGCCCACGCTCGAGGAGCTCGTCACGCTGGCCCCGGAGGGCTTCGAGGTCGCTTCGAAGGACGAGCGTCCGGTCTCCGTCTCGAAGTTCGACGAGGATGGACGCAGCGTGCTGTCCGAGCGGCTGTGGACGATCGTGTTCCAAGGCCGCGAGGGACTCGCGCAGCTGCCGCGGGCGTTCGCCTTCGCCGTGCCCAAGGTCGAGGTCGCGTCGAGCGAGCACTTCCGCTATGTCGACGCAGACCTCGCGTCCGTCGGTCCGACCGTCGAGCTCGAGTACGACTACGGCGAGACGAGCCCGCGCTGGCCGTGGTGGCTCGGCGGCGCCGCGCTGCTCGCCGCGGTGATCGCTCTCGCGCGACGCTCACGTCCCGCGCAGCAGGCCCCCACCGCTTCCGTCCGCACGCTTCCTGAGCCGCTGACTCCGTTCAGCGCGCTGGGATTCCTGCGCGAGGTCCACGACGAAGGCGGACTCGAAGCGCCGCGCCAGCGCGAGCTGGCCGAGGAAATCGCGCGGCTCGAGCGAGCCTACTTCGGCGACGCGCCGGGCGGAGAGCGGCCCGACCTCGAGCACGTCGCGCGCAAGTGGGCCACGGCGGCGCGCTGAGACAGGTGCTGCGCGATGGGCTCCACGGCGGGAACGCGCAGGTCGCGTTCCCGTCGCGCTTTCAGGCCGGACGCAGCATCCGGCGCAGCGCGTGCGAGAGCGTCTCGAGGCTGAAGGGCTTGTAGAGCTGCGCGGTGAAGCGCAGCTGGGCGAACACCTGCGGATCGGCCTTCTCCGCGAAGCCGCTCGCGAGCACGATCGGCAGGTCCGGGCGACGGCGCCGGAGCTCGCGCGCGAGCTCGATGCCGTCCATCACGGGCATGTGCAGGTCGGTGATCACGCCGGCGACCGGGATCGACCCGTCGCCGAGGATCTCGAGCGCGCCACGGCCATCCCCGGCAGTGCGGACTCGGAAGCCGATGGCGGTGAGGATCTGGCGGAACACGTCGCGCACCGCGGGCTCGTCGTCGACCACGAGGATCAGCTCGCCCGCGCCGCGGAAGCCCTCGGCGGGGCGCTGCGCCGGCGCCTCGGGAGCGCGCTCGGGCTGCGAGTGCGCCGGGAGCAGCACGGTGAAGGCCGAGCCCTTGCCGGGCTCCGACTGCACGCGCAGGAAGCCGCCGTGACTGCGCACGATGCCGACCGCGGTCGAGAGGCCGAGTCCGGTTCCCTGATCGACGCTCTTGGTGCTGAAGAACGGCTCGAAGATGCGCTCAACGAGCTCGGGCGGAATGCCGTGGCCGCTGTCCTCGACCCGGAACTGCACGTACTCGCCGGGAACGCCCTCGCCGTCGTGGCGGACCTCCGCGGGCGTCAGCACGCGCCGGGTGACAGAGACCCTGAGGTCCCCGCCGCTGGGCATCGCGTCGCGCGCGTTGACGCACAGGTTGAGCAGCACCTGGTGCAGCTGCGTGGCATCGCCGAGCACCATCGGGACGGCGGGATCGCTCTCGAACGTGCAGCGGATGTTCTTCGGGAACGTGCTGCGCGCGATGCGCTCGATCTCGGCCACGGCCGACTGCGGGCGCAGCGGCACGCGCTTGCCGTCGACGCCCTTGGCGAAGGTGAGCAGCTGCTGCACCATCGACGCGCCACGGCGCGCGCTCGACTCCATGACGTCGACCAGATCGCGCGACTCGGGATGGCGGTCGCGCATCAGGCCGCAGGCCAGCAGGATCGGTGCGAGCGCGTTGTTGATGTCGTGGGCCACGCCGCCGGCGAGCGTGCCGATGCTCTCGAGCCGCTGCGCGCGCAGGCTGCGGCGCTGGGCCTCGCGGTGCTCGGTGATGTCCTGCCCGAGCCCGACGACGCCGATGACCTTGCCCTCGCGGTCCCGCCGCGTGCTGGTGTTCAGCAGGAACAGCAACCCGCGCCCGTCGCGCGACTGCAGCGGCACTTCCACATTGGTGCTCTCGATGCCGTGGCGCGCGGCGTCGAGCACGTCGCGGACGGCCCGTCGCTGGCCAGGCGGCACGAGTTCCGCGAAGGAGCGCCCGAGGACCTCGGCCCGGGGATAGCCGGTGAGGCGCTCGGCGGCGCCGTTCCACTCGTTGATCCCGCCCTGCATGTCCTCGCCGAGGATCGGCGCGTTGGCGGTCTCGATCAGGTGGCGCAGGTCGCGCGCAAGGGCCTCGGCCGCGGCCTCGGCCATCCGGCGGTCGTGAATGTCGACGCAGGCGCCGACGATCTCGACGGGGTTGTCGTCCGCGTCGCGCATCAGCATGTAGTCGTCGCGCAGCCAGCGATACGTGCCGTCGGGGAAGCGGAAGCGGTACTCGAACGAGGACGTCCCGTGGGAGACCGCGCGTTCCATGAAGCCGTAGGCGCGCACCGCGTCGTCCGGGTGGAGGTGCTCGCGCCAGAAGTGCGGGTGGCTCAGGTATTCCGCGGCCGGGTAGCCGAGCTGCGACTCGATGTTCGGGCTGACGAACGTGCTGCGGAAGTCCCCGCCGGCCTCGCACGAGAAGATCACCGCCGGCACCGACGTCATGAGATAGCGCAGCCGCTCCTCGGCCGATGCGAGCAGGCGGGCGCGCTCCTCGACGCGGCGCTCGAGCTCGAGATTGAGGCGCTGCAGCTCGGCCTCGGCGCTCAGGCGCCGGTCGTTCTCGAGGAAGATCAGCACGATCGCGGCCACGGCCAGCCCGAACTCCTCCTCGTCGTTCGTCCAGCGCCGGGGCTTGCCGATGTGCTCGCAGCACAGCACCCCCGCGACCGAGGCGCCGATGCGCAAGGGCAGGTCGAACATCGAGGTGATACCGAGCGGCTTCAGGTAGCCGTCCGCGAAGCTGCGCGTGGCGGGGTGCGTGAGCGCATCGTCGGCGCGCACGGGCACGAGCGCCTCGAGTGCCTCGAAGTAGGCCTGGTGCTCGGTCCGGAAGAGCCGCGCCGCGGTGCGGCCAAGCGAGCGCCCATCGGCCCACATCTGCTCGCAGGTGATGCGCGTGTGTCCCTCGTCGAACAGCCAGACGCTCGCGCGTGCGACCCCCAGGGCGGCCGCGACCTGCTGGGTGGCGAGCGCGAGGGACTCGTCGCGGTCGGCCGCGTTGTTGGCACGCAGGATCGAGAGCACGCTGTGGAACAGCTTGCGCTGCTCGCGCAGCCTCACGAGCGACGGCGCCGAGCGCTGGTCGGGGCTCAGCTCGCGGAACACGCCGCGCGTGACGCGGGGCAGCCCCCCCTCGAACTGCACCGTGACCTTGCCCTCGAGGTGCACGGGCTCGCCCGACTTGGTCTCGAAGATGACCTCCATCACGCCGACGTCCTCGCCGGTCATGAGCCGCTGCATGTAGTGCATGCAGTGCTCGCGGCTGTCGGGGTGGATGATCTCGAAGATGTT
>CAITGX010000058.1 GCA_903892045.1 uncultured Planctomycetota bacterium | reverse complement strand
GACTCGAGACGTCGACGTCGAGATGCTGGCTACTTCGGGAGCTCGGGGCACCCACGCCCTCTCGATCCCGCCTGACGCCACGTGGTGGATCCAAGGCGAAGTCGGTGCGCGCGTGCGAGCCTTCGACAGCGCGGGCACGGTGCTCGGCGAGACGACGGTGGGCGAGGGCGCCCGCACCGTGCTCGAGCTCTGAGCCGCGCTCAGGCGCTCGCCTTGCGGCGCAAGTCGAGCGCGAGCGCGATCGGTCCGATGATCGCCAGCGCGAAGATCGCGGGCGCGGTGTCGAAGGGGGCGGCCCACGCGAGGTGGAAGTCGTTGGCGAGGCGCAGCGCGCACTCCATCAGCGCGATCAGGATCACGACGCGGATGCGACCGGCGCGCGAGCTGACCGTCGTGCGCGGATCGGTCAGCATGAAGAACATCAGCATCTGGTACATCGGGCCGGTGACCGGCGCGAGCTCGGTCAGCGGGTGAGCGCCCGTGATGGCGCAGCGCAGGAGCGCCAGCAGGCAGAAGCTCACGAGGTAGGTGAAGGTGATGTGCAGGAGCTTGGCGCGCTTCACGACCACGAGGCCGATGCACCAGATCACGCCCACCGTCCACAGCTCGTTGCCCCACTCGTGGCCGAGGATCGTGATCGAGCTCGGCGCCGCGAGCAGCATGAAGCTGATCGCGAAGTTGGTCGGGTTCCACAGGTGGCGGCCGCGGTACATCAGCACGTACTTCGACGTGATCGCGATCGCCGCGGCGAGGAAGTAGGGCCACAGGCCGCCCTGGGGCTTGAGCAGGATCACCACGGAGTTGCCCGCGATGTACGCGGACAGCACGCTCGGCCACTCGCCGCGCAGCCAGCGCGAGAGCAGCGCCTCGAAGGCCATGGCCGTCGAGAGCGAGACGATCAGCACCGCGTAGTCGTCGATGAAGCCGATGCCCGTGAGCGGGTAGCTCTTGATGATCTGGAAGCGCCACTGGCCGAGCACGAGGAACAGCGTCACGAGGGCGCTGACCATGTGCTGCGGCTTGAGGCCCGACCAGAACCCGCGCGGTGCGGCGGGCGCATTCGGCATCATCGCGGTGGCGGTCGTCACGGTTGCGGCTCCTCGATCACGTGCAGGCGGCCGGGCTCGAGCGCAGCGATGTCCTGCACTTGCCCCGAAGGCCAGCGTACGCGAGCGGACTCGATCGCGGTGGCGCCGCCGAGGCCAAAATGCAGGCGCCGGTCGTTTTGGGCGCAGAAGCCGCTGCCGGCCTGCACGCACTGCGCCTGCAGCATGCCAGCGAAGCGCAGCTCGACCACCGCACCGATCGCGGACGTGTTGGCGCCGCGTCCGCGCAGCTTGAGCTGGACCCAGCCGCGGCCGGCGGCCGGCTCGTTGACGTAGACCTGCAGCGGTCCCTTCTGGTTCGCGACCACCGCGTCGAGCGCGCCCCGGTTCTGCAAGTCGCCGAAAGCGACCGCGCGGCCGTCCTCGAGGTCGGTGACGCCCACCGCCGTCGCGACGTCGCGGAACTGGCCGTTGCCGAGATTCTTGAGCACGCGGCTCTGCTCGAAGCCCGACAGGCTCGCGTCGCCCATGGGCTCCCAGAAGGTCGCATCCTCGAAGATCTCGCTCGCACCGCCGGCGACCTTGCTCATGCCGTACCAGTAGTCGCGCTCCTTGGAGGCCGACACGAAGCCATTGGTCACGAACAGGTCGAGGCGCCCATCGTTGTCGAGGTCGCCGAACTGCGCGCCCCAAGCCCAGCCGCAGTCCACGATGGCGCGCGACGAGCTGCTCGACGCATCGGCGATGTTGTAGAGCTTGCCGCTCTTCGCCAGCCGGTTGCGGCGCAGGTTGTTGCCCTGGAACAGGTGTCCGGGGTTCGAGATGTTCGTCACGTACACGCCGAACGTGCCGTCGTTCTCGAAGTCGCCGAGCGTCACGCTCATGCCGCTCTTCGAGGATTCCTCGAGTCCCGCGCCCGTCACGCGCTCGAAGCGCTCGCCGCCGACGTTGCGGAACAGCTCCTCCGGCCCATAGTCGTTGGCGAGGTAGAGGTCGGCGAAGCCGTCGCCGTCCATGTCCGCCGACGCGACCGCCAGCGTCCAGCGCGTGCTGTCGCAGCCCGTGCGCGCGGTGACGTCCTCGAACGTTCCGTCGCCACGGTTGCGCCACAGCACGTTGTGTCCGCCGTTCTGCGCGAACTCGAAGCTCTCCTGCATGATGCGCGTCGAGGAGAGGTTCCACATGTCGACGTCCTCGCGGAAGTAGCCCGCGACGTAGAGGTCGACGAAGCCGTCGCGGTCGAAGTCGAGCCAGCAGGCGCTGTTCGAGTTCATCCAGCGATTCACGCCCGCACGCGCGCTCGTGTCCTCGAACGAGCCGTCGCCTCGGTTGCGGAACAGCTGCTGACGGCCCCACTTGTAGAGGAACACGTCCTCGCGGCCGTCACCGTCGTAGTCGGCCCAGATGGAGCCCATCGACACGCCCTCGCCCTCGCGGTTGACGTTCGCGAGCCCCGCCGCCTCGGCGACGTCGCGGAAGCGCCCCTGCTCGTTGCGGTAGAGCGCGTTGGGCGTGCCGAAGCGACTGGAGGTGGCGTAGAGATCGGTCCAGCCGTCGCTGTCGAAGTCGACGAGCGAGACCGCGGCGCCCATGCCGGAGACGTGGGGGGCCACGTTGTCGAGCTTGCGGTCGAGGGTCGTCTCTCGATGCCGGAAGCGAATTCCGAGCTCGGCGGCCTGCTCACGCATGCGGAAGCCCTGCGCCTCGGTCACGGGCCCCTCGGAGCGGCCGAGGCGCCACACCGACACCAGCATCCCGGCGAACGCCAGGCCGACCACGGTGCGGGCGAGGGGAGACGGAGCCATCGACGACCGATGCTAGCACCGCTCCCGGCCTTGCCGGAGCCGCCCCGGCCGGGACGGGCTACAATCTGCCCTGCCCGTGAGCGTTCCTTCCACTCGCCCCGCGCAACCCGAGCTCGACCTCCTCGCGCTGCGCGACCTGTTCGACGGGGTGAGCGACTTCGTCCAGAGCGTCCTGCCCGACGGCTCGATTCGGTTCGTCAACCGGCCCTGGCTGGAGCGGCTCGGCTACACCTTCGACGAGGTCGCGGGGCGGAACATCTTCGAGATCATCCACCCCGACAGCCGCGAGCACTGCATGCACTACATGCAGCGGCTCATGACCGGCGAGGACGTCGGCGTGATGGAGGTCATCTTCGAGACCAAGTCGGGCGAGCCCGTGCACCTCGAGGGCAAG
>CAITGX010000057.1 GCA_903892045.1 uncultured Planctomycetota bacterium | reverse complement strand
GCGCCGCTCGCGCGCGACAAGGCCGGCACCCGAGCGGTGCAGGGCGAGCTCGGCGTCGACGCCAACACGGCCGCCGAAGGCGCGCGCGAGTACGGCTCGCTGTCGGTCGGCACCGAGGATGTCGGCGTGCTCGTCGGCGGCTCGTTCCAGGACTGGCAGGTGCTGCACTCCGGCAAGGGTGAGGTGCAGAACACGGGCTACAACGGCCAGTCGTGGTATGCCTCGGGCGACCTGCAGCTCGGCGAGCGGCGCAGCATGCGCGTCAGCGGCATGCGCACCCGCGACTTCGAGGTGCCGCGCTCGGACCGCATGAACACGGGCTACGGCCAGACGCAGCCCTCCGACGCGGAGAACTACTTCACGCTGCAGGACCGCACGCGCTACGTCGTCGCCTACAACGATGCGCAGCCTGGCCTCGGCGACGAGATGCAGGTGCGCCTGTCGCTGCGCGAGTACGTCGAGAACCGCCGCATCCGTGCGCGGGGCTCGAGCACGCGCCGGCTCGAGCAGGACGACACCGAGACCGTCGGCGTCGGCATGGACTGGCGCAAGGCGCTCGGCGACTCGCAGCTCCTGACGTGGGGCATCGACGCGGACTACGACGACGTCGACTCAACCCGTACCAACGTCAACATCACGACGGGCGCGGCCACCAGCGCGGTCGGTTCCTTCGCACCGGGCTCGAACTACCTCTCGAGCGGCCTGTTCGTGCGCGACGAGCTCTTCGACGTCGGTCCGTTCGACCTGACCGCGGGCGTCCGCTACTCGTACTTCGAGTTCGAGTTTGACGACGTGGCGAACCCCGGCCAGACCGTCGAGGGCAACTTCGATGCCGTCACGGGCTCGTTGCAGGCGGCGACCGACGTGGCCGACGGAGTGCGCATCACAGCCACGATCGCGCAGGCGTTCCGTGCGCCGAACCTCTCCGAGCTCGCGCGCAACGCGACCTTCAACAGTGGCACGGAGCTCTCCAACCCGGATCTGGATCCGGAGCGGTCCCTGTACGAGGAGCTCGCGCTCGACATGCGCCGCGATGCGTGGAGCTGGTCGCTCGGCCTCTACCACAACGCGATTCAGGACGTGGTCGGCCGCCGTCTCGTGAGCGACCCCACCCCCGGCGGTCCGATCGGCGACGAGACCTACGTGCGCGAGAACACCGGCGACGTCGACCTGCTCGGCGTCGAGACCCGCTACCAGCGCAAGCTCGGCGGCGAAGACTCGCCGTACTCGTTCGGCACGTACCTCGAGTACACCTACGGCCAGCAGTACGACGACGACATTCCGGCCTTCGACGACCAGCCGGCGAGCCGGATCCCGCCGTTCCACGGCAACGTCTCGCTGTCGTACGAGCCTGCCCAGCCCATCCGGAATCTCGGCTGGCTGCAGCTCTCGTTCTGGTTCGCAACCTCCCAGAACCGGCTCTCCCCGACGGACCTCGGCGACCCGCGCATCGACAAGAACGGGACCAACGGCTGGACGCGGGTCGACCTCGACTTCGGCGGCCCGGTCGGGGAGGCCGGCAGCGGCGCCAGCTGGAACATCGGCCTGCACAACCTGTTCGACGAGGATTACCGCGTGCACGGCTCCGGCATCGACGCCCCCGGGGTCGGCTTGGTCGCCGGCCTGCGCATGACCCTCTAGTTGCAACCTTTCCGGCAGCCCGCGCTAGCATGAGCGCTCCGGCCATGAACCGTCCCCGCTCCGCAGGCCCCTCGCAGGGGGCCGAGTCGACCTCTGCGGCGCTGCCTTCGGGCAGCGGGTCGTTCCCGTGGAGCTTCGCCGGCTCGCTCGGTGTGCACCTCGCCATCGCGGGCGGACTCGCGTTCGCTGCGCTCGCGCCGAGCGGCGGCGGCACCGGCCGCGGTCACGTGATCCAAGTCGTGTCCGCACCGCTCGCCGCGGCGGTCGAGCCCGAGGCGGAGCCCGAGCCGGAGCGTCAGCTCGTGGTCGCCACGCCCGACGAGCCGCAGCTCGTCGAGCTCGATCTCCCGCCGCAGCCCATGCTCGCGCTCGAGGACCCGAGCGAGACGCGGCCCGACGTCCTCGACTCGACTCGCGCCCAGTCGCGCCTCCTGTCGCTCGAGTGGAGCTCGCCGTCGGCCCGTCGCGCGGCCGACCTCGCCGGAGGCGGCAGCGCAGGCACCGCGCCGGGTGAGTCCGAAGTCCAGCCGCCCGTGGTCGCCGCTCCGCCGCCCGCTCCCGCGCCTGAGCCGGAGCTCGTCTCGGCCGTGCAGGTCGAGACTCCGGAGCCCGAGTACCCGCGCCTCTCGCGGCGCCTCGCGGAGCAGGGCACGGTCGAGCTGCGCATGCGCGTGCTCGCCGATGGCTCGGTGGGCGAAGTCGCGATCGTGCGCTCGAGCGGCTTCGAGCGCCTCGACCGCGCCGCCCTCGAGGGCGTGCGCCGCTGGCGCTTCCGCGCGGCGACGCGCGATGGCGTGCCGCACGACTCCGACGTCGTGCACCGCTTCACGTTCCACCTCGAAGGCGTGTGAGCGGCGAGCAGCCCGCCGAACACGTGCCTGCTGCGGCTGCGCGGGCAGCGCCATCGCGTCGTCACGCTCGTCGGGCCTTGCTCAGGAGCCGGAAGAGCCGCCTCCGCCGTCTCCCCGACGCGTTCCGATTCACGAAGCGGGTCGCCTTGCCCCGCGACGGGACTTTCTCAGCAGGCTGCTGAGGTGCGCGTTCAGCGCTCGAGCCGCAGGTGGCCGCCGGCGGTGACGCTGGCGCGGCAGCGCGGAGGCACGAGCGTCGTGCCGGAGAACTCGCGCACGATCGCCGGACCCGTGAAGTGGTCGCCGGGACGTAGCAGCGCGCGCTCGACGATTCGTGTGCGCAGCTCGCTGCCGCCGAAGCTGACGCGCGTCGTGCCGACGAAGGCCGCGCGCTGGGCCGGGTGGGGCTGGACCTTGCGCTGGCGCGGCAGGGCCGCCGGGATGCGTGCGAGGACGCGCAGGTTGACGAGCTCGACCTCGCGCTCGTCGAGGGTGTAGCCGTAGAGCTCGCGGTGGCGCGCGGCGAAGCGCGCGCGCGGATCGCCGCCGGCGAGGGGGACGCGCAGCTCGAAGGACTGGCCCTCGTAGCGCAGGTCGAGCGAGGCCTCGCACTCGGCGTCCGATGCACGCTGGCCGCTGTCGGCGAGCTCGCCGAGCGCCTCGCGCTCGAGCGCGCGCAGGTGCGCAGCGCGCTCGCGTGCCCGCAGGCGCGCGAGCGGCGCGAGGATCGCTCTCGAGCGCTCGGCCTGCGGCTCGGCCGTCGCCATGCCGAGAGCCGAGAGCACGCCGGGTGCCGCGGGCACGAGGGCGCACGGCATCGCCAGAGCGCGAGCGAGCTCCGCCGCGTGCAGCCCGCCGCCACCGCCAAAGGCGACCAGCGGAGTTGCGCGCGGATCCTCGCCGCGCTGGAGCGTCATCACGCCGAGCGCGCGACGCATCGCGGCCCGCGCGACGTCGAGCGCTGCTTGCGCCGCTGCGCGCGGCGCGAGCCCGAGCTTTCGCCCGAGGCTCTCGAAGGCGCGCTCGACGCGGTCGTGGTCGAGCTCGAGCCGACCGCCGAGGAACGTGCCGGACGAGAGCTGTCCGAGCAGCACGTGCGCGTCCGTCAGCGTCGGCTCGTCACCGCGGCCATAGGCGACCGGGCCCGGGTCGGCGCCCGCGCTCTGCGGGCCGACGCTCAGCACGCCCGCGGAGTCGACGCGCAGGAGCGAGCCGCCGCCGCAGCCGATGGTGTGCAGGTCGAGGGAGGGCACGGCGATGCTGTGACCGCCGATCGAGCCCTGCTGTACCGGCTCGACCACGCGCCGCGCCCCGAGACGCCGGAAGGCGACGTCGGCACTAGTGCCGCCGATGTCGAGGCCGACCATGCGATCGAGGCCGGCTTCGCGCGCGGCACGCGAGGCGCCGAGCACGCCACCCGCGGGGCCGGAAGCGATCACGCGCACGGGCTCGAGAGCGGCGCGTTCCGCGGAGATCGTGCCGCCGCTCGAGCGCAGGAGCTCGAGACGCGCGTTGCCGAGGGCGTGCGACAGCCGCTGCAGGTAGGCTCCGACGACCGGAGCGAGCGCCGCGTTCACGACCGCGGTGGAGAAGCGCTCGTACTCGCGGTGCTCGCGCAGCAGCTCCGCGGAGAGCGTCATGGGCAAGCCGAGTGGAGCGAGCGCGCGCGCGACGGCGCGCTCGATCTCGGGATCCGCATAGGAATGCAGCAGGCACACGGCGAGCGACTCGGGGGCCGTACGCGCGATCGCGCGGCGCAGGGACGCGAGCTCGCGCGCGCTCGGGGAACGCACGGTCTCGAGCGCGCCGTCGGACAGCCGCGGCCACGAGCGCTGGCCGACTTCGAAGCGTCGCTCGCGCGGCACGAGGTCCGGCGGCTTCACGGGGCGCAGCGCGTAGAGGTCCGGCCGATCCTGGCGCGCGATCTCGAGCAGGTCGACGAAGCCTCGGTTGGTGACGAGCGCCGTGCGCGCGACGCGGCCCGTGAGCAGCGCGTTGAGGCCGACAGTCGT
>CAITGX010000056.1 GCA_903892045.1 uncultured Planctomycetota bacterium | reverse complement strand
GTCGACGAGCGCGTTGATGCGAGCCACGACCTGAGGAAGCGTCGGGATCGCGACGTTCGCTCGGATCAGCTCTTCGGCGGTGATCGTCGACATGCGGAGGAGGGCCGGGGCACACGGCAACGACGACTGCGCACCTCGCGCTGACGTCGGCCAAAGGATGTTTCGGCGCCGCCGCCCCGGACTTCTTGAGCCCTTTCAGGGGCCTGCGCGGGAATCCGGCGCGACGGTCAAGGGCCGGCGAGACGGGGGTCGAAAACTCGTCCGGCGCGCCTCGTGCGCTTCACGTCCCCCTTGGATCGATCCCCATGCGCAACTTCCCTCGGACCCGGCTGGCCTGCGGGCTAGGCCTCCTGCTCACTGTCCTCGCCATCGGCCGGCGGCACACCGCGGAGGTCGAGGCCGGCACGGCCCTGCGCCTCGAGATCGAGGAGCTCGCGCGCCGTGCCGAGCTCGTCGTCGAAGGCCGGGTGATCTCGCAGCGCTCGTTCCGCGACTCGCGCGGCGAGGTGCGCACGGAGTTCCTGCTCAGTGTCGACGAGACGTACGCGGGCGAACCGCTCGGCACGCGACGCTTCGAGCTGCCTGGCGGCGTGCTGCCGGATGGCTCGGGCACGCTGATTGCCGGCATGCCGACGCTCGCGCTGGGAGAGGACGCCCTGCTGTTCCTCACGGGCGAGAGCGCCGGCGGGCTGCGCGTGCCGGTCGGGCTGGCGCAAGGCAAGCTGCGCCTCGTGCGCGATCCGGCCGGACGGCTCGGGTTGCTGCGCGATGCGGCGGAGCTCACGCTGCTCGACCCGACGACGGGGGCGAGCGCGAGCGCGCCCGCGCCGACCGTGCTCGATCACGCCAGCGTGGTGCAGCGCATCCGCACGGCCCGCACTCGCGGGGAGGCGCGCTGAACATGGCGACTCGCACCGCCTGGCTCGCCGTCGGCAGCGTGGCCCTGCTCGCCGCCGTCGCCTCGACTCACGTTCGCCTGCGCAACCCATCGAACGGCGCGGAGCTGTACTGGGAGAATCCCGGCAGCATCGGGATCGTGATCAGCTCGACGGGCTCCGACGATCTCGCCACGGGCGAGCACGAGCCCGCCCTGCGGCTCGCGATCGAAGCCTGGAATCGCGTCGGCGGCAGTGCGGCCACGCTCGTCGAGAACACCTCGCCCGCGGCCCGCTCGCGCACCGACTGGCAGTCCGACGCCGTGCACATGATCCTCTTCGACGAGGACAACTCGTCGGGCTACTTCCCGCAGGGATCGGCGACCGTCGCGCTCACGCCGGTGCAGTTCTACTCGAACGGGCGCATCGCGGACGCGGACGTGCTCTTCAACGGCGTGGGCCACCAGTTCACCACTCGCGGCGAGTTCGGCGCCTTCGACGTGCAGGACGTCGCCGCGCACGAGCTCGGTCACCTGCTGGGGCTCGACCACTCGGGCGTCGTCGGTGCAACGCTCTATCCGTACGTCAGCCCGAGCGTGATCGAGCACCGCAGCGTCGCGGTCGACGACGAGAACGGTCTCCGCGCGAATGCGCCCGAAGCCGGCGCCAGCATGAGCACCGTCACGGGCACGGTGTTGCGGCAGGCGGACCTGTCCGCCGTCGCGGGAGCGCACGTGGTCGCACGCGACGCGCAAGGGCGCAATGCCGGAGCGACGCTCTCGGGCAACGACGGCACGTTCGCGCTGCGCGGCCTCGCGGCAGGGAGCTACACGCTGTTCGCCACGCCGCTCGATGCGCCGGTCTCCGCCGGAAACCTCGGCGGCGGACGCACCATCCAGACCGACTTCCAGCCGCTCGACGGCGTCGGGATCAGCGTCGGCAGCGGAGCGAGCGCGAGCGTCGGATCGCTCCTCGTCGGAGCCGATTCGCCGGTCTCCCTCGGGCGCAACTACGACGACTTTCCGCTGCGTGCGGAGTGCGGTCGCGCCACGCTCCACTTGCTCCGCGGCGCCGGCATGGGCACGGGAGCCTCGCTCGCGAGCAGCGATCCGTCCGTCACGCTCTCGAACATCACGTGGATCGGGACGACGAGCGTGAGCTTCGTCGTGCACGTTCCAGCGGACGAGCCGACGGGACACGTCGATCTCGAGCT
>CAITGX010000055.1 GCA_903892045.1 uncultured Planctomycetota bacterium | reverse complement strand
GTGACGTGGTTCAACGCACGCGCCTACTGCGCCGCTCTGACTGCGCAGCAGGCGGCGCTGGGCACCGTGCCCGCAGGCTACGAGTACCGCCTGCCGACGGAAGCGGAGTGGGAGTACGCGTGCCGGGCCGGCACGACAACCGAGTTCAACACGGGCGCAAGCCTGTTTTGCTCGGATGCGCGCTTCTCCTACTCCCACCACTCCAATTCGAACTGTGGCTCCGGATCACCTGTGGCCGTGGGCAGCTTCGCTCCGAACGCGTGGGGTCTGTACGACATGCACGGCAACGTGTGGGAGTGGTGCCTCGACTCCGTGGCGAACTACCCCGCCGGAGCCGTCACGGACCCGTTCGTCTCTGGCGGCCCGTACCGGGTCGTCCGCGGCGGCAGCTGGGGCAACGACTCGGGCAGCTGCCGCTCCGCGCTCCGGTACAACGTCGACCCCGGCTACGCGAGCGACAGCCTCGGGTTCCGGGTCGTGCTCGCCCCAGTTCTCGTCCCGTGAGCAAGCGTAGCGCGGCCTGAGGCGGGGCCGCGCTTCTGTCGCAGCAGCGGCGGGAGTGGAGCGCCGCGTCAGATGCCATTGCCAATGTTCGCGCGCGCCGTCGCGCTCTCGAACGCGGCCGCGCGGTGCGGTAGAAGTGCGGGCATGGCGAAGGCGGGGAAGCGCTGGTGGTTGTTCAAGAGCGAGCCGGAGGAGTTCTCGTTTGGGGACCTGCTGAAGGCGCCGCGGAAGCGGACGTTCTGGAACGGGGTGCGGAACTATCAGGCGCGCAACCTGCTGCGGGATGAGGTGCAGGTCGGGGATCTGGTGCTGTACTACCACTCGAACGCGGAGCCCTCGGGCGTGGCGGGGATCGCGGAGGTGGTGGCGGCGGCGAGCGCGGACCCGACGCAGTTCGAGAACGGCGACTACCACGAGCCGCGCGCCACGCAGGAGGCGCCGGTGTGGTTCGGGGTCGAGGTGGCGGCGGTGAAGGAGCTGCCGCGGCTGGTGGCGCTCGACGAGCTCAAGGCCAACCCGGCGCTCGCGCAGATGGGCGTGGTGCGCAAGGGCAACCGACTGTCCGTGCAGCCCGTGACGCAGCTTGAGTTCGACGAGGTCGTGCGCATGGCTTCGCGCAAGGGCTGAGCCCTTCCGCGGGGGCTGCGAACGGCCCTGAGGGGCGTTCCGGCCCATTTTTTTGCCCCGAGCACGGACTTTTGCAGTCGGCCAGCGGAGCGCGCGGCGGGGGCCGATCCGGGCCGGGTCCATCGGTCCTAAGTTATTGTCCAAAATAGGTTTGTGACGAAACGGACTGGCCGGGCGGCGGCCCGCTGCCGTTCCGGCACCCCGGCTCTTGGGCCCGTGGGGGTGGGTGGATGCTTGCATCCCCCCCGCGGAACTGGCCTAGACTCCGTCTCCCGTCGCTGCCCTTGGGCCCGCTCGCAGCGGGCAGCAGTGCCGAACGATCCAGCGCCGCGTCGCCGCGGCGTCGCAAGTCCCCAAGGAGATCCAGACCATGACCACCGCGAACTTCAACAAGCTGGTGCAGGCCATCGAGGCCACCAAGGAAGACGTCGAGAAGGCCGCCGCCGGCAACAAGGCTGCCTGCGCTCGCGTGCGCAAGGCCATGCAGGACGTCAAGAACATCGCTCAGGACATCCGCAAGGAGATGCTCGAGCTGCGCGACGCGGGCGGCACGCCGCCGGCCAAGTAGTCCGCGCCGAGCGCGAACGAATCCGCGCCCACGCTGGCCCTCGCAGGCTGGCGTGGGCGTCTTCGTAGCTGGAGTGAGCGCGGCGCGCGGTCGACTCGACGTGCGCCGCGGCGCTGGCGCTCCCGCAGGCCGCGCTGCGCGTCGCTCGGCTCTCGCGCAGCTAGTCTGCGCAGTTCGCGCGAGTCAGGTCCAGCTCGCGGATTCGTCCGCGAGCGCGAGCGGCTGAGGACTGCGCGCGAGCCCTGCGGCGCGGGCGCTCATCGCGAGCTCGCGCAGCGCGGCGCGACCGGCGGGCGTGAGCGCGCGCGTGTCGGCGG
>CAITGX010000054.1 GCA_903892045.1 uncultured Planctomycetota bacterium | reverse complement strand
CTAGGGGCCGAAGCCGATGCGGGGTTGGTCCTCGACGGTGCCGGGCGGGGTGTAGTCGGGGATGTCGGTGGGGAGGAGCTCGGTGACTTCGCGGAGCTCGATCTTGCCGTCGGAGTGGGCGCGCACGGCCATGTTGGCGAAGGAACGCTCCCAGAGGCTGCGGGCGAAGCGGGCGTTGCCGAAATCGTCGGAGCGCGCGGCGAGGGCGATGACGTTCTCGACGCGCTCGAGCACGCCGCTCGCGAGCTGCACCTGGGACTCGCCGGCGAACGTGGCGAAGATGTGGGTGAGCTCGGGCGGGCTGTAGTCGGGGAATTCGATGAAGGTCTTGAAGCGCGAGCGCAGGCCCGGGTTCATGTTGATGAACTCGGCCATCTCCTCCTCGTACCCGGCGACGATCACGGCCAGCGAGTCGCGGTGATCCTCCATGGCCTTCACGAGCGTCGCCACGGCCTCGCGCCCGTAGTCGTTGCCGCTCTCCGAGACGAGCGAGTAGGCCTCGTCGATGAACAGCACGCCGGGGCGGGCCGCGTCGATGGCGGCCTGCGTCTTGGGCGCGGTCTGGCCGACGTATTCGGCCACGAGTCCGCCGCGGTGCACCTCGTGGAAGCGCGCGCCCTTGAGCGCACCGCAGGCCGCGTACATGCGCGCGACGATGCGCGCGATGGTCGTCTTGCCCGTCCCCGGCGAGCCGCTGAACACGAGGTGCAGGCTGCTCGAGACTTCCGGCAGGCCCGCGCGCTTGCGCTCGGCGTTGGCGAGCACGACCGCCAGCACCTCGCGCAGCTGCTTCTTCACGGGCGCGAGCCCGACGAGCTTGTCGAGGTCCGCCAGCACGGCCTCGGGCGTCTCGGGTGCGAGCGTGGTCACTGCGGGCTCCGCCGCCTTGCGACGCGCGCGCGACGCCTGCAGTGCGGGAGGCACCGCGGCCCCGTCCTTCTCGCCCTCCTGTTCGATCCAGCCCAGCACGGCCGCGACCGCGCCCGCCTCCGTGTCGCAGTGCGACAGGAGCAGCTCGGCTTCCTCGTCGAACCCATCTGTCGTCAGCGAGTAGCCCGCCGGCCCCAGCCGTTGCTTGAGGGCCTCGACATGCGGCGCCAGCAACGGCGACTTGAGGCCATACGCGATCACGAACGCCACGTGCCGCCCGCCTACCCGAGGCTGGCAGAGCAGCTTCGCCAGGGCCAGCGACTCGTCCTCGAAACGCTTGCGGAGTGACATCGATCAGGCCTTGCGCACGTCCGCCATGCGCTTGCCTCCGAAGCGCGCCTGCAGCTCGTCGTCGAGCTCGTCGGCCGACTTCAGCATCAGGAGCAGCGGCAGCGCGAGCTCCATCGGATCGATCGTGTCGCCGACCAGCGTGTGCATGAGCGAGAGGTGCACCGTGTCGTCACCCGGCCCATCCCCGAGGCTCACGGCCCCGAACCAGCGCTTGGTCGCATTGCGCGCGACCCACTCGAGCAGCTCCGGCGTCGGCTTCACATCGATCAGGAGCGGGCACTCGATGTGCACGAGCACCTGCGGCAGCCGCTCGTCCTTCGAACCGAATGGCACACACCGCACCGTCACCACCGTGGACGCGTCCTCGAACGCGAGCAACATCACGTCGCCCTGCATCTGGAACCTGTAGCCCAAGTGCTGCGTGAGAATGCGCTGCACCTTGAGCGTCACCGTACCGACCATGTCCGTCATGTCGCGAGCCTTGCGGCGTCGATGCCGCGCGTGAAGAGCCGATCCAATATTGGAGCGAAACTGTACTGCATGGGCGGGCTCCCGAGCAGTCGGGCCACTCTCGTGGCATGAATCCCAGTGCAGCGGCCCTCCGAGCGCGCCCGTGACGGCGATCTTGCCACGTGGGCCAACGCTTGCAGTGTCGTAACGATTCCCGCGACGCTGTCGAGGCCGCGCTCGAAGGGGACGAGTCCGGCCAGATAGATGCTCCTTCGCAGCCTGGGTTCACGCGCTGCACTCGCGGCTCGACGAACTTGTATCCACGTGTGCCAGGCGGATTCGAGCCACGATGTGGCCCTCCGCGCCCCTCTGGCACATGCACTTAGATGCACAGAGCGAGCGGTTCAGCCCACGCCAGTTCCAGCGATCGCGAGCCCGCCTGCCGCTCCCTCGCCTCGCACCAGCCACCATCCATCCTCGGCATGCCGAAAGATCTTCCATGCGATGTCAGCAGCCTTGGCGTGCCTCGTGCGCCCCGCTTGCGCTAACCCCAGCCTCAGCTAGCTTCAAAAGTGTCGGAGCCCCCCCCCGATGCTTGCTCGCCCCCCCAAGACCCGCGTCGCCTGCGATGCGCCCCACGGCGCCCGCGCCTCCGTCACCAGTGGCTCGCGCCTCGGAGCCTCCCATGGGGCCTGAAGTGCACGCGCACCTCTCGGACGACGCGCGACGGGCGGTGTATCGCCTCCTGCTCGGGGTCGCGAATGCAGACCGCCGCACGACGCGCGCGGAGAGTGCCATCCTCGAGGAGCACCGCGCGTTCTTCGAGCGCCTCGGCTGGCCGCTCGCGCAGGT
>CAITGX010000053.1 GCA_903892045.1 uncultured Planctomycetota bacterium | reverse complement strand
GCGACGCGCGATGCGTTCGCCGCGAGAAACCCCCTCGCGCAGGCCTCAGAACCAGGAGACGAGGAGATTCCAATACAAAAGCACGGCCAGCGTTCCAAGGGCCAAGTACGGCCCGAACGGCAGCATCTGTCCGCAGGCCTTCGCGATCTCGAGCGAGCGCGAGCGCGAGGTCGAGGCGGAACGGGCGCGCACCCGCGAGCGCAGCAGGCAGTAGAAGCGCCCGATGTTGGCGATGCCGACGACCGCGCCGACCATCGAGGCGAGCACCAGCGCGACCAGCGCTCCGCCGGGCCCGATGAAGCCGCCGGCCGCGCCGAGCAGCTTCACGTCGCCGAGGCCCATGGCCTCCTTGCCCATGAGCTTCTCCCCCACCCAGCCGATGGCGAGCAGGACGCCGGCGCCGACGGCGATGCCTCCGAGGCTCGCGACGAGCGCCGCGCCCCGCCCGGGCTCGCCGCCCTCGGCCACCCAATGGGCGAGGTACGTGTCGCGGTGCAGCTCGGGCACGGCCAGGGACACGAACGGGGCCACCAGCATCCCGCCGATCGAGATCTCGTCGGGGATCTCGTAGCAGTCGAAGTCCACGAAGGTGGCCACGATCAGGGCGGTGGTCACGAGCAGCCGCACGAGCAGCATCGGCCAGTCCTCGGCGGGCGTGCTCCAGCCCAGCGCGGCCCACGCGAGGCCGGTGAGTAGCTCGACCAGCGGGTAGCGCACGGAGATGCGCCCCTTGCAGCCCCGGCAGCGCCCCCCTTGGACCAGCCACGAGAGCACGGGGATGTTCTCCGACCACTCCAGCTGCCGCCGACAGCCCGGACAGAACGAGCGCGTCGGCCGCCAGACGGTGAGCTCTTCCTTGGGGAAGCGGTAGATGGCGACGTTCAGGAACGAGCCCACGCACAGGCCAAAGACGCCGCAGGCCGCGGCCAGCGCGCCGGGGGAGAGTTCCGCGAGGTTCACCGCTCCCTCTTCGGCCCGAGGGGCTCGTACTCCAGCGTCACGTCGTCCACGAAGGGCGGATCCCAGACCGGGCCCGGGAAGACCTCGAGCTCGACGAGCAGCCGCACGGTCGGGCAGTCGACCAGCGCGGCCGGGTCGTCGACCACCACATCCGGCACGCGCGCTCCAGCGTTCGGTGCGTGCTCCCCGACGTACAGGACGCGCGCGGCTCCCGCGCCCGCACGCAGGTTCACCGTCGGCGTGCTGCGCCAGCGCACGGCCCCGCCCTCGGGCGGGATCGACGAGGAATACAGGGCCAGCTTGAGCGGCCGGACCAACGGGTTCGAGGACGGAGGATCGATGCCCCAGTCCGCAGGCGAGGCCAGCACGGAAGCCGCCCCGGACTCCCGCGTGTCCTGGAATCCGAGCAGGCGCGTTCCGGCGTCGAGGAAGTGCAGCCCGCCCACCTGCAGCTGTCGCTCGTCGGACAGGCGCACGCGACCGCCGGCGATCAGCACCAGCGGAGTCTCGAGCTCGATGCGACCGCTGATCACGAGGTCGGCACCCGCGACGAGCACCGTGGCGCGCACCCCGGCGGCCCGCAGCGCCTCGAGGACCTCCGAGACGGTCGGACGTCGGCCACCGAGCCGGGTGCGAAGCTCCTGCTCCACATCCTGCACCGTCGAGGGCGGGGCCGCGCCAACCGGCAGCGCCGTCCGTCGCTCGCGCAGCGCTCCCGCGATCTCGAGTCGGCCTTGGCTGCGCAACACCACCGTCCCGGGAGACTCGAGGAACGCCGTCGTGCCCGCGGGCACCGTCAGGGTCGCGGCGTGAAGCTCGTCGCGTGCCCAGACACCTGCGAGCACGACGTCGCCGTCCGAGCCGCGGCCCGCGGCCGCAGGGAACAGCACCTCGACCCTTCCGTTGCCGCTCCAGTACGCCGCGCCCGCCGCGTCGGGAACGGCCTGCGTCGACCGGGTGCGAGTCTCGACGAAGCTCTCCACGTGCCGAGCCAGCGAGCGGTCCTCCTCGGCGGTCGCGGGCTCGACCCTCAGCTTGAGCACCTCGCGGTAGCTCTGGTTCAGGACCCACAGCGGATGGCCGCCGAAGTCGCGCAGTCGCACGTTGCGCTTCACCGACAGGCCATAGGAGCCCGGAGTGAGCAAGCGGTCGCGCGGCGTGAGTTCGATCACGGCCGCGTCGTCCTTGTAGGGCTGGCGCTCGTCGTTGCGCACGAGCCGCGCGACGAGGGGAATCACGTCCCCGCGCGTGCGCCCCTGCGCGGGACTCGCGGCTTCCTGCACGAGCTCGAAGTCCTCCGAGCGCAACGTCGACGGATCGATCGGCTCCTCGCACGTGAGGCGGATCGGCTCGAGGGGACGGATCACGGTCGAGCGCAGGATCACCGGAGAGCCGCTCGTCGGGCTGGAGTCCTCGAACACGAAGCCTGAGCGCGGCTCCGTGACGGCCACGGTCTCGAAGCTCCAGCGCAGGTTGCTACCGAGCCACAGTCCCGACTGGGAACGCAGTCCGTCCGCGCGCGGAAAGCCCGTGAGCTCGACCGTGTAGCGCGTCGACGGCCGGAATCCGCCGTCGCCGAGGTCCGGCGCGAGCACCGGAGCCGGCTGGAACTCGATGCGATCCCCCTCGACCGAGAGACGGCCGCGCGCCGTCGAGCCATCGGGCGCGAGCACGCGCACGCTGCCGCCGTGGACACTCTCGGGCTCGAGCGGCTCGGAGAAGTGCAGCACCAGCCGCTCGTTCAGGTACACGCCCAGCCGATCTTGTGGGCGCACTTGCCGCAGCTCGAGCCAGCGCCTCGCGGGCTCGCTCTCGCTGCACGCGCCGAGCAGGCTCGAGCAAGCGAGCGAGACCAGTGCGCCTTGGATGCGGGCCATCGGTCGCCATTGAAGCAAGCGCAGGGCACGATCCCTAGGGAGCACCGTCCCAGATGGCAAGACGCGGCCCCCGCCCTGAGGCGAGCGCCGCGTCTTCCGAACTGTCCCTCGCCGCTAGCGCGAGAAGGAGAAGCCGAGCGAGGAAAGCTCCGGCGTCGCGCCGCTCACGGGGTTCGAGACCATCGTGATGCGCGCCTGGAAGAACTGCGAGCCGTTGATGGCGGCCATGGTGTCCTTCCAAGTGTTGCTGCCGCCGGTGAAGGTCACCGTGAACGCCGTGCCGCCCGGGCGCGGGTTGCCGTAGGCATCGAGCTGGCCGGCGTCTTCCCAGGGGCGAGTGCCGGTCGAGTTCATGCCCGTGGCGCCGCGGTACTGGATCAGCAACTGGGTGCCCGGGGGCAGGCGATCGATCGAGGGCTCGACGACCGGCTCGGCAAAGGTGAACGGCAGGCCCGGAGCACTCGGGGCGCACTCGAACCAGCGCGTGTGGGCGCGGTTCACGCGCACCACGAAGTCGCCCTGACCGAAGAAGATGATCTGGTTGCGCGGCAGGCTGCCAGCGGCCCCGGCCGTGGCGAGCGCACCGCCCGCGGTCGACTGGGCATCGGGGTCGATCACGATCGGGATGCCCGTGGCCGCCGAGACGCCGCCCGCGGTGTAGGCCGTCCAGAACGGAGCGACTTCACCGCCCGGCGGGTTGGTCGCGATGGCGAACAGGCCCGTCAGCAGGTTCGCGCCGAGGATCTGGGAGCTCGGGTAGACGCGGAAGTCCATCAGGAGCGGCAGGCCGATCGTCGGCACGAGGCCCAGACCGTAGGCAGCGTTCGGCGGCGTCGTGTCGTAGGCGAGCTCGTTGCCGAGCTTGACACCCTGACCCGTGCCGGGACCGGTGTTGGGCTGGCCCACGGCGAGCAGCGCGGTGTCACGCCACGTGTAGTAGGTGAAGTCTTCGACCGCGCGGCCTTGGTTCATCGGCCACGGCGCCATGGCCGTGCCCGAAGCGGCCTGGAACACGTCCGACGGCTGGATGAAGTAGCCGTCTTCCTTGGGGCTCACGATCAACAGCGGGTCGTTGGTCGGATCGAGCAGGTTGTCGTCGAAGATGTCGAGAATGCCCGAGTTGGGGTGCACGGGCGCGCCCGTCATGGGGTCGAGCAGCTCGTCCGGGAGACGCTTGGAGTGCGCGATGCCCATCTGGAACAACGGCATCGTGTCGATCTGGAGACCCGAGTTCGACGGGGCCCAGTTCAGGCCCTCGACGTCGAGGTTGTGGAAGCCATCGCCCGAGAG
>CAITGX010000052.1 GCA_903892045.1 uncultured Planctomycetota bacterium | reverse complement strand
GAGGCGATCGCGACGGTGAATCGCGTGATCGAGCTCACGCCAGCGGATCCGTTCGTGTTCACGAGCCTGTCGATCTTCCTGCAGCGCGCGGGCAAGATCGCCGATGCCGAGACCGCGGCCGCGAAGGCGCGCATGCTGGCGTGGAAGGAAGAGCTCAAGAAGAACCCCAACGCTCCGCCGCCGACGCCGCCGGGGCCCATGAACGTGGTGCAGTAGCGTGTTGCAAGTGTGAGCAGTTGCGCCTTTCGGGGCTGCGAGCGTAGGCGTCTCTACGCACTTTGGGCCGCGTCGGTGGTACGTCCGGAGCATGTTCGGGTCCGTTTCCGGCCGTCACGATGGACCGATCGTGAGCCACACCGTGACCTTTGATCCTCCGCCCGTCGACCCGGCGCTCGTTCGCAACTGCCAGACCTGCTCGGGAGACAGCGACGGGTCGCCTCCGCTCGCCTCCGAGAACGACGTGCTCGCGCCCTTCGGCGAGCACCTCCGCCGCGCGCAGAAGATGGAGCTGGTCTCCAATCTGGCGTCGGGCGTCTCGCACCACTTCAACAACCTGCTGATGGGCATTCTCACCGCGAGCCGGCTCGCCGCGCGCTCGCTCGGAGAGGGACATCCGGCGCTCGCCTACCTCGCGGAGATCGGCGCCGCGGCGGATCGCGGCGCGGACCTGACGCGGCGCCTCGCGGCGCTCGGGCGTCCGGCGGAGGAACGGCCTCGCTCGCTGCGCATCGGGGAGGTGCTCGAATCGGCGCGCGATGTGCTGCGGGTGCTGCTCGGAGAGAACATTCGCCTCGAGCTCGCGGTCGAGACGCCGGATGCGCTCGTGCACGCCGACCCGGACCAGCTGCAGCAGGTGCTCGTCAACCTGTCGCTGAACGCGGCCGACGCGATGTCGGATGGCGGCGTGCTCCTGCTCGGGGCTCGCACGGTGCAGGTGCCGGCCGGATCGCGCTCGCTGGTCGGCCCCATGACGCCAGGCTGGCATGTCGAGCTCAGCGTGCGGGACAGCGGTCGCGGCATGGATCCGCAGACGCGCGCCCGCGTATTCGAGCCTTTCTTCACCACGAAGAACGGCGGCACTGGGCTCGGCCTCTACATCGTCCACGGCATCGTGCAGCGGCTGAAGGGGGGCATCGACGTCGACAGCGAGCTTGGTCGGGGCACGACCGTGCGTATCCTGTTGCCCGTGCACCTTCCCGTCGAGCCCGCTGCATCCCAGGCGCCGCGCAAGCCCCGCATCCTCGTCGTCGAGGACGAGCGACTGATTCGCGTCACGCTGCGGCACACGCTCGCGCTGCACGACTTCGATGTGCTCGTCGCCGCCGACGCGCTCGAGGCGCGCACGTTGTTCGACCAGTCGGGCGACATCGACCTCGTGCTGAGCGACATGATCCTGCCGGGCAAGAGCGGCAACGAGCTTGCGAGCGAGCTGCTCGAGGTCCGACCGGGGTTGCGGGTGCTGTTCATGAGCGCGTACTCACGCGAGCTGCTCCTGCAGCAGGGTCGCATCACGCAGGACCAGCGCACGCTCGAGAAGCCCTTCACGGAAGAGACCTTGCTCGCGGCCGTGAACGAGCTGCTCGGCCTGCGCGGGCACGGCCGCGGCTGAGCAGCGCGCCGGCTGCGCAGCTCGGCGTACTGGCAAGCGGTCGCTGACCGGCCTTGAAGCTCCGTTGGGGCGCTCGCGCGAGCGCTCCTTCGTCCGCCGCCTTCGCGAACAGGAGCCTGTCATGAGCATCGCCCGCATCTGCCAGCGCAACGTCGACACTGTCGAGCCGTTCGAGTCCGTGCGCACCGCCGCGCAGCGCATGAGCACGCGTTCGGTGGGCATGCTGCTCGTGCTCGACACGCAGCGCCGCCCGACCGGCCTGATCACCGACCGCGACATCGCCCTGCGCTGCTCGGGCGAGGGGCGCAACCCGGCCACGACCACCGTGGCCGAGATCATGACGCCCTCGCCGCGCGTCGTGTCCGAGATGTCCTCGGTCGAGGATGCGCTCACCGTGATGCGCACCCACGGGGTGCGTCGACTGCCCGTGGTCAATCCGCTCGGCGAGCTCGTCGGCGTGGTCTCGCTCGACGATGTCCTCGCGCTGCTCGCGGAGGAGCTCTGGCAGATGGGCCGCGTGATCCAGCGCAGCTCGCCGGCGGTCCTCGCGACCGACTGAGCGCGTCGCTGGATCGGCCGATCTCGTCGAGCTACCATCGATTTCCGGATGGAGATCGAACGAGGGAGCGTCGTATCGCTCGCAGCAGCAAGCGAACCTGCGCGACGCGCGACATGGCTCGTGGCGCTGGCCTTCGGCCTTGCCTGCCTTGCATGGCTCGATGCGACATCCACCTACCACGGTGACGAGCGCTTCTACTTCGATGCCGCCTTGCGCATGTGGAGCGGTGAGAGCTGGTGGGCGCCGGAGTACGCGGACGGGTCCGCGCGGGTCAACAAGCCACTGCTCAGCTACTGGATCGCCGCCGGCTCGATGGAGGTGCTCGGCCCTCACGTGCTCGCAGGGCGACTTCCGTTCGTGATCGCCGCAGTTGCGTTGCTCCTCGCGACGGGCCGCCTCGCCCGCGCCTTGCTGCCGGGAGAGCACGCTGCCGCCGCGCTGGTCCCCGCCATGCTGGCGGCGACCTCCACCATCGTGACGCTCGCCACTCGCTGCACGCCGGACATCCTGCTCGTGCTCGGCGTCACATGCACATGGATTGGACTCGCGGAGCTGCTGGTCGCCGGTCGATCGCCGGCAAGCTGCGCACGCTGGATCTGGGGCGGGTGCGCGCTGGCGGCCGCTGCCAAGGGCAGCCTCGCCCTCGTGACAGCCCTGTTCGCGCTCGCGAGCATCTGGCAGTTGCGTCGCGAGACCTTCGGCGTCGTCGCCCGCTCGCCAGCCGTGCTGCTGGGAGGAAGCCTTGCGCTGGCGGCCATCGCGCCCGTGGCGCTGCGCTCTGCCGCGGCACCCGGGCGCAGCTTCTTGGAAGATCAGGTGACCGCCAAGATCGCGAGCTCGCCGCTCGACTGGATCGCGACGGCTCTCGGCTACGCCTCCACGCTCGTCCGACACCTCTTGCCTTGGAGTGCTGCGGCGATCATTGTCGCGCTCCTGGCGCGGCCGCGCTTCACGCGAGAGTTCGCTGCTCGACGGCGCTCGGCAGTGCTCGCGCTAGCCTTCGCGTCGCTCTTGCTGGTCGTGTTCTCGTTCTCCAGCATGCAGCGAGGGCGCTATCTCGCTCCGGCCTATCCAGCCTTACTGGCGCTGTTCGCCCCGGTGGCGATGGCCTATGACCAGTGGCGCCATTCGCGCCGCACGTCCGCCGTGCTGCTCGCGCTCCTGTCGGTCGTGAGCATCGTCGGAGCTCTCGCGCTGGCACGCATCGATCTTCGCGCCGGAGCTACGTGCGCCGCACTGGGATGTGCACTGGCCTTGCTCGCATGGAAGATGCCGCTGCGCTCTCCCACGATCGCCGGCGCGCTCGGAGTCGCTCTCGTACAGCTGGTGGGCGCTCCTGCCATCCGCCATGCATTCCGCTCGACGCATGTCGAGCTCGCCGCCGCGAGTCCGCAGGTCCACGCGGTGTGGGAGCTGGATCCGCCGACCACATCGAGCCTCCTTCGCTTCGAGTCGGGGCGACGCCACGCGCCCGTGGAGTGGAACGCGGAGCCGAGCGAAGCCCAGCTTGCAGCTGTGGCGGCCGTGCTCGCGGGAGAGAGCGGCGCCGAGGCGCTTCGAGCCCGCGGCTGGAGTGTCGTGCCCTGCGGCTTCATGGCGATTCGTCCGTCGTTCTCGCAGGCGCTCAAGATCCTTGCGGCACCGGACTCTCACGCCGCGTTCGAGCGCCTGTGCCTGCCAGCTTTCCTCGCCACGCGCCCGTGAGCGCCGACGACACCCGGAAAGGAACTCCGGTCCGCGGTTCGAGGACGAGACCGCAGCCAGGTGGTGCTATCTTCTTGCCGATAGACTCGCTTCATGAGTGCGACCCCGCATGCCGTGACTGTGTTCCTGCCGACGCTCGATGGGGGTGAGCGGCTCGAGCGCGTGCTGGCGGCGGTGCGCGCGCAGAAGACGGAGCGCGAGGTGCGCCTGCGGGCGATCGACTCGAGCTCGAAAGACGGCACGCGCGAGGTGCTCGCGCGCCATGGCGTGCAGCTCGCCGTGATCGAGAAGCGCGAGTACGACCACGGGCTCACGCGCAACCGTGGCGTGCTCGAGAGCGACACCGAGCTCGTCGCGCTGCTCTCGCAGGACGCGCTGCCGACCGACGAGAACTGGCTCGAGAACCTGCTCGCCCCGTTCGATGACCCGTTCGTCGCCGGGACCTGGGCGCGGCAAGTGCCGCAGCCGGGCTGTCATCCGTTCCAGCGCATCAACCTCGTCGCGCACATGGCCGCGGCGAGTCGCCGCGCCGTGCTGCAGCCGCTCACGCTCGCGGAGTGGGCCGCGCTCGCGCCCGCCGAACGCGTCGAGAGGCTGGTGTTCGACAACGTGTCGAGCGCGGTGCGGCGCAGCGTGATCGAGCGCCTGCCGTTCCACCAGAGCATGTTTGGCGAGGACATCGAGTGGGCGCGGCGCGTGCTCCTCTCGGGCTATCGGCTCGTGTTCGCGCAGGACGCCGTCGTCGAGCACTCGCACGACGTCAACTTCTCCGAATTCCACACGCGCGTCGCGCTCACGCACGCCGTGCGCCGCCGGCTCGCCGATCACGTGCCGCTCGCGGACCTGAACGACGTGTATGTGCGCGTTGGCCAGACGATCGAGGCGTTCCGGCGCGCGGCCCGCGAAGCGACCGATCTCGAGCCCGCGGTCCGCGCGGCCTGCGAGCGCGATGCCTATCGCTGGGCGCGCCTGCAGGTCGCGGGCATCTTCCGCGGCGCCCGGCGCGCGCAGTACGAGGAGCCGCGCGTCGAGGACCTCGCGCCGCTCGCGCCCGACGTGCCGGCGACGAGCCCGGGCTAGTCCGCGCCAAAGGGCACGAACAGCACGTGCCCGCTGCGACGCTCGCCGTGTCGGCGCAGGTCGAGCACGCGACCGAGGAACGAGAAGCGACTCTCGTCGGGGCTCTCGTCCCACGTCATGAACGGGAAGATGTCGCGCGTCGTGCGCTCGCCGCGTTCGACGCAGCGATACAGGCCCCAGCCGGCCACGAAGCGACGCTCTTCCTCGCCGCGGGTCGAGTGCAGGCACCACAGCAGCGCATCCCACTCGGATCCGGACGTCGTGCGCTCGGACTCCCACAGCAGCGGCACGCGGCGATGGTGGGCGATCGTCCGCGGGGCCTTCTCGGGTTCCACGAGCAGCGTGGATTCCCACAGGAACCAGTCGAAGAGCAGTCCTCCGGAGTCGCGGACGAGCACGCCGTCAGGCGCCTGTTCCGCGCGCCATTCCTGCAGCGCCTCGCTGACGACGGGGGCGCTGTCGTGGCTCGCGTGCACGAGCCAGCCCACGAGCGCGCTCCACGAGCGGAACTCGCCGTGCGCGTCGGGGTCGCTGCGTTCGAGATGCAGCAGCAGGCTGCCGCCGAGCGTCGTCGTCGAGCGAGCCGGTTCCTCGACGCTGCTGTAGAGCGTCGCGAGGTCGAGCAGCGAGGTGTGCGCCTCGCTCGAAGCGACCGAGGCGAAGGGCACCGCGCGCCATGAGCGACCCTGCTCATCCTCTCGCACACGCCCGAGGCCGAGCAGCACCTCCGTCTCCTCGAGCTTGTGCGTCGGGTCGGTCTCGCGCGCCCAGAGCGGCAGCAGGCGCACGGCCTCGTGCGCGCCATCGCGCTCGGAAGCGAAGATCGGCCAGGCGACGGAGGTGTAGCTCTGCTGGTCGCCCTTGCGGCTCGAGTGGTAGATCGGCCCGAGCACGTTGGTGAACTCGCTCGATCCATCGTCGCTCCAGCCGCGTCCGCCGAGCGGTGTGATGACGTGATGCTCGGCGCCGTCGTCGCGCCGCTGCCAGAGCGGGAACAACGTGCGCGTCGAGCGCGCGCCGTCCGTGCTCGTGAACTTCCACCAGACGGGGAACAGGACCTGCGAGTCGCTCGTGCGGCTGTGCCACCACAGGGGCGCGATGGCGATGCTGTCGCCGAAGTCCCAGTAGAGAGGCGCGACCACCGTCACGTCGCGCTCGGGGTAGCTCCAGTACAGCGGGAACAGGCCGTGGCCCGCTCCGGATCCCATCCACCACACCGGTCCGACGAAGCGCACCTCGCCCCAGCCGACGAGCGGCGCGAGTCCCCAGCTCTTCGAGCCTGCGTCGTAGTAGCAGGTGAGGGCCCAGAAGCTGCCGTCGTCGAGCTCGACGTGCGCGAGCGGCCAGAGCACGTCGAGGTCGTTGCCGTCCCGGGCGATCAGAGGCCGGACCGCGAAGCCCTGCTCGTCCCAGTCCGCGAGCGGCCACAGCACCGCCCGGCGGTCGGCGTCCGCGTAGTACAGCGGCCAGAGGTTCGTGCGCTCGGCGGAGGGCTCGCCCTCCCCCCACGGGGACAGGCGGATCATGCGCGACCCGGAGGCACAGCCGAGGGCCGGGACGAGCGCGAGCAGGGCGACGAGGAAGGAGCGCGACTTCACCTCGGGAGTATGGGGCCCAAGGCGCTGCGGTCCGGTCGCAGTCCTGCGTAGCGGCGCGATTCGCGCCACGATGCGGGGCGCGAAGGCGTCCTCGCGGTCGAGAGCGGGGTAGGCTTCGCAGCCGGAGGGAGCCATCAGGGATGCCTCCCTGCGGGACCGGCAGGCCGACGTGGCCTGCCTCTCGCAGATACCAGAGAGAAGGGATGCGGCCGCGGCCGCCCTCCGGCTTCTCCCTTCTTCTACATCTCAGCTTCTTCGTCAATGCCGAGCATCTTCCGGCCTTCTGCCGAGATGCGCTGCGGCGTCCAGAGCGGCTCCCAGACCACCGCGACCTCGGTCTCCGTGATGCCCTGCACGGTGTTGCAGCGGCGCTTCACGAAGTCCGGGATGGTCTTCGCCTCGGGGCAGGACTGGGAGGTCAGGGTCATCGTGACCGTGCACTTCGGACCGTCGACCTTGACGTCGTAGATCAGGCCGAGGTCGACGATGTTGACCGGGATTTCCGGGTCGAAGACCTGACGGAGCTGGGCAAAGACGGCTTCGGTGATCGTGTCGCTCATGGGGTGTCCCGATCGGTGGGAGGCTGAGCATAGCGGGCGCGGCGCGGGCGGGGAAGAATCTGACGCGCGCTGGAGATTTGTCGAGAAAACGGCCCTGCTGACGTCAGGAACAGGGTTTCTAGGCGTTCGGTGAGGACGGTGGAAGCTCGGGGCCGCGGCGCAGGAGCTGCGGACCGAGCTCGGCGACGAGGTTGCCTGCGAGCAGCGCGGAGCCGCCGAAGTACAGCCAGCCGGTGGGCTCGTCGAAGCCCAGCCAGATGCTCGCCAGCGATGCCCAGAGGGGTTCGATCGCGTACACGATCGCGGCCCGCACGGGGTCGAGGTCGCGCTGGAAGACGTTCATCAGGCTCAGCGCGAGCACGGTCGCGAGCAAGGAGGAGAGCACCATCGGCACCCAGAATTCAGGGTCCTGGGCGACCTGACGCAGCGAGCTGGCCGACACGCTCGGGCTCAGCTGGATGCTCACGGGCAGGAGGGCCAGCGAACCGACGGCGACGACGACGAAGCAGGCCAACGTCGCGCCCATGGGGTCGCAGCGCTTGGTCCATGCATCGGTGACGAGGATGTGCACCGCGAACACCACCGCGCAGCCGACGGTCAGCCACTCGCCGAGGTCGAAGTTCAGGTGCGGAGGGCCGCCGATGAAGGCCGCTCCGAGGGTGGCGAGGAGGGCCCCGAGGAGCAGCGCCGGGTGAGGGAGCGCCCGGCGGCGAACCATGTTGATCAGGGCCGTGAACAGCACGTACAGGCTGGTCAGGAAGGCGCTCACGGCCGGGGAGACGCCGGTCAGGCCGAGCATCTGGAGCAGGAACCCGCCGAGCAGCGCAATCCCGATCCAGAAGCCCCCGCGCCAGGCCTGGGCGTCGAGCCGCGCCCGCACGCGGGGCACGGCGGCCAGCACCAGCGCCGCCAGCCCAAAGCGCAGGCTCATGAACAGCGTGACGATGGCAAGGTGCGAGTCGCCGGCGAACGCGGCCTGCCCCGCCTCGCTCGCCTGCTTCATCCAGACGAAGGTGAAGCCCCACAGCAGCGTGACGACGAGCAGCGCGAGGATCGCGCGGCGCGCGCGGCGGGGATCGGGGCTGACGGGACTCTCCACGAACCAGAGGGTAGCGAGCCCGCGCCCCGCGGTGCAGCGCCGGGAGTGTCCAACTCCGCGCGGCGCGGTCACAATGCCGCGTCTCGTCCGCGTCCGTCCCCGCCCTACCCCGAGGAGAGCGCATGCTCCGTCTCCCTGCCGGCCTCCTGCCCGCCACTCTCGCGAGCGCGCTCGTCGCGCTGGCCGCGTCGGCCCAGAACGCCGCACCCCGTCCCCAGCTGCACGTCCTCCACGACGTGCGCCTCGCCGACGCTCCCGATGCGCCGCGTCACGCGCTCGTCCTGCGCGACGGTCGCATCGAGAGCGTGCTCGACGTCGCCGCGGAGTTCCCCGCTGGCGCGCGCGTGATCGACGGCCGCGGCATGCTCGCGCTGCCGGCCTTCGTCGACGCCTTCACGCAGGCGGGGTTCGAGACGCCGACGCCCGTGGCGCAGCAGGATGCACCGCCGTCGGAAGCGTCGGACGTGTACATCGATATGCGCGTCGCCAACCGCAAGGGCATCCAGCCCTCGTTCCGCGCCGCGGAGGTCTTCGCGCTCGCGAAGGACAAGTCGGCGCCGTGGCGCGAGAGCGGCTTCGGAGCGCTGCTCGCCGCGCCCGCTGGCCAGCTGCTCGCGGGCACGAGCGCGCTGTGCGTGACGCGCGAGGCCGCGTCCCGCGACTCCATCCTGCTCGCGGACGTGTTCGCGCACGCGGCGTTTCGCGCGACGGGCCCGGGCTATCCGTCGACACTGATCGGCTACCACGCGCAGCTGCGCCAGTTCTTCCTCGATGCCGCGCACCACGCGGAGCTCGAGCAACGCTACGAGCAGGGCCGTCCGGGTCCGCGACCGGCGCACGACGCGGAGCTCGCGGCCGCGCGCTCGCTCGTGCGGCGTGAGCGGCGCGTGATGTGCGAGGCGGACAGCGCGCAGGACATCCAGCGCTGGATCAAGCTCGCCGACGAGCTCGGCTTCGAGCTCGGCATCGTCGGCGGGCGCGAGGCGTGGAAGGTCGCGGCCGAGCTCAAGGCGCGCGACATCCCCGTGGTGCTCACGCTGCAGTGGGGCGACGAGCCGAAGGATCCGAACGAGAAGGACAAGAAGTCCAAGAAGGACGCGGGCGAGGCGAAGGAGAAGCAGCCCGACGCAGCGGCGGCCGAGAGCAAGCCCGCGAGCAAGCCCGAGGGCGAGCCGGTGACCCCGCAGGCCGCGGAAGCGAAGCCTGAGGACAAGCCCGCGGAGAAGAAGGACGAGAAGAAGGCCGACGAGAAGAAGAAGTGGGAGTACGAGGAGCCGCTCGCGGTGCGCGAGGCGAAGCGCGCGCGCTGGGTCGAGGGGCGCGACTGCGCGCACAAGCTCCACGCGGCCGGCGTGCGTTTCGCCTTCGGCTCGGGCAGCGGCAACGGCGGCGAGCTCCTGAAGAAGGTGCGCACGCTCGTCGAGAACGGCCTGCCGAAGGACGCGGCGCTCGCCGCGCTCACGGGCGGTGCCTCGCAGATGCTCGGCGCGAAGCAGCACCTCGGCGCCATCGCGCCGGGACTCGATGCGACGCTCGCGCTGTGGACCGCGAGCCCGTTCGCGAAGGACGCCAAGGTCGCGTGGATCTTCGTCGATGGCTTCCCGCACGAGTTCGACGTCAAGCCCGAGGAGAAGCTCGAAGGCAAGCCCGACGAGGGCGTCGACGCGAGCGGTGTCTGGGACTGCGAGACCAAGAGCGATCAGGGCGCGCAGAAGGCGACGCTCACGCTCAAGATGACGCCCGAGGGCGAGGTCACGGGCACGCTGGTGACGACCGGCCAGCGCGGCGAGCGCACGGTGGACGTGAAGGGCACGGTGGTCGGCAAGACGCTGGTGCTCGAGGGCAGCTACACGATGCGCGACACCGAGGTCACGGCGAAGTGGAAGGTCGAGCTCGACGGCGGGACGCTCCGCGGCAGCGCGACGACGCGCGGGCCGTGGGGCGAGACGACGAGCGAGGTGAGCGGGGAGCGCAAGCCGAAGTGGCTGGAAGAAGAAGCGGCGTACGAAGGCGAGGAGGCCTGCTGTGGTCACAAGTAAGTCGATGCTGAAGCTCGCCCTCGCGGCGCTCCTGCTCGCGCCCCTCGCGGCCGCGGGCGACCATCCGTTCGAGACGGACGCGCAGCGCAAGCCCGCGTTCCAGACCGGCGGGACGTGCGTGATCCGCAACGTCACGATCCACACGGCCGTGTCGCCGGCCTTCGCGGGCGACGTCTACGTCAAGGCCGGCAAGATCGCGGCGGTCGGCAAGGTCGAGGCGCCGGCGGGCACGCTCGAGATCGACGGCAAGGGCATGCACCTCTCGCCGGGCGTGATCGACTGCCACTCGCACATGGCGATCTCGCGCGGCGTGAACGAGGGCACGTACTCGATCACGGGCGAGTGCGACATCAGCGACGCGGTCGACGCCGAGGATCTCACGATCTGGCGCGCGCTCGCGGGCGGCGTCACCGGCGCGCGCCTGCTGCACGGCTCCGCCAACACGATCGGTGGCCGCCACGCGGTCATCAAGCTCCGCTACGGCCGCAGCTTCGGCGAGCTCGAGAACGAGGACGCCAAGGAAGGCATCAAGTTCGCGCTCGGCGAGAACGTGAAGCGCTCCAATGGCGGCGGGAACTCGAGCCGCTTCCCCGCGTCGCGCATGGGCGTCGAGGCGCTGCTCGTGCGCGCGTTCACGCGGGCGCGCGAGTACCAGGCCGAGTGGAAGGCGTTCGATGCCGCCAAGGCGCGCGGGGAGGACCCGCCGCCGCCGCGCAAGGACGTGCGGCTCGATGTGCTGGTCGGGATCCTCGAGAAGCAGGTCGACGTGCACAGCCACTGCTATCGCGCCGACGAGATCCTGATGCTCCTGCGCGTCGCCGAGCAGAACGGCTTCCGCGTGAAGACCCTGCAGCACGTGCTCGAGGGCTACAAGATCGCCCACGAGATCGCGCAGCACGGCGCCGGACCGTCGAGCTTCAGCGACTGGTGGGCCTACAAGATCGAGGCCTACGACGCGGTGCCCTTCAGCCCCGCGATGATGGTCGAGGCCGGCGCGGTCACGACGATCAACTCCGACTCCGACGAGCTCGTGCGGCACCTCTTCAGCGATGCGGGCAAGTCGATGCGCTACGGCGGACTCGACCCAGTGCGCTCGCTGCAGCTCGTGACGCTCAACGTCGCGAAGCAGCTCGCGCTCGAGGAGCACACGGGCTCGATCGAGGTCGGCAAGGACGCGGACCTCGCGCTGCACACCGGGGATCCGCTCAGCGCCTACTCGCGCGTCGAGTGGACCATGGTCGACGGCGAACTCGAGTTCACCCGCCGCGACGCGTTCGAGCTCGACACGCGGCCGGCGCCGCTCACGGAGCTCGTCGAGCCGCGCAAGGAAGCCGGTGTGGAGTGGAGCGCCGACGGCGGCCCGACGGTCGCCATCGTCGGCGGCACGCTGCATCCGGTGACCTCGGGCGTGATCGAGAACGGCACCCTCGTGATGCAGGGCGGCCGGATCGTCGCCATGGGCGCGGGCATCGCGGTCCCGGCGGGTGCGCGCGTCGTCGATGCGACGGGCAAGCACGTGTGGCCGGGCCTGATCGCGCTCGACACGCGCCTCGGCCTGTTCGAGATCGGCTCGGTGCAGGCGACCGTCGACACGTCCGAGATCGGCGGCAGCCAGCCGGACATCCGCGCGTCGGCCTCGCTCAACGCGGAGTCGGTGCACATCGGCGTCACGCGCTTCAACGGCGTGACGCGCGCGCAGTCGTCGCCGCAGGGCGGCGGGCCGTGGATGGGCCAGTCGTGCGTGATTCGCCTCGCGGGCGACACTTGGGAGGAGCTGCTGCAGGTCGACCGCGACATGCTGCACCTCTCGTTCCCCGGCGTGAGCAACACGGCGAAGGAGAAGAAGGAGCCCGAGGTCCTGAAGGAACTCGGGAAGCAGCTCGCGGCGGCGCGCGAGTACTCGCGGCTGCTCGACGAGTCGATCTCCAAGGGCTCGCCGCGTCCCGACTACGACGTGCGCATGGAGGCGCTGGCACCGTTCGCGCTCGGGCAGAAGAAGGTCGCCGTGCACGCGGACGGCGCGCAGACGCTGCTCTACGCCGTCAAGTGGATCGCCGAGCAGAAGCTCGACGCCGTGATCTTCGGGGCGCGCGAGGGCTGGAAGGTCGCCGATGAGCTCGCCGCGGCGAAGATCCCGGTCGTCGTGTCCGGCACGCTCGTGCTGCCCTCGAGCGACTTCGATCCGTACGACGCGGTCTACGCGAACCCCGCGGTGCTGCACCGCGCGGGCGTGCAGTTCGCGCTGAGCTCCGGCGACGACGAGAACGTGCGCAACGTCGGGTTCCATGCTGCGATGGCCGCTTCGTTCGGCTTGCCGAAGGACGAGGCTCTGCGCAGCGTGACGCTCTACGCGGCGCGCGTGCTCGGCCTCGAGCAGGAGCTCGGGAGCCTCGCGCCCGGCAAGCTCGGCGACGTGGTCGTCACCAACGGTGACATTCTCGACACGGGCACGCAGGTGGACTACGTGTTCATCGACGGCGTGCAGCAGAGCATGTCGAATCGCCAGACCGAGCTCGCGGACAAGTACCGCAAGCGCCTGCAGCGCCAGCAGTCGGGCAAGTAGCCCGCACGAGCGCACCTTGGCTCCCCGCCTGCCGCGACCGCGACGGGCGGGGAGCGTCGCTTTCCCGGATGCAGGCTCGCGTTCAGCTGGCGTGACGGGCCGCGAGCGCTCGTGCCGAAGCCGCGAGGTGGTTCACTCCGATCCCGCGCAGCCAGTTGCCTGTCAGGCCGAGTGACGGCGGCGTCGCGCGCTCGATCGCGTCGACCCGGGAGGGGTGCTGCAGGTCAAAGCGCGGCAAGGTCGCGCGCCAGCGTTGGAGCGCGGTGAACTCGGGCGCGCCACGCAGCGAGAGCAGGCCGCCGACCTCGTCCTGGACGATATTCATGAGCTCGGCGTCGCTCGCGTCGATGAGCTCGGGCTGTCGGGCACCGCCGAGCAGCGTGCGCAGCACCACGTGCGAGGAGGGGCATGCATCGGGCGCGATCGAGGAGCTGAACAGCGTGCCGAGGTGGCGCAGCTTCTCGCGGGACGCGACGAGGTAGCCGAAGCCTGCGAGCGAATGGCCGACGTTCTCGCGCCGGTGCACGTGCACGAGCGAGACGACGTTCTCGGCGACGATCGTGCCGACGATGCGCGCCAGCTCGGGCTGCGACGGTGCGAGCAAGCGTGCGGCCGTGGGGGACGCCACGGCGAGCACGACGCGCCGGGCGCGGAACTCTCCGGATGCGCTCGCGACTTGCCAGTGCTCGCCATCGCG
>CAITGX010000051.1 GCA_903892045.1 uncultured Planctomycetota bacterium | reverse complement strand
GCCAGCAACCTCGCGCGCTACGACGGCCTGCGCTACGGCACGCGAGAATCCGGTGACGGGAGCCTGCAGGGCTCGATCGCCGCGACGCGCGGCGCAGGTCTCGGCCGCGAGGCGCAACGACGCGTGCTGCTCGGAACCCTCGCGCTGTCGCACGGCGAGCGAGAGCGATGGCTCGAGCAGGCGGCTCGCGTGCGCAGGCTGTTGCGCGACGAGCTCGTCGCGTGCTTCGAGCGCGTCGATGTGCTCGTTGGGCCGACCGTCGCGGAGCCGGCCTTCCGGCTCGGCGAGCGCCTCGACGATCCGCTGGCGATGTACGCCTGCGACGCACTCACCGCCCCGGCGAGCCTCGCGGGACTTCCGGCCGCCAGCGTGCCCTGCGGCACGACCGCGGCAGATGGCGTCGAGCTGCCCGTCGGCCTGCAGGTCACGGGCCCGCCGCTGGCGGACGCGCGCGTGCTCGCCGTGGCACGCTGCTTCCAGGCAGCCACGGGGCACCACCTCGCGCGCCCGCCCCTGCTCGGAGCGCTGCCGTGACGCGCTTCGAGCCCGTCATCGGCCTCGAGGTCCACTGCCAGCTCGGCACGCTCTCGAAGCTGTTCTGCGCCTGCGCGAACACGTTCGGCGCGCCACCTTCGACGCTCGCCTGCGAGACCTGCTCGGGTCAGCCCGGCGCACTGCCGGCGCTCAACGGCGAGGCGCTCGATCTCGCGCTGCGCGCCGCGCTCGCGCTCGGCTGCGAGCTCGCGGAGCGCGTGAGCTTCGACCGCAAGCACTACAGCTACTGCGACCTGCCCAAGGGCTTCCAGATCACGCAGGCGCGCACCCCGCTCGGCACGGGCGGCTCGCTCGAGCTGTCGAGCGGGAAGCACGTGAGGATCGAGCGCCTCCACCTCGAGGAGGATGCGGCCAAGATCCTGCACCGCGGCGGCGAGTCGTTCGTCGACCTCAATCGCGCGGGTGTGCCGCTCGTCGAGTGCGTGACGGCGCCCGAGTTCGCGAGCGCGGCCGAGGCCCGTGACGGTCTCGAGCGCTTGCGCGAGCTGCTCGTGTTCGTCGGAGCGGGCGAGTGCGACATGGAGCGCGGCTCGCTGCGTTGCGACGTCAACGTCAGCCTCCGCGCTGCGGATGGAGCCTTGGGCGAGCGAGTCGAGATCAAGAACCTGAACTCGTTCGTGCACGTGCACGATGCGCTCGCGCACGAGCTCGCGCGGCAGCGCGCGATGCTCGAGGGTGGCCGCGCGATCGCGCGCGAGACGCGCCTGTGGGATGCGGAGCGCGGCGAGACGCGGCCGATGCGCGAGAAAGAAGGCTCCGCCGAGTACCGCTGGCTCCCGGAGGCCGACCTGCCGGAATTCGCGCTGGATCGAGCGCGCGTGGCGCGCTTGGCGGCCTGCCTGCCGGAGCCGCCTGCGTCGCGCCGTCGACGCTACGTCGAAGAGCTGCGACTCGACCGCGAGCTGGCCGAGGTCGTGCTGGAGTCACCCGCGAGCTCCGACTTCTTCGAGGCCGCGCTCAAGCACTCGCGCGACCCGCGCGCCATCGCGAGTTGGATGGCGAACGAGCTGCGGGCGCTCTTGCGCGAGCGCGCCCACGGTATCGCCGCACTCGAAGAGCTCCCGTTCAAGCCTTTCGACTTCGCGGAGCTCGTGGAGCTCGCCTCGAGCGGCCGCGCCAGCCGCCCCGCCGCGCGCACCATCCTGCGCGAGATGCTGCGCTCGCCGCGCGCTCCGCGCGAACTCCTGCGCGCGCTCGGCCTCGAGCGCATCGAGGAAGGCCCCGAGCTCGACGAGCTGTGCCAGCGTGCGCTCGAGGCCCGCCCGGAGGCACTCGCGGACCTGCGCGCCGGCAAGCTGCGCGCGCTCGAGGCTCTCCTGGGCGCAGCGCTCGCGCTCTCCGGCGGTCGCGCGCATCCGGACGCCGCGCGCGCTACGCTCGTGCGCCTCGTGCGCGAGCAACGGCCATGAGCGATCCTCAACGCGTGCGCGTCGACGAGCTCGTCGACCTCTCGAAGGTCCGCAAGGACGGGCGTCCGCCGACACCCGCCGAGCTGCGTGCCGCTCTGCCCAACGGCTGGAAGCTCGACGACGACGGCGTCCACGCCGTGCGCGACCTGCGGCTGTTCTTCAGCCAGAGCTGGGTGCTCGTGCTGGGCCTCGTGATGTTCGGCGCGGCCGCCGTCGGCCTGTTCGCCACGACGTTTCCGCGCGGCGAGCGCGCGCTGCTGCGCGTGGCGATCCTCGTCGGCGTGATGATCGTGATCGGCGGCGTGATCGGGCCGCTCGTCACGCGTGCGCTGAACCGGCGCTAGAGAGCGAGTTCCGCCGTTCGCGCAGGGGCGGGCACGGCGCACGGGACAAGCCCGCGCGCTGGCCCCTCGCTGGCGCCCGCCAAGATCGCAGCGGGCAATGGCACTTCGAAGCTCACTCGCCCGCGGCGAACTTGCCCGTGCTGGCGAGCTTGCCGACGAGCGTCATGCGCTGGCTCATCTCGATCGACTGGCCCTCGAACTCGAGCGTGGCATCCTCGCTGATGCGCGCCAGCACGTTGCCCGAGAGCGTGAAGGACACGGCGCGCCCGAGCTTGAGGTCCCAGAGCACCTCGCCTTCGACCTCCGCGAACTCGAGCTCCATCGTGTTCGTACCGCCGTGGCCCTCGCCCTCGCTCGAGTCCTTCTTCGCGTGCGTCTTCGCATTGCCCGCGATCTCGATCACCGCGAGCGGCACGCCTTCGATCTCGCGCATGCCGACGAACGTCGCCTTGAGCTCGCCTTCCGTGTTGTCGCGGAACTGCTCGTCAAGGTCGTCGTCGCCGTCGTCCTCGTCGTTGGGGTCGACGAGGCCGACATCGCCGCCCGGACCCGTCAGCAGGTCGAACACCTCAGGATCGAGATCCCAGCTGTCCCCAGCGTTGACGTCCCCCGCCGGCAAGACGCCGCGCAGGTCGCAGTCCTCGATGAGTCCCTCGAGCAGGGCCTCGTCCGCGCCCTCGCCCTCGTAGCTGCGCTTGAACTCTTCCTTCTCCGCGTCCCAGCGGAACGCGACCGTGTGTCCCTCGAGCTCGCTCTTCTCGGTCGTTGTCTCCGACTCGCTCTCGCCGTCTCCGCCCATGGTCTGGCGCTCCTCGTTGGCGAGCGACACGAACTTGCGGTGCAGGAGCGCCGGACGCCCGTCCGCGCCCTGCGGGTAGGTGTCGAGGAACACGAGCCGCGACTCTTGGCGCATCGACATCTCGGGACTGCCGATGTCCTCGGCGGGCATCTCTTCGCCGTCGACCGAGATCGCGAAGTCGTCGAGGTCCAAGGACAGGTCCATGGCGAAGGACTTCTCCACGCTGGCGCCCTTCTCGGCCCGGAAGGAGAACTTCTGGGCGGCGGGGAACGAGGCACACAGGGGCAGGCAGGCGAGCACGGCGAGGGCGCGGAGACGCATGGGCGGGTCCTTGGGACGCTGGGGTACGGGGACGCTGGG
>CAITGX010000050.1 GCA_903892045.1 uncultured Planctomycetota bacterium | reverse complement strand
CCGTGCTCTGCACGGCCTCCGAGATCGCGATGGCGTCCGAGGATCGTGTCCGGGCCCTCGAGCTCGCCCGACGTGCCGTCGCCGCGGATCCCGCCTCGGCCTTCGCGCACGAGGTTCTCGGCCGCGCGAGCTACCTGAACGGGGACTTCCTCGCCGCACTCACGCACGCCCGCCGCGCCGTGGAGCTCGCACCCGCGGATCACGACAAGCGCCAAGTGCTGGTCGAGATCCTGCTGGGCTTGCAGCGCATCGACGAGGCCGAGCTCGAGCTCGAGACCTTCCTCGTGGTCGCCCCCGAGCACCCGTGGGCCAAGGAGCGGCTGGCCGAGCTGCGCAAGCGCCGCTGAGCACCGCCATGCGCGCCATCCTCACCTACCACTCGATCGATCCCTCGGGCTCGCCGGTCTCGATCGACGAGGGCACGCTGCGGCGTCATATCGCGTTCCTGCGCTCGGGCAAGGTTGCGGTCGTGCGACTGGAGGAGATCCTCGCTGTCCCCGAGCACCGCGATGCCGTCGCGCTCACCTTCGACGACGGCTTCACCAACTTCGAGAGCGTCGCGTGGCCGCTGCTGCGCTATCAGGACTTCCCCGTGACGCTGTTCGTCGCCACGCAGCGGGTCGGGCGCGACAACGCCTGGGGCGGAGAGAGCGCGCGCGGGATTCCCACGCTGCCGCTGCTCGGCTGGGACTCGCTGCGGCGCATGCAGAAGCAGGGGCTCACGCTCGGCTCCCACAGTCGCACCCATCCGCGCCTCACCCAGCTCGATGACGATGCCCTCGAGGACGAGCTCGACGGCTCGCTCTCCGACTTGGAACGCGAGCTGGGCACGCGGCCGAGCTCGTTCTGCTACCCCTATGGCGACGTGAACGAGCGCGTCGCGGCGGCCGTGCGCTCGCGCTTCGCACGCGCCTGCACGACCGAGCTGGCCACGCTGCCGGCGAGCCCCGACGCTCAGCGGCTGCCGCGGCTCGACGCCTTCTACTACCGCGCTGCGGGGCGCCTCGAGAGCTTCGGGAGCCGCGCCTTCCGCGCGCACCTGTGGCTGCGGGCCACCGCACGTCGGCTACGCGGCCATTGAGTTCCCGTTTCGGGGCCTTGGGCCGTGCTTTCCCGGCCGATGGCCCATGGCAGCGGCGCTCCCGGCCGATCTAAGATGGCCCGGGAGCCGCGATGACATCCGCCCCCCATCCGTCCGTCGAGAGCGACCCGGAGCTCGAGAGCCAGTTCGAGCTCGCCTTCGCGCCGCTGCACAAGCGCTGCTTGGGCACGGCCGTGGGCGCCGTGGTGGCTCTGGCCGTCGCCTTGGCGACCGCGCTCTCGCTGCTCCGCGCGCCGGACAATCCCTACCCGCTCGAGCTGCTCGGGAATTTCTTCCTCGGCTACGAGGTCTCGTGGGGCGCGCTCCCCGTCGGGGCCTTCTGGGGCTTCTGGCTCGGCTTCGTGGTCGGCTGGAGCTTCGCCTTCGCACGCAACCTCGTGCTGGCCATCACATCCTTCGTGTTCCGGGCCCGTGCGGAGCTCGAGGAGAGCCGCGGATTCCTCGATCACATCTGAACGATGAGCCCCGCCCACGAGACGCTCCGCACGACGATCTACCGCGCCAGCGCGCGCGCCTGGGGCATCGCCACCGGGCTCGTGCTGGGCCTCGGCCTGCTCGTGGCAACGTGGTGGCTGCTCCTGCGCGGCGGGGAGAACGCGGGCGCGCACCTCGGCCGCCTCACGCACATCTTCCCGGGCTACGACGTGTCGTGGACCGGTGGCCTGCTCGGATTCCTGTACGCCTTCGTGGTCGGCTACGCGCTCGGCCGCCTGCTAGCCCCGCGTGCCCCGATCTCGCGCGCGGAGCGCGAGGCGGAGCTCGACAAGCACGTGCGCCTGAATGCTCGCAGCTGGAGTCTCGCACTCGGCAGCCTGCTGGGCGTGGGCCTGTTCGCCGTCACGGCCGCGCTGCTGCTGCGCGGGGGCGAGCGGCCCGGCGACCTGCTCGAGCACATCGACACCTTCTTCCCCGGCTACGCGATCACGTGGACCGGCGCACTCGTCGGAGCGGCGTGGGGCTTCGCGACCGGCTGGCTGGCGGGACAGCTCCTCGCGCTGGTCTACAACCGCGCCGTGGCGAGCGCCGAGGCCAAGGTCGCCCGCGGCTGAGCGGCACCGACGTCCGGCGCTACGGCGCCGGTGCGAGCACGAAGATCGCGAGGTAGTCGTCGACCTTGCGCTCCGCGACGATCGAGCGCCCCTCGAGCAGCTGTACCCAACGCTCGTCGTCGAGCGGAATGCGTCCGCGGCGCAGCACGACGAGCGGGCGTTCGAAGCCCGGAGCACCGAGGCGCGGCGCGGCGTCGGGCTCGATCCGCGGCAGGTCGCGCGCGTAGGCGTCGTACGCAAGCGTGTGCGAGAACAGCGAGGGCTGCACCATCAGCCCGGTGTAGAGCACTTCGCCGCGACTGGCGCCGAGCTCGCGCGCGATGGCGACGGCACCGCGCATGTCCTCCATGTTCCTGCCGCCGGCCTGCGCGACTCCCAGCGCCAGCGCCGAACTCGCGATGAGTCCGACGAACTGCGCGCGCGAACGCTCGGGCCAGCGCTCGGCGAGCACCGCGACGCCCACGGGCAAGGCCCAAGCGACGGGCGCGAAGTACTGCAAGGGCAGGCGATCCCAGCGATAGAAGGACAGCACGAAGACCAGCGCGAAGCAGACCAGCGTCGCGCAGGCGAGCGCGCGCAGCGGTGCGGGCAACGGACCGGCGCTCGCTCGGCGACGCCACGCCCCCACGAGGCCACCGATGCCGACGAGGAAGAACACGCTCGCGCCGACCTTGGCGAGCATCGCCCAGCTGCCACCGAGTGCGCCGAGGAACGGCGCGAACAGGCGCGAAGGCAGCACGAGAGCCTCCTTGACCAGCGCGGGTCGCAGCACGAATCCACCGACGTCCGCCTGGTAGTCGAGCCGGTCGGAAGTGGCCTTCTGCGCATAGGCGAGCAACCACGGGACCTCGGGGAGCACCGCGAGGGCGCCGGCGCCGATGAGCCACCCTAGCGGCAGCATGTCCCGGCTGCGCACAAGGAGCCGCGCCACACCGATGGAGAGGACGACCACCTCCATGATCCGGTGGGTCAGCACGCCCGCCGCGACGCACAGCGCGAACAGCGCCAGCCGTCCGAAGCGCGAGCCGTGCTCGCTGAATGCCGCCCACATCGCTCCCGCGCTGAATACGGCCAGCCACGCGTAGGGGCGAAGCTCGGTCGCATAGTGAACCTGGTACGGCAGGCAGGCGAGCAGCCACGCCGCAAGCGCGACTCCGCGCGCACTCAACCCCGCCGCACGCGCGAACGCGACCACCGGCAGGAACAGGAGCAGGCTGGAGAGCACGGGCAGGAAGCGCAGCAAGGCGCCCTCTTCCCATCCACCGAAGACGTGCACGACACCAAAGAACAGCGGCTGGTGGACCACCTCCGCGCGCACATGCTCCACCACGGCCCCGAGCGTCGGCAGGCTCGCGTGTGAGAGCGTGTGCAGCTCATCGAGCCACAGGCTCGACTCCAGCGCCTCCCACACGCGCAGGACGACGGCCACGGCCACCGCGAGAGCCACCCAGCGCCCCGCCCGTTCCCCCTCCCGCGCCTCCATTCCTCCCCACGCTAGGGGCCCCGCTCCCCTCTGGGAAGCCCACTCGCCCAACGCTCCCCCTCCTCCGGCCCCAGCGCACGCCCTCGAGCGCCGCCGCAACCTCGCGACGGCCCCCACACCGGCCATCGCGCGCCCGCTGCCTTGTCTCTCCTGCGACCAGAAAAAGCTCGGGAGACGCCTTGGCGTCTCCCGAGAAGGATCCCCCGAGCACTGCCGGAGGCAGTGCGCTGGCTGAAGGTGGGTCCGCGACCCGCCCTCGGTCAACGGCCGATCACGGGCACAGGTTGAAACCGATGCCGTTGGAGAGGTTCGTCGTCTTGGCGG
>CAITGX010000049.1 GCA_903892045.1 uncultured Planctomycetota bacterium | reverse complement strand
TGAAGTGAGTGCGCGCGCCCGCTGCGGCGCGACTCCTGTTCGATGGCGCGGGCCGGCGAGAACTCGCCGGCCCGCGCTGTTTTCTGCGGCCATCCGCGCGCTGCGCGCTACTTGAGCCCGTAGCGCTCGAGCTTCTTGTAGAGGTGCGAGCGCTGCATGCCGAGCAGCTCGGCGGTGCGCTTCACGTTGCCCTCGTTCTCCGCCAGCTTGCGGCGGAAGAACTCGGCCTCGCTGCGATCCTTGAAGTCCTCGAAGGTCACGGCGGAGAACGCGTCGTGCGCCGTCGGCGCGCCGCCGCGCGCTCCATGGCCCGCACCGTTCTCGAGGATGCGCTCGAGATCCGCGCGTGCGAGCGTCGGACCCTCGGCGAGCACGCAGGCGCCCTCGAGCAAGTTGCGCAACTGGCGCACGTTGCCGGGGAACTCGAGCGTCCCGAGCAGCTCGAGCGCATCGGGCGCGAGCGCGTGCGGTGCGCGGCCGACCCGTGCCGCGAGCTCGCGCAGGAAGTGGCTCGCGAGAGCGGGGATGTCCTCGCGGCGCTCGCGCAACGGCGCCACGCGCAGCGGCACCACGTTCAGCCGGTAGAAGAGGTCCATGCGGAAGGTCTTGGCCTCGACCGCCGCCGCGAGGTCGGCGTTGGTCGCCGCGACGATGCGAATGTCGACCGATTGCGGACGCGCTCCGCCGACGCGCGTGACCTCGCGCGTCTCGAGCGCGCGCAGCACCTTGGCCTGGGCGGGCAGCGGCATGTCGCCGATCTCGTCGAGGAACAGCGTTCCGCCGTGCGCGAGCTCGAAGTGGCCCGTGCGGCGCTCGACCGCGCCCGTGAAGCTGCCCTTCTCGTGGCCGAAGAGCTCGGACTCGATCAGCTCCGAGGGAATCGCCGCGCAGTTGACCGTCACGAACGCCGCCGCCGCGCGTGCGCTCTCGAGGTGGATCTGGCGCGCGACGACTTCCTTGCCCGAGCCGTTCTCGCCGGTGATCAGCACGGAGGCGTCGCTGCGCGCGACGCGCGCAACCTGCTCGCGCAGCGTGCTCATCGCGGCGCTCGTGCCCACCAGTCGCCAGGGCTCGGCGAGCCGCGTGCGCAGGTGGGCGTTCTCGGAGGCGAGGCGGCGCTCGCGCAGCGCGTTGCGCAGCGAGACCACGACGCGGTTCTGCTCGAGCGGCTTCTCGATGAAGTCGACGGCCCCGCGCCGCAGCGCGTCGACGGCGGTCGCGATGTCGCCGTGGCCGCTGATCATGATCACGCTCGGCCGCGAGCCGCGGGCCGCGAGCGCGTCGAGCAGCCCGGGCCCGTCGAGGCGCGGCATCTTGACGTCGCACAGCACGAGCTCCGCGGCGCGGCCCGACTGAGCCTCGCGCTCGATGCGCGCAAGCGCTTCCTCGCCGTCCTTGGCGGTCCAGACCTCAAAGCCTTCGTACTGGAGCATCATCTCCAACGAGAGCCGGATGTCGCCGTCGTCGTCGACGACGAGCACGGTTGCGCGTTCGCGTGCCATGGAGGGAAGCGTAGCAGCCGCGCGGCGAGCGC
>CAITGX010000048.1 GCA_903892045.1 uncultured Planctomycetota bacterium | reverse complement strand
GTTCCGGGTCGTGCTCGCCCCAGTTCTCGTCGAGTGAAGTGCCCGGAGGCGCGCACCGGGGCGTAGGCACGGAGGCGGGAGCGGAGCGACGCCGTAGATGCCGCAGCCGCGGGGTGCGCCGGGCGCGCTACTCGTAGACCATCATCAGCTGGCCGGGGAAGAGGGTGGTGAGGCCCTCGCGCAGGCGGTCGCGCCAGTTCTCCCAGTTGTGGCCGTCGCGGGCCTCGGTGAAGCGCACGTGCATGCCGGTGGACTGGAGCAGGGGCACGATCGAGCGGTTGTAGTAGATCAGGCCCTCGTAGGTGCCGCAGGAGACGTAGGCCTGATCGGCGGGGCGACCGGGGTTGGCGCGGAACTCGCTCATGAAGCGCACGACGGGGTCGAAGACCGGGCCGCGGTCGTGGTCGCCGATGTCGGTGAACACGAAGGAGCCCGACTGCAGGAGCAGGTTGCCGAACACGCCCGGGCGACGCCAGGCGGTCGAGAGCGAGGCGACGCCGCCGAAGCTCGCGCCCATCAGGCCACGCGCGGCGGCCTGCGGGAGCAGCGGATAGCGCGACTCCAGCATGGGCAGGAGCTCGTCGCAGACGAAGCGCGCGTGGCGCTCGTCGCTGGCGTACTCGATCAGGCGATTGGGAGAGCCGGTGAGCGCGACGACCATCGGCTGCACCTCGAGCCGATGGATCAGGTTGTCGAGCACCGTCCGCAGGCTGGCGAACTTCACGTAGTCGGGGCCGTCGTGCACGACGAGCAGCGGGTAGCGGCGCGTGGTGCGGAAGCGCGCGGGGACGTACACGAGCACGTCGCGCGTCTCGCCGAACGCGGCGCTCTCGACCTTCTGCTCCTGGATCTCGCCGAGGCGCGCCTCGGCGTCGTGACCGATCCAGTCCGGGCGTGAATAGCCGGCGCCGTAGACCACCGAGTTCGCGCCGTAGGGATCGCGGGCGAGGTTCTCGTTGAGCGGGTCCTGCACCAGCTGGTGGTGACCGCCGCGCACGATCTCGAGCTTGTACTCGACGCGCGAGCCCTCGGGGATGTCGAGCGACAGCGTCCACATGGGCGAGCCGTGGAAGCGCGCGAAGGGCTGCGAGGATGGCAGGCCGGAGATCCAGTGGCGCAGGCGCACCTCGTCGGCGGCGCCCACGTACACGAAGGTCACCGTGCGGCCCTCGACGAGCGGGAAGCGGTGCGCGCGCAGGAACGCGTCGATGTCGGCCGGGCCGATGTGGCTCTTCGCCGCGAGCTCGCCGAGCAGGCTCATGCGCCGACCTCCGCGAGCGAGCCGTCCGCGCACAGCTGGCGCGTGCCGCTCTCGCCGCTCCAGCGACCGTCGCTCCAGTCGAGCCGCGTGCGCGGCCACAGCGCGCCGCACAGCGCGGGCGCGAAGCGGCGCGCGAGCAGGGAGACGCGCGCGCGGTCGTCGAGCGCGAGGCGCTTGTCCGCGTGGGGCAGTGCGACGAGACCGCTGACAGCGCCCAAGCCGGCCTCGAGCACCTCGGGGTCGCCCGCGCCCTGCGGCGGGAAGTCGTGGAACAGCACGATGCGCTCGGTGAGCACCATCGCGCCTGCGGACCACGCGAAGATCGGCTGGCCGCGCAGCATGTCGAGCACGCCGAACATGCGCAGGCGGTTGAGCAGGATGCCGACGTTGCCGCCGGCGATGCAGAGTCCCGAGCAGTCTTGGAGCGTGGCCTCGAGCTCGCGGCGCTGCAGCGCGATGCTCTCGCGCTCGAAGGGCTTCCACGCCAGCTCGAACTCGACATGGATCGAGCGGATGCGCTGCACGTGCTCGGCGTCGAGCGCGCGCAGGCCCTCGATCGCGCCCTCGATCTGCGGCGGCACGAGGCCCTCGTAGCCCGGGCGGGTCTCGCGGCGCAGCAGCTCGCGCGCGGCCTCGAGCTGGTGCGAGAGGCGCACGCGGTAGAGCTCTTGGCTGCGGCGGATGCGGTCCTGACGTGCGCGCGTCGCCTTGTGCAGCTCCGTGTCGTAGCGGAACACGCCGTCCGCGCGTTCGTACAGCGCGAGGTTGACGGTGCGGCCGGCGAGGTGCGCCGAGAGCTCCTGATCCTCGGCCTCGCGCTCCTCCCAGCCCGCGGTCACGGCCGCGAGGCGCCCGCGCACGCCGAGCGACGCGACGGCGTCGGAGAGCGTGGGCTGGAGCCGCTGGGGGCCGAGCAGGACGACGCGCGAGTGAGTCATTGGGTGCGCCGCTCAGTCCGCGTGGATGCGCAGCTGCGAGCCGAAGGCGTCGGCCATGTCGGAGGTGAACGCGAGGTCAGGGTGGCGGCAGGCGATCCAGCCGTCGCCGACGAGCACCTGCCGGTAGTCGCGGCGCGGCTCACCCGTGCGCACGAGCTCGAGGTTGCAGACGTGCTCGCCGTAGCGCGCCATCAGGCTCTCGAGTCCCTCGATGCGCGTGACGATCCCGCCGGGCCCGGAGGCGCGCTTGAAGATCATCGCCGAGTTGTACTTCTTCGAAGTGTCCTGGCTGATGCGCCCGTGGCACACCGCCTCGGCCCACGCGACGAACAGGTCGGCGTCCACCGAGTAGTTCATCATGTGCACGAGCCGCGCACCGGGCGCCCGCGCGCCGATCTCGCCGAACACGGCCTCGCCCTTGGGCGTGTAGAACCACTCCATATGGGTGAAGCCCGAGCGGAAGCCCATGGCGGCGAGCACCTGCCGGCCGAGCTCGCGACCCTTCTTCACGTGCGGCGCCTCGAGATCGCGCAGCACGACGCACTGCGGGCTGATCCAGTCGTTCAGGCGCGCGACGAGCGGCTTGGGGCGGTACCAGCCCACGTTCTCGAACAGGATGCGACCTTCCGTGCAGATCGTGTCGAAGGTGAACTCCTCGCCTTCGATGAACTCCTCGACGGTGAGTTCCTTCACGTGGCGCACGAGCCCGAGCGCGTTCTCGAGCTCGGCGTCGCTGCGGCAGGTGTAAGTGTCGGCGGAACCGGCGCCGTCGACGGGCTTGATGATCAGCGGGTAACCGCAGTGCTTCGCGGCCTCGCGTACCTCGGCCGCGCTGCGCGCGCGCGCGAAGCGCGGGATGCGCACGCCGGCCTGCGCGAGCACTTCCTTCATGCGCACCTTGTCGCGGAACGGGATCGTCTTCTCGACGCCGAGTCCGTCGACGCCGAGGGCCTCGCGCAGGCGCGCCGCGAGCACCATGCCGGGCTCCCACAGGCACTCGACGCGGTCGATCTTCTGGCCGCGCACGCGCTCGACGGTCGCCTTCACGACCGCTTCCTCGTCCCACAGGTTCTGCACCTGCAGGTACGCATCGAGGCTCTCTCGCGCCATGGGCTCCAGCGCACTCTTCGGCTGGTCGCCGATGCCGAGCACGCTGGCGCCGACCGTCTTGAGGCCCCGCGCGAAGTGCGGCATTTCCGCCGGAAAGCCCGGCGAGATCATGATCACGTTCAGCATCGAACCGTTCCTCACTGGCCGAGGCGCACGCGCACCGTGCGCACGATCTTCGAGAGGGCCTCGCGCACCACGTCCGTCTCCGGGTGGCGCACGATCACGAAGCCCTCGCCTTCGTAGGTCCCACTCGCGCCCTGCCCGACCGCGGGCGGCTTCCACTCGAGCACGAGCGGTCCGAGCTCGCGGCGGATCTCGTCAAGGCCTTCGATCGCGACGACCTTTCCTTGCCCCTGCCCGCGCAAGTACGCAGCGCCCGCGGCGAAGCGACGCTCGGGCACGTCGAACTGCTCGTGCACGCAGAGCCGCGCCCAAGCGCGGTAGAGATCGAAGTCGTGGGCGTAGGAGATCAGGGTCGTGAACTGCGCGCCGGGCGGACGCGCGGCGACCTCGGAGATCGCGATGCGGCCGTCGGGGCGGCGGAACCACTCCATGTGCGTGACGCCGGTGTGCATGCCCAGCGCGTCGAGGGCGCGCGGGCCGGCGTCGAAGATCGGAGCGAACTCGGGACCGTCGATGCGGCGCGGCAGCAGCACGGCCCACTGGATCCACGCGTTCTCGAGCACCGTCAGCGGTGCGGGCGCGTACATGTTGATCGAGTGCAGCAGGTGGCGGCCGTGCAGCGTCACCGTGTCGAAGGAGAACTCCTCGCCGGTGATGAACTCCTCGAGCAGGAGCGGCGCGGCGTCGCTCGGAGGGGAGCTGCGCAGGTAGCCGCGCAGCTGCTCCATGTCGTCGACGCGCAGCGTGTTGCGAGCGCCGGCGCCCGCGGGCGGCTTCGCGACGAGCGGGAAGCCAGCGCGCGAAGCGAACTCGAGCGCCTCGGCCGCGGTGGGGCACAGGCGATGCGCGGCGCACGGCAGGCCGTTCGCGCGCAGCACGTCCTTCATGCGCGACTTGTCGCGGAAGTTGCGAGCCTCGTTGGCGTCCATGCCGCGAATGCGCAGCGCCTCGCGCACCTCCGCGAGAGGCACTTGCAGCTGCTCGAGCACGCCGATCAGGCGCTCGGCCTTGCCGCCGAGCTCCGTCTCCAGCGAGCGCACGGCGTCGGCGAGCTCGCCCGCGTCCATGGCGTCGCGCACGCGCCGGAAGCCGGCGAGCCGTGCGCGCAGCTCGGCCGGGAACCGCTCGGGGTCCTCCTGGCTCACCAGCGCCATGCGCACATCTGCGAGTTCCGCCGTCGAGCGCACGAAGCGCAGGGTGGTGTCGGCCGCGAAAGGGGCCACGAAGACGACTCGGACCATGGCGGCGTGGAGGATAGCAGAGCGCCTCGCTACGATTCGCCCCCCGACGCGATGGACTCCCTCAAGATCTGCCTCGTCTCCGCCGAGGTCGCTCCGTTCGCCAAGACGGGCGGCCTCGCCGACGTCTCCGCCGCTCTCGCGCGCCACCTGCACAAGAAGCGCCACGACGTGCGCCTCTTCATGCCGCTGTACCGCAAGGTCAAGGGGCAGGTCGAGCTCGAGCCCGTGCCCGAGCTGCAGGACGTCCCGATGCGCATGGGGGAGCGCACGTACTGGTTCTCGATCTCGACCGGCAAGCTGCCGCGCTCCACGCAGAAGGTGTGGTTCGTGCGCTGTCCCGAGCTCTTCGACCGCGAGGGCATCTACACGCAGGACGCCGACGAGGCGCTGCGCTTCGCGCTGCTCTCGCGCGCGGCGCTCGAGACCTGCCAGTGGACGCAGTGGGCGCCGGACATCGTGCACTGCAACGACTGGCACACGGCGCTGATGCCGCTGTACCTGCGCACGGTGTATGCGTGGGACAAGCTCTTCGCGCGCACGCGCACCGTGCTCACGATCCACAACATCGGCTATCAGGGCGTGACGGGCGCCGATCGCCTGAAGGACCTCGCGCTCGAGAACGAGCGGCGCTTCCTCTACCAAGAGGACCTGAACGAGGGGCGCGTCAACTTCCTCAAGACGGGCCTCTTGTACGCGCACGCCCTCACGACGGTGAGCAAGACGTACGCACGCGAGATTCAAGGCGATGAGCACGGCATGGGCCTGCAGGGGCTGCTGCGCCAGCGCTCCGACTCGCTCTTCGGCATCGTCAACGGCATCGACGGCGAGGAGTGGAATCCGCGCAAGGATCCGCTCATTCCCGCGGCCTTCCACGCGCGCGACCTGCGCGGCAAGGAAGCCTGCAAGCAGGCGCTGTGCGAGCGCTTCGGGCTCGCCTTCGACGTGCGCGCGCCGCTGTTCGGCATCGTGTCGCGCCTGACGGTGCAGAAGGGGCTGGAGCTTCTGCCCGACATCCTGCCCGTGCTGCTGCGTCGTGAGGACATGCGGCTCGTGGTGCTCGGCAGCGGCGACGAGCGCTACGAGAGCTACTTCAAGTGGCTCGCCGGCGCCTTCCCGAAGAAGGTCGCGTTCCAGGCGGGCTTCGACAACGCGCTCGCGCATCAGATCGAGGCCGGATCGGACCTGTTCCTGATGCCGTCGCGCTACGAGCCCTGCGGCCTGAACCAGATGTACAGCCTGCGCTACGGCAGCGTGCCGATCGTGCGTCGCACGGGCGGGCTCGCGGACACCGTGCAGCCGTGGGACGGCGCGAACGGGACCGGCACCGGCTTCCTGTTCGACGAGTTCAAGCCCGAGGCGCTGCAGGACGCGATCCAGCGCGCGCTCGAGGTCTGGCGTCACGAGGGCGCGTGGGCGCGGCTCGTGCAGAACGGCATGGCGCAGGACTTCTCCTGGGAGCGCCAGGTCGACGAGTACATCGCGCTCTACACGCGCCTGGTCCCGCCGCGCTAGCGCGGCCAACGCAGCGAGGAATCCCCGTGCACGTTCTCTTCGTCGAGCCCGCCTTCCCGAAGAACCAGCGCGAGTTCGTGCGCGCGCTCCACTCGATCGGCGTGCGCGTGACGGGCATCGGCGAGTCGCCGCTCGATGCGCTCGATGACGAGCTCCGGCACTGGCTGCATCGCTACGAGCAGGTGCGCTCGGTGACCGACGAGGGCGCGTTGCTCGACGCGGTGCGGCGTTGCCAGTCGCGCGAGTGGGTCGATCGACTCGAGTGCACCGTGGAGGCACACATCCTGCCCGTGGCGCGCGTGCGCGAGGCCTGCACGATCCCCGGCACCAGTGTGCGCACGGCGTTCCTGTGCCGCGACAAGCCCGCGATGAAGGACGCGCTGCGCGCCGCGGGCGTGCCCTGCGCGGCGTCGACGGGAGCCGAGAGCGCCGACGATGCGCGGCGTTTCGCCGAGGAGAACGGCTATCCGTTGATCCTCAAGCCGCGCGCGGCCGCGGGCGCCGCTGGCACGTACAAGGTGAACAACCGTGAGGAGCTCGAGAGCGCGATCCGCGAGTGCCAGCTCGACCGCGGCAATCCCACGGCGGTCGAGGAATTCGTCGAGGGCCACGAGGGCTTCTACGACACGCTCACGATCGACGGGGTGGTGAAACACGACTTCATCTCGCACTACTACCCCAATGTGCTCGAGGCCATGCGCACGCGCTGGATCTCGCCGCAGATCGCGATCACCAACCGCATGGATGCGCCGGACTACGGCGAGCTCAAGGCGCTCGGCCAAAAGGTCATCACGGCGCTCGGCATCGGGACGAGCGCGACGCACATGGAGTGGTTCTTCGGCCCCAAGGGCCTGCGCTTCTCCGAGATCGGCTGCCGGCCGCCGGGCGTGCGCGTGTGGGACATCTACTCTCGCATCAACGACTTCGACCTCTACCGCGAGTGGGCGAGTGCCGTGTGCTTCGGCCGCACCGAGAAGCAGCCCTCGCGCGCGCGCTCCGGCGGCATGATCGCGCTGCGGCCGGAGTGCGACGGCCGCATCACGGGTTACGACGGCATGGACCGAGTGCAGGACAGCGTCGGTGCGAACGTGATCGATTGCCACCTGCCGCCGCCGGGCACGCCCACGCAGCCCGTGGGCTCCGGCTACATGGGGAACGCCTGGGTGCGCATGATGCACCCCGACTACGATGGCGTGCGCGCTGCCATGAACTTCGTGGGCGAGAACCTCAAGGTTCGCGCGCGATCGGATTGAGCGGCGGAACCGAGCGGGTTTCCGCGGGTTGAGGGCGGACGTGGCGTCGATGAAGGTTCGTTCCGGAGGACTCGCGCTGCTGCTCGCGGTAGCGAGCGGATGCTCGGAGCCGGAGGCGGTTGACTCGCGTTCGGTGGTCCTTGTCACGCTCGACACGACGCGCGCCGATGCACTGCTCGCCTTCGGGGGCGAGCGCGAGGTCGCGCCGGCGCTCGAGGCGCTGGCGCGGGAGAGCATCTGCTTCACGAACGCGCGCACCGTCGCTCCGCTGACGCTGCCCGCACACGCCTCGATGTTCACGGGCCTCTACCCGCCGCGGCACGGCGTGCGCAACAACGGGCCCGCGAGTCTGTCGAGCGAGGCCGACACACTCGCGGAGCATGCGGCGCGCGCCGGCTTCCAGACGGCGGGCTTCGTGGGCTCGCTGGCTCTAGATCGCGCCTACGGCGCCGCCCAAGGGTTCGAGGCGTGGACTCAGCCCGCTGGCGGAGACGACCGCGTGCGCGGGCAGATCAGCGATCGAGTCGGAAGCGACGTGATCGCGGATGCGCGCGCCTGGCTCGCGCGTCGCGACCGAACCCGGCCGTTCTTCCTGTGGGTGCACCTGTTCGACCCGCACGCGCCCTATGTCGCCTGGCCCGAGCACGTCGAGCGCGCCGGTGGCCATCCCTACTGGGGCGAGGTCGTGGCGATGGACGCGGCGCTCGCGGACCTGTGGACCGACCTGCGCCGCGAACGGTTCTTCGAACGCGGCACGCTGTGCGTCGTCGGCGATCACGGGGAAGCTCTCGGAGAGCATGGAGAGGACACGCACGGTCAGCACGTGTGGGACTCGACCCTGCGCGTGCCGCTCTTCGTGCGCCTCCCGGGCGCGCGCGAGGCGCGCGCGGACGAGCGAACGACGAGCGTGGTCGACGTTGCGCCGACGCTCGCAGAAGCGATGGGGCTCCACATGCCGCAGGGGCTCGACGGTCGCTCGCTGCTGGCTCCAGCGGAGCCAGGGCGCGGGGTCTATTTCGAGGCACTGTCCGGCTGGGCTCGGTTTCGCTGGAGTCCGCTGTGCGGATGGGCGAGCGCCGAGGGCAAGTACGTGCATTCGACCGCTCCGCGATTTGCAGCGAGCGAGCACGACGAGCGGAGCGACGTGGACAGCCTCGCGAGCCACGCGGAGCAGGCCGAGCGAGCACGTGCCGGCATTCGAGCGGTGGTCTCGGCGCCCCGCCTGCGCACGAACGGCCTTGCTGCCTCCGAGCAGGGCACGCTGGCGATCGCAGCGCTCGGCTACGGCCACTCCGGCGAGCTGGAGCCCGAGTACCCAGATCCGCTGCAGGTCTCGGACCTGCCCTCGCCCGACACGAGCTTCGACGAGTATCGCGCGTTTTCCGCGGCCGTGGCGCTGGCGGCGACCGGGAAACACGCGGCCGCGGTGGAGCGCTTCGAGGCCATCGTCGCTCGCAACCCGCACAGCCTGAGCGCGCTCGACGAGCTCGCTTTCTCGCTGATCGCGCAGCAGCGCTGGCCCCGAGCAATCGAGGTGCTGCTCGAGCGCCGCAGGCACTCTCCCGAGCGACTCTCGACGGAACAGGGTCTGGTGCAGTGCTACACGGCACTCGGCGACGAGGCGCGCGCTCGCGTGCACACGCTGCGCGCGCTCGAGTTGCTCGTGGAGATTCACCAGCGCCGCGGCGAGCCCGACAAGGCGCGGCAGTACGAGGCGATCCTCGCTGAGGCGCGCGACCGCTGACGGTTGCTCCTAGGCGCGCGCCGAGCGCGCACGGGCACTGAACAGCGCGATGAGGGCTCGGCTGCGGCCCACCAGCGCGCTGGCAAGGTCATCGCACTGCGTGTAGCACAGCGGCACGATCCACAGCGTGAGCACCGTCGACAGCGACAGGCCGCCGATGATGCACGTCGCCAGCGCGCGGTAGTCGATGCCCTCGCTCGCAGGTTCCGCCATCGCGGTGGGCACGAGTCCGATCACGGTCGTGAGCGCCGTCATCAGCACGGGGCGGACGCGCAGCGCGACGCCGCGGACCACGGCGTCCGCGCGCGAGAGCCCGTCGGTGCGCAGGCGCTGGATGCAGTCGACCAGCACGATGCCGTTGTTGACGACGACGCCGATCAGGATGATCAGGCCGATCCAGCCGACCGAGTCCATCGTGGTGCCGGTCAGATACAGCGTCCAGTAGGCGCCGACGAACGCGAACGGGATCGTGGGGAGCACCGCGCCGGGGAGGATCAGCGACTCGAACAGGATGCACATCAGCACGAACACGAGCACCAGCCCGAGCAGCGCCGCCGAGCGCAGCTCCGAGAGCTCCTCCTCCGCGCGCGCGCTGACGAGGTCGTCCTCGCCGACGGAGTAGCCACGCGGCAGGTCGAGCGCGCGGATCGCGGCGTAGCCCGCGTCGGAGAGCTCCTTCTGCCGCCGCGGGTCATCGACGCGCGCCGTGATCGTGCAGGTGGTCTGGCCGTTGCGACGCGAGATCGTGCGGCTTCCATTGGCGAACTCGAAGCGCGCAAACGAGGAGAGCGGCACCGAGGACTCGCCACCGAAGACCTCGAGGTCGCGCAGCGTGTCGAGCCCCGCCACCTGCTCCTCGTCGAACTCGATGATCAGCGGCACTTCGCGGGATTCCTCCTGGAAGCGCGGCAGTTGCCAGCCTCGCAGCGCCCAGCCGATGCTCTGCAGCGCGCTCGTCGCCGAGATGCCGAAGCCCTGCGCGACGTCCGGGTCGAACACGACCTTCACCTGACTCTGCGCCGAGCCCTCCGGCGTGGCGATGCCGGAGAGTCCCGGAACCTGCTCGAGCGCCTCCGCCGCGCGCGCGGCGATCTCGGCGAGGCGCTCGGAGTCGGGACCCACGAGCCGGAACATGACGGTGTTGCGGCTGCGGTCGCTGGCCCCGTTCTCGTCGTTCGAGAGGCGCACGCGCTGGCCCGGACGTGCCACGAGCTCGCGTCGCAGGTCGCGCTCGAGCGCCTCGTACTCCATGCGGGGCTGCGCCACGTCCCAGTAGAGCGTGATGCGACCGCCGCGCGTGTCGAAGCGCAGCGCGAGGTGGTCATAGCCGATGCGCTCGCGTCGCTCGGCGAAGAACTGCTCGTAGTGCCGCATCTCGTCGGCGGCTTCCTGCAGCGTGAAGTTCTCCTCGAGGTCCACCTGCACGGAGAGGCGCGCCGTGTTGCTGTCCTCGCCGAAGGCCGCGACCGACATGTGCGTCGCGGGCCAGGCGATCGAGAGCAGGACGGCGAAGGCCGCCAGCGTGGCAGCGAAGCGATGCTGCAGGGTCCACTGCAGGAGGCGCGTGTTGGTCGCGATCACCATGTCGACCAGGTTGCGCTGGGCCGGCACGAGGTCGCGCGAGCGTTCGAGCTGCCCGCGCAGGAGCGTCGCGAGCCGCGGCAGCAGCGCGAGCACGAGCACGAGCGCGACAGGGAGCGCGAGCGCCTCGAGCGCGTACACCAGCGACTCGTCGAGGTTGGGTGCGCCGCTCCAGCCGAAGTCCGTTCCGACTCGGCGCGTGAGCGCGATCGCCCCAAGCGCCCGCCACGCGGCGAGGCCGGCCAACGCCACGAGTGCGACCGCGAGCAACCAGCGCGCGCGGGCGAGGGCTCCGGTGGCCAGCGCCGCCGGAGCGCGCAGGATGGCCGCCAGCGACTCGCCGAGCCAGAGTGTCGCGCCCCACAGGCGTGCAGTGGTGCGCGCGGGCAGTGCCGCGAGCGGCTCAAGGACGCGCGCGAGGCGCTCGGCACGCGGCGAGCGCTCGTCGACGACCCGCGCCGCGAGGACCGGCAGGAAGATCAGCGCCGCAATCAGGCTGAACGCGAGGCTGAGGCAGAGCGGGTTCCCGAGCTCGCCGAACATCAGGCGCAGCAGCGGGTTCTCGTTCATGAAGATCATCGGCAGGAAGACGACGATCGTCGTGAGCGTCGAGAGCAGCACCGCGAGCGCGACCTCGCGCGTTCCCTCGGCCGCGGCCTCGTGCTCGCTCTTGCCCTCCGCCCGCAGGCGCGAGATGTTCTCGATCACCACGACGGAGTTGTCGACGAGCATGCCCATGGCGAGCGTGATGCCCGTCATCGTCAGCACGTTGAACGTGTGACCGGTGAAGAAGAGCCAGGCCACGGCCACGAGCGCGGAGAAGGGGATCGAGAGCGCGACGGCGAGCGTCGAGCGCACGCGCCGCAGGAACAGGAACAGCACCACCACCGCGAGCCCGCCGCCCCACAGCGCGGAGTCGCGCAGCGCGGCCAGCGAGGAGCGGATGAAGTCGCCTTGGTCGAACAGGGGCAGGAAGCGGAAGTCGCCGGCGAGGCGCGGATCCTGCTCCAGCTCCGCCAGCGCGGCCTTGAGGCGGTCGCAGGTCTCGACGACGTTGGCCTGACTGTCCTTCTGGACCTCCCCGTAGAACGCGTACTGGCCGTCGATCTTGAACAGGCGGTTGCGCACGCTCTTGGCGGAGATGACGCGCGCGACGTCGGAGAGCACGAGACCGTTGCCGATTGGATAGCTCTCGATCTCCTCGAAGTCGCCGAAGCGCATGTCGGAGCGCAGGAGCACACGCATCTCGCCGTCCTCGACCTCGCCGAGCGGCAGCGCGAAGTTGTCGCGCGAGAGGCGGCCAATCAGCGCACCGAGCTCGAGCCCCGCCGCGCGCACGCGGTCCTCGTCGAGCAGGATGCGCACCGAGTCGTCGAGCACGCCCCACACCTCGACCTTGCCGACACCGTCCACGGCCTCGAGGCGCCGCTGGATCACGGTGTCGAGCAGGAAGTCGGTGCGCGGGTCGTCGCCCGGATGCAGGATCGCGAACCACAGGATCGGCAGGCTGGAGTTCGACCACGAGTAGACGCCGACTTCCTGCACCGTGGAGGGCAGCTGCGGGCGGGCGCGCTCGACGCGGTCGCGCACCTCGGCCTTGGCGAGATCCATGTCGACGCTGCCGTCGAAACGCACGAAGGTGAAGGCGCTGTCGTCGCTGGCGGTCGAGTCGAGGTCTTCGATGCCGGGCAGCGTGCGCAGCTGCTCCTCGATCACGCGCACGACCTTCTGCTCGTTCTCGAGCGCGCTCGCGCCGGGGTTGGCGACCCACACCTGCAGGCCGGGCTCGACGAAGCCGTCGGGCATGAGCTGCACGGGGATGCGGATGTACGCCAGCACGCCGATCACGAGCAGGGCGACGAAGATCACGAGCAGCGCGACGGGGCGCTGCACGAGACGCTGGTAGAACGAGGTCTGCGCGCTCATGCGGCCTTCCTTCCCGCCCGCAGGCGCTCGAGCCAGCCTTCCGTCACCGCGTACAGCGCGGGGATGACCACCAGAGTCAGCAAGGTCGACATCGTGAGCCCCGCGATGACGGTGATCGCCATGGGAGCGCGGATCTCGGCGCCCTCGCCCGCACCGAGCGCGCCGATCCACGGCAGGCCCTCGAGCCAGCCCGTCATCGGCAGGAGGCCGATCACGGTGGTGCCGGTGGTCATGAAAATCGGGCGCAGGCGCGTGGGACCGGCCTCGAGCAGCGCGTCGCGGATCGACATGCCGCCGGCGCGGTTCTGGTTGCAGCGGTCGACGAGCACGATCGCGTTGTTGACCACGATGCCGGCGAGCAGGATCAGGCCGATGAACACGATCACGGAGATCGGGATCGAGAAGGCGACCAGCGCGGCCACCACTCCGATCACGGCGAGCGGCATGGTGAGCAGGATCACGAGCGGCTGCAGCAGCGACTCGAACTGGCACGCCATCACCACGTAGACGAGGAACAGCGCGAGCAAGAGCGCTCCCTGCATGCTCGACTGGGCCGCGTCCATCTCGCGCTTCTGCCCGCCGAGCTCGACCGTCACGTCATCGGGCAGCTCGAGGCTCGCGAGCTCGCGCTCGATGCGCTGCGCGAGGCCACCGAGGTCCGCGCCGGTGGGGGAGGCCGTGACGACGACCGCGCGCGTGTTGCCGATGCGACGGATCTCCGCCGGACCCTGCACGGGCTCGAGCTCCGCGATCGAGCGCAGCTCGACGGGCGTCGTCGACGAGGGATTCACCACGAGGTGCATCACGCGCTCGAGGCGACCGAGTTCCGCCTCGTCGCCGAGCACGCGCACGTCGATCTTCTCCTCGCCGTCGGTGAAGCGCGTGCTGACGTTGCCGAGCACCTGGTCGCGCACGAGGTTCGACACAGCGGTCAGGTCGAGTCCGTACTGCAGCGTCTTGTCGCGATCGAAGGTCACGCGGAGCTCGGGGAAGCCGACGCGCACGCTCGTGCGCACGTCGGCGAGCCCTTCCATCGCGGAGAGTCGCTCGTAGACGTCGGCGCCGACGTCCTGCAGCGAGTCGAGGTCGTGCCCGAGCACCTCGACCGTGATCGGTGCGTCGATCGCGAAGGGCGTCGGCCGCTGGATGTCGATCGAGGCCACGTCGGGGCTGCGCGCGAGCACCTCGCGCACGGAGGCGAGGATCTCCTCCTCGCGCCGGCGGACTTCGGGTGCGGGCTCGAGCCGCACGGTGAGACGCGCCGTGTGCTTGCCCTCGACCTCGCGCGTCAGGGTGTCCTTTTCCACGCCGACCGTGAGCGCCGTCATGGCGACCCCCGGCACCTCGCGCACGCGCGCGTCGAGCTCGCGCAGCACCGCGTCCGTGCGCTCGAGCGGCGTGCCGATCGGCAGCGCGACGTGAGCCGTGAACTCGCCCTGGCGGATCTCGGGGATGAGCTCGACGCCGAGGCCGCGCGTCGCGCTCAGCGACCACGCGAACAGCACCGCCGACACGAGCGTCACCGTGCCCGGCGCGGCGAGTGCCCCTGCCAGCACGGGCTTGTAACCCCGCTCGAACGCGGTCCAGGCGCGATCGAAGAGCCAGCCCGGAAGCCACAGCAGCTTCCCGAGCAGCCAGACGAGCGCCACCACCGCCGCCGCGACCACGACGACCGCGATCGAGAGCAGGCCGAACACAAGGCGCGCAAGCCAGCCGAGCGCGCGCGGCACCGCCGAGCCCGCGGTCCACGGGCCTTCGCCCGCGGAAGGCCACGCCAGGCGCAGGACGAGCCGTCCGAGGCTTCCGAGCGAGCGCCGCGGGCTGGACCAGTCGAGGCCCGCGAGCAGTCCGCGTTCGTCGTCGCCGTCGACGCGCGCGAACGAGTCCAGCGAGAGCCACTCGCGCGAGGCGAGCATCGGAATGAACAGCACGGCGACGAGCAGCGACACGAGCAGCGAGGCGACCACCGTGAGGGACTGGTCGCCGAACATCTGGCCCGCGATGCCGTGCACGAACACGATCGGCGCGAAGACGGCCACCGTCGTCAGCGTCGAGGCCGTGATGGCCCCCGCGACCTCGCGCACTCCGCGCACGGCGGCCGTGCGCAGCGAGTCGCCCTCCTCGCGGCAGCGCGTGATGGACTCGAGCACAACGATCGCGTTGTCCACGAGCATGCCGACGCCGAGCGCAAGGCCGCCGAGCGACATGATGTTGAGCGAGACGTCGCCCACGTACATCGGCGCGAACGTGACGACGACCGAGATCGGGATCGAGATCGCGATGATCGCGGTCGGCACGAGCTGCCGCAGGAAGGCGAGGATCACGACGACCGCGAGGATCGAGCCGATCACCGCCGAGCTCTTGACGTCGTCCACGGCAGCGCGGATGAACGTCGATTGGTCGGACAGCAGCTCCATGCGCGCGTCGCGGCGGTAGCGGTGCGCGAGGAAGTCCGCGCGCGAGCGCTCGCCGAGGGCCGCGCCGGTGCCGAGCCGCTCCTGCTTCTCGGCTTCCTTGCGCTGGGACTCGTCGCCGAACACGCGCAGCTTCACCGCATCGGCCAGTGCGACGATGTTGGCTCCGGCCTCGCGGTACACGGCGATCTCGACCGACTCGCGCCCGCCGATGCGGCTCGTCACCTCGCGCTCGGCGTAGGTGCGCTCCACGCTCGCCACGTCGCGCACGCGGATCGTCGCCGCCCCGCGCTTCTCGATGGCGAGGTCCGCGATCTCGTCGAGGTCGCGAAACTCGTTCTGCGTGCGCACGAGGTACTCCGTCGAGCCCTCGCGGATGAGTCCACCCGAGGCGTTGATGTTCTCCGCCGCGAGGCGCGCCGCGAGCGCGGCCGGGTCGAGGCGCTGGGCCGCCATCTTGAACGGGTCGACGCGCACCTTGATCTCGTCCTCGAGGCCGCCGCGCACCTGCACGGCCGCGACGCCGGGCATCGACTCGAGCTCGCGCTTGATGCGCTTCTCCGCGAGCCAGCGCAGGTGGATCAGCTCGTCGACGCGCGCGGCCTCGTCTCCCTCGCCCGCGGCGGTGAGGCCGATGCGCAGGATCGGGTCGAGGTTGGGGTCGTAGCGCAGGATCAGCGGGCGCTCGGCGCCCTGCGGCAAGAACACGCCGTCGAGCTTGTCGCGCACGTCCTGCACCGCGAACGTCATCGACGTGCCCCAGTCGAACTCGAGCAGCACGTCGCTCGTCTCGGCGCGCGAGATCGAGGTCGCGCGCACGAGCTTCGGCAGGGTCGAGAGCGCTTCCTGCAGGCGCACCGAGATGCGGTCCTCGACGTCCGCGGGCGCCGCGCCCCTGTAGGTCGTGCGCACCGTGAGCGTCGGGTAGCTGATCTCCGGCAGCAGGTCGACGGGGAGCTTCCCGAACGACACGAAGCCGAACACCGCGATGGCGACGATGATCATGAGCACCGCCACCGGCCTGTCGGTGACGAAGCTCGCCGCGCTGGCCTTGTCCTCGCGCTGCATGGGGCCGCGACCTAGCGCGCGCTCTCGGAGGACGAGACCTCGGCGCCGTCCTCGAGGTCGCGGTTGCCGACCACGACCACCTGCGCGCCGGGCGCGAGCGTGGCGCCGCCGCGGGCGATCACCTCGACGCCGTTCTCGTCGCTGAAGCCTTCCTCGATCTCGATCGCGCGCGCGCGGTTGCCCTCGACGACGAAGATCGTGCTGCGATCGCCCTCGCGCCGCACCGCGCGCTTGGGCGCGACGAGCGCGTTCGCGTGACGGTCGGTGACGATCTCGAGCCGCACGAGCATGCCCGGCAGGAGCCGCGCGGCTGCGTCGGAGAGCGCCGCGGGCTGCATGCGCGCTGTGACGCGGAAGTTGCCGCTGGCTGCATCGATGGTCGGCGCGACGCGCTCGATGGTGCCCTGAAATTCCTTGCCCGGCATGGCTTCGGCCGTGGCGCGCACGGCGAGCTCGGCCACGCCGCTCGCGCCAGCTCCGGAGCCCTTGAGCGCCGCGCGGAACATCTCGAGCTCGCGCTGCGGGCGGTAGAACACGGCGCGCAAGCGCTCGGGGTCGGTGAGTGCGAAGCACAGGGTCGAGGGCGAGAGCGAGTCGCCGACCTTGATCGCGCGCTCGGCGATCACGCCGGCCACGGGCGCCACGATGCGCGTGTAGGAGAGCTCAAGCTCCGCGCGCTCGACGGCGACGCGCGTGCGGGCGAGCGCCGTCTCGCCGTTCTGTTCCTCGACGCGCGCGCGCTCGAGCGCGAGCTCGGCCTGCCCGACGTCGGCGAGCGAGCGGTCCTGCGCGAGCTGGCTCGCCTCGAGGTCCTTGCTCGAGATCAGGGCCGGCCGGTCGCCGCCGCCTTCCGACAGCGCGAGGTTGCGCTCGTGGTCGCGGCGCGCTTGCTCGGCCGTGCGCCGCGCCGCGTCGAGCCGCGCCTGCGTCTCGCGCACGGCGAGCTTGAGCTTGGGACGGCTCGATTCCGCGTCGACGAGCTGGGCGCGCGCGTCGTCGAGCCGCAGGCGCGCGTCGCGGTCGTCGAGCTGGGCCAGCATCGCGCCGGCCGCCACCACGTCTCCTTCCTCGACCGAGACGGCGGTCACCACGCCGCTCGCCCGGGGGAAGACCTGCACGCCCGACTCGCTCTCGACGCGCGTGCTCGTCTCGAGCTTGCGCACCACCTCGCGCTGGACCAGCGTCTCGGTTACGACTCGCACGGCCTCGCGGGCCTTGGCCCCGGAGAGCTCCTCGGTCTCCGCGGCAGCCTCCTTGGTGCAGGCCGGGGCGAGGGCGAGGAGGAGCGCGAGGGAAGTCGCCAGCGGGCGACGGGGACGGACGGTCATCGGGGGCGTTCCTGGCGTTGGGGTGCGCTGCTGCGGATGGGGGCTGCGCTGCTCTGTGGCGCGCGGGGCCCGGTAGACTCTCGCCTCCTGCCCCACCATGCTCACTCCGGCCGAAGCGCTACAGCGGATTCTAGGGCTCGTTACCCCGCTCACCCAGACCGAGGACGTGCCGCTCGAGGCCGCCGTGGGCCGGGTGCTCGCCGCCGCGCCGCTCTCGGACGTCGACCTGCCGCCCTTCGACAAGAGCGCCATGGACGGTTTCGCGGTCCGCAGCGCGGACTTCGGGCCGGACGGGCTGCGCGAGCTGGCCGTGGTGGGGGAGAGCCGCGCCGGCGCCCCGTTCGAGGGCGAGGTGGGTCCGGGGCAGTGCGCCGCCATCTATACGGGTGCCGAATTGCCGCGCGGGGCCGATGCGGTGGTGATCGTCGAGCAGTCGCAGCCCGCGGGCGAAGGCCGCGTGCGGCTCGAGGACCGGCCCAAGCCGGGCCAGCACCTGTGCCGGCGAGCCTCCGACCTCGCCGTGGGCATGGCGGTCCTGAGCCCCGGGCGGAGGGTGCGCGCCGTGGACCTCGCCCTGCTCGCCGCCGTCGGCTGCGAGCCCGTGCGCGTGCTGCGTCGCCCGCGGGTGGCGGTGCTGACGAGCGGCGACGAGCTCGTGCCGCCGGGCACCCTGCCGGGCCGTGGCCAGATCCGCGAGGGCAACACCCTGCACCTCGCCGCCATGGCGAGCGCCGCGGGGGCCGCGGTGGTCGCGCGCGGAGTGGTGCGCGACGACGAGCGTGAGCTCGAGCGCACCTTCGAGCACGCTCTCGGCCACTGCGATGCCCTGATCACCACCGGCGGGGTCAGCATGGGCAAGTACGACCTCGTCGGAGCGGCGCTCGAGCGCTGCGGCGTGCGCGGCGAGTTCCACAAGGTCGCGATCAAGCCGGGCAAGCCGCTGTGGTTTGGCGTGCGCGGCGCCGTGCCCGTGTTCGCGCTGCCGGGCAATCCGGTCTCTTGCCTCGTGAACCACGAGGTGTTCGTGGCCCCGGCCCTGCGCATCCTCGGCGGCGAGGCGCGCGCGGAGGTGCTCGCGCGCCCGCTGCGCGGCCGCTGGTCCGGTCCGGCGCGGGGCACCAACCCGCGCGAGCAGTACCTGCCGGTGCGGCTCGAGCCGGGCGACGACGGCGTCCTCGAGCTCCTCCCGGTGCCGTGGAACGGCTCCGCCGACGTGGTCGGGATCTCGCGCTGCGCCGCGCTGGCGGTCCAGCCGGCGGGCAGCGCGGTCGAACCCGGGACGCTGCTCACCTTCCGCACGCTGGGCTGAGCTCGAGCCGCGCGCGTTTTTGTTGTTGAACCCGCGCGCTCCGCCGCGCCTCATCTGCGGCGCACGACCATGGAAGCTTCCCGCCCGGTCCGCCTGCTCGGCCTGCTCGCCGCCTTCGCGCTCCTGTGGGCTGCGAGTCCGGGCATCCTCACGGACGGAGGCGTCTGGCCGCTCGCGGTGCTCGCCGTCGCCTTCTGGGCGCGCTACGCCTCGGCCAGCGGACCGTGGGCCGGCGGGATCGAGTTCCTGTGCGCGGCGCTCGGCTGGTGCCTCGTGATGAGCTGGGCGGCCAAGGTCGCCACCCAGACCTTGTGGTTCATCGGCCCCGGCCACGGCCTGTACTTCGCGGCCCAGGGCTGGGCCCTGCGCGCCCTGCGCCGGCGCGTGCCGCTCGCCCTCGCCACGCCGCTCGCCTGGCTCCTGTTCGAGACGCTGCGCGCTTCGCTCGAGCCGCCCTTCGGCGTCTCTTGGATGCGGCTCGGCACGCACCTGCACGACACGCTCTGGATCTCGGGCTCCGCGCGCGTGTGGGGCACGCCGGGCCTGTCGCTGGTGCTCGCGGCGCTCGGCGGCGCGCTCGCGGACCTCTGGGAGCGCCAGGTCGACGGTGGCGGCAAGGGCACGCGTGCCTGGCCGCTCGCGATCGGGCTCCTGCCGCTCGCGGCGGCGATCGTGCTGACGCGACTCGTGCCCGCGCCCTCGACCGAGGACGGCCCGCGCGTGCTGCTCGTGCAGCCCGGCTTCGAGCAGCGGCGCAAGCAGCAGTCGAACCAGTCGCGCGCGATGATGGACGAGCAGCTCGACCTGACGCGCGAGGGCATGTTCGCGGCGCGCACCGACGGCACGCCCGATCCGGACGTCGTGGTGTGGGCCGAGACCATGCTGCGCATCCCGATCGTCTCCGAGGAGCTGGCGCCGGCGCTCGAGAACGGCACGCGCCTCGACCCGTGGCGCGGCGAGGGGCTCGACGCGGCCTGGGCCCGCCGGGCGCGGGCCAACGAGCGCGAGTGGATCGACGGCCTCTTGTTCGGGGCCGGCGGTCGCCAGCCGATCCTGCCGCTCGGCACCGTGTTCCTCTCGGGCGCCGAGTACCTGCGCCCCGTCGACGGGCGGGTGCGCTTCCAGAACGCCGCGCTGATCTGGACCGGCCCCGGGCGCTCGCGGGTCGGCCCCGCGGCCAAGCGTCACCTCGTGCCGGGGGCCGAGACCATGCTCGGGCTCGAGCACGTCGGCATGGTGCGCGAGGTGATCCTCGAGCTCGCCGGCTACATCCCCGACTTCCTCGGGCCGGTGGGGGACGACCCCGTGCTGGCCTTCACAGCCCGCGACGGCCGCAGCTACCGGCTCGGGGCCGCGGTGTGCTTTGACAACGCCTTCGACGACGTCTTCACCGACGCCGTGCGTCGGGCGGACGTCGACTTCCACGTGGTCGTCTCGAACGAGGCCTGGTTTGAGCGGAGTCAGGAGAGCGAGCAAATGCTGGCGTTTTCGCGCCTTGCGGCCCTCTCCACCGGGCGCACGGTGGTGCGCGCCACCCAGTCGGGAACCTCGATCGTGATCGGTCCCGACGGCCGCGACGTGGCGCGCCTCGTGGACTCGATCGGCGAGGACGAGATGGTGCGCGGCTACCTGCTCGCCACCGTCCCGGTGCCCATGGCGTC
>CAITGX010000047.1 GCA_903892045.1 uncultured Planctomycetota bacterium | reverse complement strand
GGGACTGGTGCTCGCGCTCGTCGCATGGAGCTACACGTTGGCTGGAGCGGCCCTGCAGCGGCTCGAGGTTCTGCCGCACGTCGTGCTGATGGCGATGCCTTCGCGCGTCACCAACCTCTCGACGATCCTGCTCGCGCCGCTGACGGTCCTCGCGTGGCAGCGAGCGCTCGATCGACTCACGGCACCCGCTCGCGCTGCTCTGTGGACGCTGGTCGGCATGGCGGCGGTGGCGCTCGCGGTGTGGCTGTGGTTCCGCGGGCCCTGGACCGTGCGCGACCACGTGCTGGCCTTCGCTTGGGGTTGCGTGCTCGGTGCCGGTGCGGCCGCGTGGCCCGCAGCCCGCCGCACGGCCATCGGTTGCACCCTCGCGCTCGCCGCAGCCTGCGTGCTCTTCGCTCTCGAGTATCCGCAGCCGCCGCGCCACCTTGCGCTGGGTGCCGGCTTCGTGCTCGCGGTTCTGTTCGCACTCGCGTCGCGCGCGCTGCGCGAACCGCTGCTCGCTGTCGCGACGCGTGCAGCACCCGGACTTGCGCTCACGGGCGGCGTGCTCGCGGCGTGCGCGAACATTCCGACTCGTCACGCCGACTTCGGCAAGCAGTTCCGCTGCGACGTGCTCTCGCGCGACGATCGGCACATGATCGCGTGGATGTCCGCCAACGTGGGGCCCGAGGAGCCGCTCGTCACGGCCGCCTGGGTGCGGCTCGAGATGCAGCAGAAGACGGCGCATCCGGTGCTGGTCGAGACCGAGACGCTGTGGATGCTGACCTACATGCCGGAGCTGGGCGCGGCCGTCGGCCCGATGGTGAAGGACTTCTTCGAGGTCGACTACACCGACGCGCAGGCGGTGCTCGCCATTTCCGGTGGGGGACGGCTGGCGCTCACCGATCCGCACTGGTCGCGCGTGTGGCGCGAGCGCAGCGCGGCGCGCTGGGGCGAGCTCGCGGAGACGTACGACTTCGAGCTCGTCGTCTCTCCGCAGGACACGCCGCTGCAGCTGCCGTGTGTCGTCGACGGCGAGCGCGTCGACCTCTACCGCGTGCCGCGCGACTGAGCGCTCAGGAGAGGATGGCGCGCAGGGCGCCGTCGACGTCCGCGTACTTGAACGCGTAGCCGGACTTGAGCGCGCGCTCGGGCACGCAGCGCTGGCTCGCGGTCAGGACGGACGCGGCGCCGGAGCCGAACATCACCTTGAGCATGACGGGCGGCACCGGGAAGAACGCCGGCCGCGAGAGCGCGCGCCCGAGCGCCTTGGTGAAGTCCTTGTTCGTGCAGGCACCGGGTGCGACGCCGTTCACCGCGCCGCTGACCGTCTCGTCGCGCAGGGCGTGGAGGATCAGGCCGCACAGGTCGTCGATGTGGATCCAGCTCATCCAGTGGGCGCCGGAGCCGATCGGCCCGCCGAGGCCGAGCTTGAAGGGCGGCAGCATCTGCTTCAGCGCCCCACCGGCGCCGAGCACGATGCCGATGCGCAGCTTGACCACGCGCACGCCGAGCTCGCTGGCGCGGTCCGCCTCGCGCTCCCATGCGGTGCAGACCTCGGCGAGGTAGTCGACGCCCGCCTTCGCGCTTTCGGGCAGCAGCCGCTCGCCCTGATCGCCGTAGACACCGATGGCGGAGGCGTTCACGAGCACCTTCGGGCGCGTGGCGCCGCTCTTCATCGCCTCGACGAGCTTGCGCGTGCCGTCGACGCGGCTGGCGCGGATCTCGGCCTTGACCGCGTCGCTCCAGCGCTTGCCGAACACCGGCTCTCCGGCGAGGTTCACGACCGCGTCGAAGCCCGACAGGTCCGACGGCATCTTCACGTACTCGACTCCGGCCATGACGGGCTGGCTCGCGGGGTTGCGCGACGCGACCACGACCTTGCCGCCGCGGTCGACGATCATCTGCCGCAGCCGCGTACCGACGAAGCCCGTCCCACCCACGATGAGGATGCGCTGGTTCATGGCGGCGAGAATCGTCCGCCCGCGGCCCGCTTTCAACCCCGCTCGGGCGATTCGCGGACGCCCTGAGCGATTTGAGCGTATTTGCGGCGGGGCACTGGGTGGCTCGCTACCCTCTAGCGCGTCACAAGCTCGCTACGGGACACCTCCCATGACTCGCATCCAGCTCGCTCGCCTCGGCTCCTGCCTGCTCGTCGCACTGCTCGCCTGCGCCGCTCCCGCGCCGCGCGCCCCGTCGCCGCTCGACGAGGCTTTCGTCCTCGGGGAGCGCATGGTGGGGAGCTACTCGAGCCAGGCCCAGTCGCTCGCGGACCCGGAGTTCCGCGACGTCCGGCTGCACATGACGCGCATCTGGCCCGAGCGCGAGGACGGCTGCTGGCTGTACGTCGAGCAGGCCATGGCCAGCGCGCTCGAGCGCCCGTACCGCCAGCGCATCTACTGCGTGCAGCCGAGCGCCGACGGCTCGACCGCGAGCCATGTGTTCGAGCTGCCCGGCGTCGCTCTCGAGTACGCGGGCGCGTGGAGCGAGCCCGCTCGCTTCGCGGCACTCTCTCCGGAGCAGCTCGTGCAGCGCGAGGGTTGCACGGTCTACCTGCGGCGCGAGGGCGACGCATGGCGCGGCTCGACGCGTGCGAGCGACTGCATCTCGACGCTCAACGGCGCAGCCTACGCGACCAGCGAGGTCGTCGTGACCGACACTGCGCTCACGTCGTGGGATCGTGGCTACGACAAGTCCGGCAAGCAGGTCTGGGGCGCCGTGAAGGGCGCCTACGTGTTCGACCGCCAGTGAGCCGCGCGCTACTCGGGCGCGAGCTCGAGGAGCGGGGTTTTTTCCGCGACTTCCGCCCCGTCGGCGACGAGCACGCGCACGACGCGCGCGCGCGCCGGCAGTCCGCCTGCGGGCTGGTAGTGGACGAGCGTGAAGGTCTTCATCACCTCGACGAGGCCGATCGCGCGGCCAGCCTCGATCACGTCTCCGGTGCTGACGAGCGCGGGCTCGCCCGGAGCGGCGCGATGCCAGAAGCGACCGGCGGAGGGCGAGCGGAAGAGTGGCGCGCCGCTCGCGGCTCCGGAGGCCGCGTCGCGTCCGGACCTCGCCGTCGCGCCCGCGAGCGGACGCAGGCGGTAGAGCACGGTGCCGAAGCCGACCGGAGCCTGCACGCGCTCGTGCAGGTCGCCGTCGACGATACCTGCGACGTCGTCCGGCACGCGCAGCTCGTACGCGCGGCCGAGCGTGAGCAGCGTGCCCGCGCGCGCTCCGGCGACGAGCGCCATTCCGTCGCGCGCGGCGTTCGTGAACAGTCCCACGCCGGGGCACTCGAGCAGCACGTGCTCGCCCTCGGTCCTCGCGCGCAGGTACAGGATCTCGGCACTCATCCGCGGGCCTCCCACAGCGCGGCGTGGTCGTGCAGCGACCAGATGCGCGGGTTCTTCACGCGCCGGTAGCCGATCGACTGGTAGCTCGCCTCGGCGAACAACTCGAGCCACGCGCGCAGCTCCACCGGGCTCACGAGCTCGTCGGTGTCCATCTGCGCCGCCGACTTGTAGGGCGACATGTCGCCCTCGATGCGCGCCTCGGTGTCGCGCATGCCCGCCTCGATCTCGGCACGCTCCTTGGGATCCTGCGTCAGGATCTCGAAGTCGTCGTCGAGCTTGGTGTTGTAGGCCGCGATCGCGAGCGTGCGGCCTTCCATCACGCTCTGCCGCGCGAGCACGGTCGAGAGCTGCACCACGGGCTCGTAGGGCAGGCCCGCGAGCGCGTAGTAGCCCGCGCCGGAGGCCTTGCGCAGGAGCACCGTGAACATCGGCACGCTGTTCGTGCTGTTCGAGTAGATCAGGCTCGAGCCGTAGCCCAGCAGGCCGAGGCGCTCGGCCTCGACGCCGATGTCGAAGCCCGAGATGTCCTGCAGCCACACGAGCGGGATGCCATCGTCGTTGCAGGCACGCGAGAAGGCCGCGAGCTTGGCGATGCCCTCCTTGTAGAGGATGCCGCAGGGCTTCTTCTTGCCCTTGTGCTCAGGGTCGTCGATCACGCCCTGGCGATTGGCGACGAAGCCCATGTAGAGGCCGTTGACGCGCCCGACGCCGACCACCATCTCGCGGCCGCGCTCCGGGCAGAACTCCCAGAACAGCGAGCGGTCGACGAGGCGCGCGAGCACCTCGTCCGCGTCGTAGGTCATGCGGTGGTCCTGCGGAAACAGGCCGGCGAGCTCCGTGGACGGCTGCTGCGGGCTCGCGGGCTCCGCGCCATGGCGGTAGTACGCGGCGCCGCTCGACGGTAGGCGCTCGATCTCCACGCGGATCATGGCCAGCGCGGTCTCGTCGTCGGGCACGCGCACGTCCGCGCAGGCCGACTGGTGCACGTGCACCTCGGGGCCGCCGATGTCGAGGCTCGAGAGGTGCAGGCTCTTGGCGCCCTTGATGAGCGCCGCGCCCGCGATGACCATGTAGGCCTGCTCGGTCATGTAGACGCGATCCGAGATGATCGGCATGTAGCCGCCGCCCGCGATGCAGTCGCCGAACACGCCCGCGATCTGCGGCACTCCGGCCGCCGACAGCAGGCTGTTCATCTTGAAGATGTGACCGGCGCCCGTGCGCCCGGGGAAGGTCGCCGATTGCTCGGGCAAGTACAGGCCGCTGCAGTCGACGAGGTAGATCACCGGCAGGCGCAGGCGCAGCGCCATCTGCTGCGCGCGTTCGATCTTCTCGGGCGAGAGCGGCCACCACGAGCCGGATGCGACCGTATTGTCGTTGGCGATCACCATCGTCCAGCGACCGCCGACGCGCACGTAGGCGGTGACGACGCCCGCGGCGGGGGACTCGAGCTTGCCGAACTTGCGGCCGTGGTTGACGAAGGTGAGCACCTCGAACACGCGCGAGCCCGCGTCCTTCAGGAGTTCGATGCGCTCGCGCGCGGTGAGCTTGCCCTTCTTGTGGACGCGCGCGGCGTACTCCTCGCCCCAGCCCGCGGCGACCTTCGCGCGGCGCTCGGCGAGTGTCGCGTCGAGCGCGCCGAGCGCGGCGCGATTGCGCTCGAACGAGGCGCCGTCGAGGAAAGCCTCGCGCGCGCGACCGATGGGAACCAGCGGAACCTTGGCCATGGATGCGGGGCTCCTAGCGTGCGGAAGCGGGCCAGCCGGGGATCGAGCGCGTGTCGTACGTGCCCGCGCGGAACTCGCGCGAGTCGAGCACCGCGAGGTGCAGCGGCAAGGTCGTCGCGACGCCCTCGACGCGCGCGCGGCGCAGGCAGGCGAGCAACGTCTCGATCGCGCCCTCGCGCGTGGGCGCATGGGCGAGCACCTTGGCGATCAGCGAGTCGTAGTGGGGCGAGACCGAGTCACCGGCCTGCATGTGCGTGTCGACGCGGATCGTGCCGGGGCCGAGATCGCGCGGGAACTCGAAGGCCGTGAGCGTTCCGGGCGACGGGCGGAAGCCGTTGGCGGGATCCTCGGCGTTGATGCGCACCTCGATCGCGCTGCCCGCGAGCTTCACGGCCGGCTGTGCGATCGGCAGGCGCCCGTTGGCGGCGACCTGCAGCTGCAAGTGCACGAGATCGAGCCCGCTCACGAGCTCGCTCACGCCGTGCTCGACCTGCAGGCGCGTGTTCATCTCCATGAAGTAGATCGCGCCGTCGTCGGCGCGCAGGAACTCGATCGTGCCCGCGCCGACGTAGCCGATGGAGCGCGCCGCGCGCACCGCGATCTCGCCGATGCGCGCGCGCGTCGCCGCGTCGAGCACCGGGCTCGGGCTCTCCTCGACCAGCTTCTGGTGGTTGCGCTGCACGGAGCACTCGCGCTCGCCGACGTGGATGCAGTTGCCGAAGCGATCGGCCATCACCTGCACTTCGATGTGCCGTCCACCCTCGAGGTACTTCTCGAGGTACAGCGCGCCGCTGCCGAAGGCGCTCTCCGCTTCTGCCGAGGCCTGCACGAACGCGGCGCGCAGCTGCGCCTCGTCGAAGCACTTGCGCATGCCGCGACCGCCGCCGCCGGCATCCGCCTTGAGGATCACGGGATAGCCGGCCTCGCGCGCGCACGCGACGGCCTCGTCGACCGAGGCGAGCAGGCCGATCGAGCCCGGGATGACCGGCACGCCCGCGGCGCGCATCGCAGCCTTGGCGGGCGCCTTGCGACCCATCACGTCCATGGCCGTGCTCGGCGGGCCGACGAAGGTCACGCCGTGCTGCTCGCACAGCGCCGCGAAGCGCGGGTTCTCGCTCAGGAAGCCCCAGCCGGGATGCAGGGCCGCGCAGCCCTGCTGCAGCGCCGCTTGCACGACGCGGTCCATGCGCAGGTAGCTCTCGCGCGAGGCCGAGGGCCCGAGGCACACCACGTCGTCCATGCAGGCGAGCCAGCGCGCGCCGAGATCGGACTCGGAGGCGACGCCGACGGGAGAGATGCCGAGGTCGCGGCACGCGCGCGCGACGCGCACGGCCACCTCGCCGCGGTTGGCGATGAGTAGGCGTCGAAACATGGCTGGACGGGGAGGTTAGCAGCGCCCGGAACGGAATGCGCCCGAGGGTTGGTCGAGGAAGTTCGGCCGCGGCGGGCGAGCGACTGGAATGGGCGTGGGCCGAGTGCGCCGAGTGGCCCGGGACTGGCCTTGGATGCGCTAAGGTGACGGCCTCGATGTTGCCCCAGCTCGTCCTCGCCGCGCTCGCTTGTCTCGGCACGCCCGAGGACGTCTCGGGCGCGCTGGCGCGCCTCTCCTCGGCTGCCGCCGCCGAGCGGCTCGCGGCCGAGCGCTGGCTCGCGGCCCACCTGCGGCCCGAGGACTTCGCGCTGGCGGCAGAGGTCGTCCGAAACGGCGGCGTCGAGGAGCGCACGCGACTCGCTCGCGCGCTCGGCTCGGACGAGCGACACTTCGAGCTCGCGCTGCTGTTCGCGGCCGACTCGGACCCGGAGCTCGCGCGGCTGGGGAACGAGGCGTTCACGGCGCTCGCGCTGCGCTGGTTCGGCGGCGAGCTCGCGCCTTGGAAGGACGAGCGCGTGGTGCGCGAGATCGCGGGCCGTTCGCGCGGCGTCGTGTCGCTCGCGCCCGGGTCGACGACGCCCGAGGCGCTGATCGAGCGACTCGCGCGCCATGCACCGACGTTTCACACGGACCTCGCGCGCGATGTCGAGGTGGGTCTGTCGGTCGAGCCTGCGCTGTACGCGGAGATGCTCGCCGGCAAGGTGCCGTGCCGTGCGGAGCGTGGCGCCGTGCGCAGCGGTCCGTTCGAGCTGGTGCTCGCGCGCGCGCTCGTCGACTTGCGCGTGAGCTTCGAGGGGCATGGCTTCGACGGCGCGCATCCCTTCGTGCGCATCGGCTGGCAGCCAGACCTCGGCGGCAAGCAGACGCACGAGCTCGTGCTCGACTGGTGTCGCGACGTGGAGCGTTATCCCGAGCGGCCGCGCGGCTCCGGTGCGGCGCGCGCGCTCGCGGGCTGCGGCTGGCCGGCGGCGCTGGAGTGGCTCGAGCGCCGCTGGGTGCGCACGCGCGATGCTCACGCGCTCGACGGCCTGTTGGTCGCAGCCGGGCGCGGTCGCGTCGTGCCGACGCTCGCGACGGCCGAGGCCGCGACGGCGCTGCTCGACGACGTGCGCACGCAGCGCGAGCGCGACGGCGCCTTCGACGAGCGCTCGCGCCTCGTCTTGCACGCGCTTGCGCGCCTGCCCCGCTTCGGCGCGCGCGGAGAGGATCTCGCGGAGCTGGTGGAGCAGGCTGAGCTCGGTGGCCGTGACGGCGAGCTGGCGCGGCTCACGGTGCTCGCGGGCATGGGACGCGCGTCGGATGCGCTCGCGGCGCGCCTGCGCGCAGCGCTCTCGCTCGCCCTGCCCGATGGAGACGAAGCGGCAGCGCTCGAGCGGCTCGTCGCCCTGCGCCTGCTCGCGCAGGTGGCCCGCGGAGACGAGGCGCCGGTCGAGCTGACGTTCGGCAAGTCGCTGCTCGCGCTCGCGCTGCGCGAGCGGGCGGACCACGAGCTCCTCGGCTGGTCGCTGGCCGCGCGCGCCATCCCGACCGGTGACATGGCCGGACTGGTGCCGCTGCTCGCGGATGCGGAGCTCGCGCTGCTCGTCGAGTGGCTCGCGCTCGACGAGCGTACGCAGGGCCTCGCGCTCGGCCTCCTGCAAGTCTGGCTGTCCGCGGATCGCGACGACCGGGTGCTCGGCGAGCGTCTGCGCTCGCGGTCCGACCTCGGGGAGTCCGCGCGCCTGCGCTCCCTGCTCGAGCGCGCGCGCGAGGGCCTGCGAGCGAACGCCCAGCGCCGGCTCGACACGCTCGCGCTGCACGCGGGCCTCGCGGATGCGCAGGCGCGCGCCGCCTGGGTGGCGTCGTTCGACCGCGCATCGCTCTCCGATCGCGACGCGCGCTGGCCGCTGATCGGCGAGCTTGCCGCGACGGAGGAGGGCCTGCCGCTGCGCGAGGTGCTCTCGGGCTGGGCCAAGGGGGCCGCACTGGCCGAGCGCTCGCTCGACGCACCTTGGGTGCGGGCCTACGAGCGTGCCCTGCAGGGCTTGCTCGCGCGCGGCGAGGACCGCGCCAGTGCCGACCTGCGGCGCGCGCTCGCGTCGGCCCTGCGCCGCCCGCCGCCGCGCCATCCGCTCGCCGAGGGCTTGCAGTACGGCACGTGGCCGGCGCTCCCGGGTCCGCCCCCGCGCTCGCTCGAGGCGCTCGACCTCGGTCCGTGAGGGCGCCTGGCCACCACGAAAGACTTTCCCTAAGGGCTTGGATTCGAAGCGGTCGATGTCGCATCCTGACGCGGCCTGCGAGGTCGTCACGCGATGAGTTCCTCCACACAGCCCGCTGCCCCGCTTCCGATCGGAAACGCCGAAGAGTCCAAGAAGGTGCCGATCACGCGCGAGGAAATCGCCGTGGCCAGCGCTCCGGGCTCCCAGCACGCCGAGCAGTTCCGCGCGCTGCGCAACTCGATCGTGGCGCTCAATCCCGACGGCGCGTCGCGCACGGTGGTGCTGACGAGCGCGCTGCGCGGCGAAGGCAAGAGCGTGGCGACCCTGAACCTCGCGCTCGCGCTGGCTGAGATGCCGGGCGTGCGCGTGCTCGTGATCGACGCCAACATCCGCGCCCCGGGCATCGAGGACCTCCTCGGACTGCCACGCGCGCAGGGCCTGACCGAGCTGCTCTCGGGTCGGCTCGCGCCCGACCAGGCCATTCGCCCCACGTCGGTGAGCGGCGTGTCCATCGTCGGCCCCGGTTCCGAGCCGCGCAACACGAGCGAGCTGCTGGCGGGCGAGCGCATGCGCACGCTCTTGCGCACGCTCAAGCAGCGCTACAGCTACGTGCTGATCGACACGCCGGAAGCCACGACGACCAGCGATGCCTCGCTGCTCGGCGCCATGGCCGATGGCGTGATCGTCGTGGTGCGTCTCGCCTCGACTCCGAAGAGCTACGTCGAGCAGACCTGCCGCCAGCTCGAGTCGCTCGGCGCCAACCTGCTCGGCACCTGCCTCACGGGTGCGCAGGTGCCCGACACCGCGAAGTCGCGCTAGAAGAGCAGGCCCTGCACGGTGCGCTCGCCCGTCGGGTGGTGCGTGGAGTGCTTCGGCGCGTGCTTGGCGTGCCGATGGGGCAGGGCGAATGGCTTGCCGGCGCGGGCGGCGCGAATCAGGCCGAGCACGTGCTCGCGTTCCCATGCGATCGCACGCTCGAAGTCCGGGTACGCGCGCTCGCGCGCCACGAACTCGGGCCCGTGGATCACGCGCCGGCCCTTGGAGCGCTCGGGCCGGTCGAGCACCGAGTGCAGGAGCTCGTGGAACAGCACGTAGCGCACGAACCACGTCGGGACATCGGCGGAGTCGAGAGCGGGATGCAGCCGCACGACGCGGTCGACGGGGTCGAAGCTGCCGAGGCGCAAGGAGCGCCGCGAGCGCGAGCCCGACTTGCGTCCCCAGCCCACGGGCGGCCACGCGCGCACCTCATCCTGCGCGAAGTGGTGCGCGATCACGCCCTGTGCGAGCGCCGCGAGGTCATGGTGCGCGCCGCGCGGCTCGAGCCGCACGCTCGCGGGCTTCTCGTGGGCCAGCGCACGCACGCGCTCGTCGACCCATGCGTCGAGCGTCGCGCAGGCCTTGCGCGCTCGTCGCCCTGAACGCATCCACGTCGCGAGCGCTTGGCGCACGGGCGGCGGTGCGTCGCTGAAGAAACGCGCCAGCGACACGAGGTACGTGCCGCGGTGGCGCTGCACGCGCACGACCTGATGGCGGGCGCGTCCGTACCGCACACGCACCGGCGCCTCGAGCGCACGCTCGAGCAGCGCGCGCCAGTCGTCTTCGCCGAGGGGCGTGCCGTGCGCGCTCGTGCCTGCGGGATCCATGGTGCGAGCCGAGAGTGGAGCGCCTGCGACCCTGCCGCGCAAACGGCGCAGGGGCCGCCCGCGGGCGACCCCTGCCGAAATCACCGGGCGCGAGCGCCCGGGCTAGTTGCCGAGCGAGAGGTCGCGGCTCGTGGTCGTGCCTTCGACCACGCGCACCTGCACCTCGGAGCCCTGCTGCTCGACGATCTGGTCGATCGCGTCGGTCGGCGCGCCGGACGAGCGAGCGGCCGCGAGGCGGTAGTCGCCGGGGCGCACGTGCGGGATCGAGAAGCGACCCTCGCCGTCGGTGCGGTCCTGGTACTGCTCGTTCGCGGCGACCGAGAACAGGCTGACGATGCAGCGCGTGCAGGGCACGCCCGTGGCGTCGACGACCTTGCCTTCGACCGTGCCGCCCGGCAGGAGCTGCACCGAGCCGACGTCGTTGGGCTGGCCTTGGATCACGACCACGTCGATGACCCAGCCAGCGGTGTAGTCGGGGTGCTCGACCTGCAGGCGGTAGCGGCCCGGGTTGAGCAGCTTGGCCTCGAACAGGCCGTCGGCGCCCGAGCGGACCTTACGTTCGGTCGCGCGGGCCGCGATCATGTCCTGCAGGAACGGGTCGGTGGCCATGGCCTCGGGCAGGTCGCCGTCGCGCGTGGCGATCGTGGCACCGGCGATCGGCTTGCCCGTGGCGCCGTCGACCACGCGACCGCGGATCGAGCCGCCCTTGGTCAGGCCGATCGCGAGCGGCGGGGCGCCGGCACCGTCGACCACGGTGAACGAGTCGGTGACCGTCGAGGCGTAGCCCGACGCGGTGACCTTGACCGCGAAGGTGCCCGGATCGACACCGACGAGCGTGAACGTGCCATCCTCGGAGCCCTTGACCGTCTCGCGCACTTCCGTCGGCTCGTAGGTCATCGGCGCGCTGCCCTGGATCGGGATCGCGGTGTTGACGTGCAGCAGGTTGACCTTGAAGTCGCGCACCGGCGTGTTGGTGGCGAGGTCGTAGACGCGGCCCGAGAGCGACGACTGGCGCAGCATCGCGAGCTCGACGTTCACGTCGCCCGCCGAGACGCGGTTCTGGCGCGCCATGCGGTAGCCCTTGGCCTGCACCATCAGGATGTAGGAGCTCTGCGCGAGGCCGTTGATCTGGAAGTTGCCCTGCTCGTCGGAGAGCGTGTCGCCGCGCGACTGGACGTTCGAGCCGTAGTTGATCGCGTAGACCTTGGCGCCGACGACGGGCTCGTTGTCGGGTCCGAACACGCGGCCCACGATCGGCTGGCCGAGGTTGAGCATGAAGTTCATCTCCTGAACCTCGCCCTCCTCGCCGGTGAAGGTGCGGTCGTGGTGGATCTGGCGCTCGAAGCCGTCGGCCCAGGCCGAGACGATGCGCGGGCCGGGCGAGACGTTCTTGAACTCGAAGAAGCCCTGTCCGTCCGTGCGCGCGGTGAGCCGGTCGGGGCTCGCCATCTCGAAGCTCATCATGTAGGCCGAGTCGATGTTGACCTCGGCGTCGGCGATCGGGGCGCCGGTGGTGTCGCTGACGTAGCCGCGGAAGACGGAGCCCGAGCGCAGGATCAGGTCCGGAGCGCGCACCTCGCCGCTCTTGGGGACGCGCAGGCCCTCCTCCTGCACCGCCGAGTACTCGGGGTGGTTGGCCATCACGTAGTAGTTGCGGCCCGGATCGACGCCGCGGAACACGTAGCTGCCCTTGGCGTCCGTCGTCGTCGACAGGAACTTGCCCGAGGACTCCTTGTTCGCGAACCAGTCCATGGCCAGCGACTCGCCCATCATGGCGTCCATCGAGAGCTTGACCGTGGCGCCCTCGACGGGGTTCTGGGCGGCGTTGAGCACGACCCCGACCACGCGCGCATTGCCGGTGGTGGGCTCCTCGACCTCGCCCGGGATGTCCTCACCCGGCTGCGCCAGGGCGTCGGTGCGCTCGTCTTCCACGCGCGGTGCGCTCACGCGCTCTTCGGTGGGTGCGGTCGCGGCCGTGCTGGCAGCGCCGTCGTTGTTGACGGCGGCCACCTCTTCGGTGGGCTCCGGACCCTTGCGGGTGAAGACCACGAAGGCCGTCACGAGGAGCGCGACGAGGACGAGCAGGAAGATCGGGAGCTTGGACTTCATGGAGGGCAGTCGATGTGGTTCGGATGCGCGCCGGCGGGCAGTCCCCGAGCGGCTAGGACCGGACGGGTCGGCAGGATAGGTCGCTGACGCTGCGTTTGGACGACGGGGGCAGGTCGTTCCTTCCCGGTAGCGGGAGGAAAGGGCCCGCGCCGTTGCGGGAATGGGACTAGCTCGGCCCGGGCCCGCTGTGGGGCTTGGGGGCGGGGGCGAGGGACGGGTCCTCGTCCTGCATCGGCCCCGGCCAGAAGGCCTCCCTGCGCACCTGCCAGGCGAGGAAGTAGGCGAACATGAGCTGCTCGAACTCGAGCTTCTTGTAGACGTCGAGGCGCATCGAGCGCAGCACGAGGCCGCCTTCGAGCCGCGCCAGCTCGCCCGTGCGGGGGGCCTGGATCGTCCAGCCCGTCCGCAGGCCCGAGAGCGGCACCACGCGCAGGGGACGGGAGCCGGTGTGGAGCACGATCTCCCGCCGCAGGAAGCTCGAACGCAGCGAAGATCCGAGCCACTCGCGTCCGGCCGTCCAGAGCGAGAACTGCGAGCGCAGGATGCCCGGGTCACGGCGGAAGTGCAGCACCTCGCCCTTCTGCGGGCTCCAGATCCCCTCGACGATCAGGCCCCAGCGATTGCGACGCATGGTGAGCACGCCCAGCTCGCCCTCGCTTCCGAGGACGCGGTGAGTCGTGTTCCACAGGCCGGAGACCTGGGTGCGGTAGCTGGCGACGGGATCGGCCATGGGGTGGGAAGGGGCGGCGAAGGCGAGTCTACTTCGGGCGCCGGGCGGCTCCAGCCTGAGCCCGAGCCGGTGGGAAGCCTCAGCGGGGCGCGGGTACGGCCCCGAGCAGCGCCCGCAGGCGGCGGACAGCGCCGGAAAGGATCTCCAGCGCCCGGTCGACCTCTCCGTCCGTCGTGTAGCGGGACAGGGAGAGTCGCACGCTCGAGGAGGCCTCGGCGGGCGAGAGGCCCATGGCGAGGAGCACGTGGGACGGGCGATGCCGGGAGGCCGAACAGGCGGCCCCGGTGGAGACGCACAGACCCTCGTCGGAGGCGAGTGCGACCAGCGCCTCTCCGGAGATGCCCTCGAAGCGCAGGTTGCTCGTGTTGCACACGCGCGGGGCGCCGCGACCGTGCACGTGGGTTCCCGCGACCGTTCGCACCAGCTCGTGCTCGAGCCGGTCGCGCAGCTTCGCCAGCCGCTCGGGACCACCCTGCTCGAGCCACTCGCGCGCCAAGGCCGCCGCCTTTCCGAAGCCGACGATGCCCGGCACGTTCTCGGTGCCGCCGCGGCGCTCGCTCTCCTGGGGACCGCCGCGCAACAGCGGCTCGAGCTCGATGCCGCGTCGCACGTAGAGCGCGCCGACCCCCTTGGGGCCGTGCAGCTTGTGCGCGCTGAACGCGACGAAGTCCGCACCGCTCTGCTCGCAGGAGAACGTCAGCTTGCCGCAGGCCTGCACGGCATCCACGTGCACCAAGGCCCCCGCCGCGCGCGCCGCCGTCACGATGGGGGCGAGGTCGTGCACCACGCCGGTCTCGTTGTTGACCGCCATGACGCTCAAGAGCGCCGTGCGCTCATCGAGCTCCGCGCGCACTTGGTCGAGGTCGAGTCGCCCGTCGCGGTCGACGCGGATGCGCACGAGCTCGAAGCCGTCGGCTTCCGCGGCGGCGAGCGGCTCGAGCACGGCCGGGTGCTCGACCGCGCTCGCCAGCACGCGTCGCCGGGCGGGCTGGGCGCGCAGAGCCGAGCGCAGCGCCGTCACGTTCGACTCGGTCGCGCCTGAGGTGAAGCACAGGCGGGCGGGCGAGCCGGCACCGACGAGACGCGCCAGCGCGGCGCGCGCCGCGGCCACGGCCTGCGCGGCGTCCTCGCCGGCCGAGTGCAGGCTGGACGGGTTGCCGTAGTGCCGCGTGAAGTACGGCCACAGCGCGTCGAGCACCTCGGGGGCAGGTGCGGTCGTCGCGTTGTTGTCGAAGTAGAGGAGGTTCGACACGGCGGCGGAGCGCGCGTCGGGCGAGTGGGGGCCTAGAACAGCGCGCTGATCTTGGCCGGCAGTGCGTCGCCGGTGAGCATGCAGGGCTCGCAGAAGTTGTTGGCCGGAGCCGGCAGGTGCCGGCAGCCCTCGCAGTCGGAGAGCTTGCGGCTGGCGACCGCGATGCGCGCGCGCTGGGCCTCGAGGGCGCGGATGCGCTCCTGCAGCAGGCGGTCCTGCTCGGCGAGCACCTTGCGCACGGACTGCAGCAGCGCGGGGCGGCTGCCGGCGTGCTCGCGGGTCGCCATCAGCTCGCGGATGCGATCGAGGTGCAGGCCGAGGTCCTGCAGGTCCCGGATCATGTTGAGCCGGTTGAGGTCGGTCTGGCGGTAGTAGCGGAAGCCACCCTGACTGCGGTGAGCCGGCGTCAGCAGCCCGACTTCCTCGTAGTAACGCAGGGTTCGCAGGTTGGTCCCCGCGATGCGCGCGAAATCGCCGATCTTGAGCAGCTCGGAGCCGGGTTCCTGAGGGTCGCGTTCGATCATGAGCGGTTCGTGAAGATTCGTGGAAGCCGCCGCGCAGGAAGAGGGTCGCGGCTGGGGAAAGCCTAACCCAACTCTTCCGTGATGGTACAGTTGGCCCCCGGATTGGGGTTCAGGCGGTCCAAAGCGCCCGATTCGTCCGGCTCGCGGGTGGTCACCGGCCCGCAGCCCTTGATTTTGGACCGCGCCTGAACGAATCCTGAGCCGGCAAGTGGCCATCCGGCCCGATCTCCACGAAACTCCCGCCCACGATGCTCTTCGACCCCCTGTATCTGCTGCTGACCGTCCCGGCCCTCATCTTCAGCCTGTGGGCCCAGTGGAAGGTCAAGTCCACCTTCACCAAGTTCCAGCGCGTCGGCGTGACGTCGGGCATGAGCGGTGCCGAGGCCGCCGCCGCGGTGCTGCGCATGAGCGGCGTCCCCGGCCTCAAGATCGAGCGCCATCAGGGCTTCCTCTCGGACCACTACGACCCGACCTCGCGCACCCTGCGCCTCTCGCCCGACGTCTACGACGGCGCGTCGGTCTCGTCGGTCGCCGTGGCCGCCCACGAGGCGGGTCACGCGCTCCAGCACGCCGCCAACTACGGCCCGCTCACGCTGCGCTCGAAGCTCGTGCCGGTCGTGCAGTTCGGCTCGGCACTCTGGTACTTCCCGTTCCTGATCGGCTCGATCTTCAACATGACGGGCCTGATGTGGCTCGGCATCATCGCCTTCTCGGCGATCGTGCTGTTCCAGCTCGTCACGCTGCCGACGGAGTTCGACGCCTCGAGTCGCGCGCGCTCGGTGCTGCTCGCCTCGGGCATCGTCACCTCCAAGGCCGAAGAGGACGGCGTCGCGAAGGTGCTCAACGCGGCGGCGATGACCTACGTCGCGGCGCTCGTCGCCTCGCTGATGCAGCTCCTGTACATGATCCTGCGCGCGCAGAGCTCGCGCGACTAGTCGCGCCCTCGAACGCGAACCACACGAGGCCATCGGACGCCTGTCCGGTGGCCTCGCGCGCTTTCCGGCGCCCGCGCGCGGCGCTAGGCTCGCTCTCCTCTCTCGCTCAGGAGCGCCGCGCCATGGGAAGCATCGTCCTCGACTACACGCACGCCATGTCGGATGTCGTCGGCTCGCGCCACGGCGTCACGCCCGCGGAGCTCGACGGGCTCGCCGCCAGCTCGAAGGCCGCGCTCGCGGCCGTGCAGGCCCGGCGCACGAAGGACCTGCGCTGGCTCGACCTCCCGTACCAGTCGGCCGTGCACGAGCAGGTGCTCGACTACGCGAGCCGCATGGCGGGACGCTTCCAGAACATCGTCGTGTGCGGCATCGGCGGCTCGGCGCTCGGCACGATCGCGCTGCAGCAGGCGCTGAACTCGCCGTACCACAACCTGTGCGCGCGCGGGACGCTGCCGCGGCTGTTCGTGCTCGACAACATCGACCCGGATCTTGTCGGCGAGTTCCTCGACCAGTTCGACCCGTCCGAGTGCCTGTTCAACGTGATCTCGAAGTCGGGCACCACCGCCGAGACCACGGCGCAGTTCCTGATCTTCCAGCGCGCGCTGGTCGAGCGCCTCGGGCGCGAGCAGCACGTCGAGCACCTGTGCATCACGACCGACGAGTCGAAGGGCGTGATGCGCGAGATCGTGCGCCGCGAGGGCTACGAGTCGTTCGTGGTGCCGGAGGGGGTCGGCGGCCGTTTCAGCGTGCTGAGCCCCGTCGGGCTCGTGCCGCTCGCGCTGGCGGGCATCGACGTCAAGGGCGTGCTGAAGGGCGCGGCCGACATGGACGAGCGCTGCCGCGCCGAGGACTTCCGCGCGAATCCCGCGCAGGTCTACGCCGCGCTGCAGTGGCTCATGCAGACGAAGAAGCACAAGCCGATGAGCGTGACCTTCTCCTACAGCCAGCGCCTCGCGCTGCTCGCGGACTGGTACGCGCAGCTGCTCGCCGAGTCCATCGGCAAGCGCACGAGCCGCAAGGGCGTCGAGGTGTTCGCGGGTCCGACGCCGATCCGCGCGCTCGGCGTCACCGACCAGCACAGCCAGATGCAGCTCTACACCGAGGGTCCGCACGACAAGTGGTTCACGCTGCTCTCGGTCGACAAGAACGACCACTCCGTGCCGATCCCCGCGGCCTACGCGGATCTCGAGGCGATCAGCTACCTCGGCGAGCGCACGCTGAACGAGCTCTTCGCCGCCGAGCGCGATGGAGCGCGCGTCGCCCTGACCGCCGCGCAGCGGCCCAGCGTGACCCTGCGCTTTCCCAAGGTCGATCCGCACGCCGTGGGCCAGTACATCCAGCTGATGGAGATCGCCGTCGCCCTGTGCGGTGAGCACTACGACGTCGACGCCTTCGACCAGCCCGGCGTCGAGGCCGGCAAGATCGCCGCCTACGCGCTCATGGGCCGCGCCGGCTTCGAGGCCCGCAAGGCCGAGATCGAGTCCGCCGCGCCGCGCGAGCAGCGCAGCGTCTAGACGCTCCTCGTCCGCAACGCACGACCGCCGCGCCGGCTGCGAGCCGACATGGCGGTCTGTCATCAAGGCCTGCGGAGAGCTTCGGGGGCTCGTGATCGGGTCGGATTGGCCCCGGGGCGGGCGGCGACCTTGGCCCTAGCGCGGGCGGCGACCTAGGCCCTATCGCGGGC
>CAITGX010000046.1 GCA_903892045.1 uncultured Planctomycetota bacterium | reverse complement strand
GCGTGCGCTGCCCGTCCGCCGGGCCGGAACTGGCTCTCGAGCGCCCGCGTTGGGAGCTTCCGGTGACGGCGGAGGCGGGCTGCCGCTATCCTCCGCTCTCCAACCCCTGTCGGAGACCGGAATCTCGATGCTGTCGATCGCTCTCGTTGCCGCTGCGTTCCTCGTTCAAGCTCCCGGCACCGCTCCCGCGGATGTGCTCACGGCCCACAAGGTGGCCGAGCTGCGCTCGGTGGTCACGGCGGAGATGTCGCCGGATGGCACGAAGATCGCGTACGTGCTCGCGGTGCCGCGCAAGCCGCTCGTCGACGAGGATGGTGGCTCGTGGACCGAGCTGCACGTCGCGGACGTCGCGAGCGGGGCGACGCGCGCCTTCGTCGCGGGGAAGGTGAACGTCTCGGCGCCCGCCTGGACGGCGGATGGCAAGCACATCGCCTTCCTGCAGAAGCGCGCCGACGACAAGGGCGCGGCGCTGTACATGATCGCGCTCGACGGCGGCGAGGCGCGGCGCGCGGAGGCGGCCGACGAGTCGATCTCGGCCTACGACCTGCACCCGGACGGCCAGCGCGTGGTCGTGATCGCGTCCGAGCCCGAGAACGCGGAGCGCAAGAAGCTGCGCGAGAAGGGCTTCACGCAGGAGATCTACGAGGAGGACCTGCGCTCCTCGAAGCCGTGGGTGGGCACGCTGTTCGACGAGGCCAAGCCGGCCAAGCTCGCGGTCGACGGGCACGTCTCGACGGCCCAGTGGAACGCGGCGGGCGACAAGCTCGCGATCACGGTCTCGCCGACGCCGCTCGTCGACGACGACTACATGCGCAAGCGCGTGCAGGTCGTGAGCGCGGCGGACGGTGCGGTGCTCGCCAAGGTCGAGAATCCCGGCAAGCTGGGCGAGATCGCGTGGAGCCCGGACGGTGCGCGCATCGCGATGATCTCGGCGGGCGATATCCACGATCCGACGGACGCACGCCTGATGCTCGTGTCCGCGGGCGGCGGCGCGCCGGTGGAGGTGTTCCCCGGCATCGAAGGCGACACGGCAACCTTCGCGTGGCAGGGCCCGGACTCGATCCTGTGCGTCATGCACCGCGGCGTCGAGGCGTCGCTCGAGAAGATCGTGATCACCGATCCGTCCAAGGCGCAGCCGAAGGTGCTCGTCGCGACGGGCGGCCCGATCCTCACGACGGTCTCGCTCTCCGACGATGGCTTGCGCGCCGCGTTCGTGGCGAGCTCGCCGACGCACCCGCCGGAAGTGTTCACCATGGCGCACGGCGAGGAGAAGCCCAAGCGTGTCACGGACTCGAACCCGATGCTGGCGAAGATCCGCCTCGCTCCGCAGGAAGTCGTGCGCTTCAAGGCGCGCGATGGCGTCGAGATCGAGGGCCTGCTGAACCGCCCGCTCGACGAGAAGAAGGGCGAGCGCTACCCGCTGATCCTCTACGTGCACGGCGGACCGGAGTCGCACCACAGCAATGGCTGGCTGACGAACTACGGTGACCCGGCCCAGACCGCCGCGGCGCGCGGCTTCGCGGTGATGCACACGAACTACCGCGGCTCGACGGGGCGCGGCATGGCCTTCGCGAAGCTCAGTCAGGCCGATGCGGCCGGCAAGGAGTTCGACGACCTGATCGACGCGATCGACCATCTCGTGGGCACGGGCCTCGTCGACAAGGACAAGGTCGCGGTCACCGGCGGCAGCTACGGCGGCTACGCCACCGCGTGGCTCTCGACGCGCTACTCCGATCGCGTCGCGGCAGGCGTCATGTTCGTCGGCATCTCCGACAAGATCTCGAAGGTCGGCACGACGGACATCCCCGACGAGGAGTTCTACGTGCACGCCCTGCACCGCCCGTGGGAGGACTGGCAGAAGATGCTCGAGCGCAGCCCGATCTTCTACGCGGGGCAGTGCAAGACGCCGCTCTTGATCCTGCACGGCAAGGACGACCCGCGCGTCAATCCGGGCCAGTCGCGCGAGATGTACCGCCACCTCAAGCTGCGCAGTGCCGCGCCGGTGCGGCTCGTGCTGTACCCCGGCGAGGGCCACGGCAATCGCAAGGCGGCCGCGCGCCTCGACTACAACCTGCGCATGCAGCAGTGGATCGAGCACTACCTGACCGGGGCCAAGGGCGCGCCGCCGTCCATGGACCTCGACTACAGCGAAGCGAAGTAGCTCGCCGAGCACGCGCGCAACCGGTCTCGACATGAGCCAGGCCGCGCCGTTCTCGCCCCGCATCGCGCTCCTCGTGGCCGTCGTGACGGTCTCGACGAGCGCGATCTTCATTCGGCTCGCGGAGGCGCCGCCGCTGGTCGTCGCGGCCTACCGCTGCGTGATCGCGACCCTCGTCCTCGGTGCGCTCGGCTGGCGCGAGTGTCGCAGCGAGCTGCCGCGGTTACTTCCGCGTGAGCGCTTGCTCGCTGCCGGCACGGGGCTGGCGCTGGCGCTGCACTTCGTCGCGTGGATCTCGAGCCTGTCCTACACCACGGTGGCATCGAGCCTCGTGCTCGTGACGACGACCCCGCTGTGGGTTGCGCTGATGTCGCCGTTCGTGGCACAGGGCCGCGTGCGCGGTGCGACGTGGGTCGGCATCGCGATCAGCGTGCTCGGGTGCGCGGTGATCGGCTATGCGGACATCGAGGCGTCGGGCGAGGGATTCTCGCTCAGCGGCTCCGCCCTGTGGGGCGACCTGCTTGCGCTCGCGGGAGCGTGGCTGTGCGGCATCTACATGCTCGCGGGACGGCGGCTGCGTGCGAACCTGAGCCTGCTGCCGTACGTGACCGTGTGCTACGGCAGCGCGGCGGCCTTCCTGCTCGTGTTCGCGCTCGCGAGCGGGGCGCCGCTCCTCGGGCACTCGTGGGAGACGCTCGGTTGGCTCGCGCTCGTCGCGTTCGTGCCGCAGATCATCGGGCACTCGAGCTACAACTACGCGCTGAAGTACGCGAGCGCGGCGCTGGTGGCGGTCGTGTCGCTGGGCGAGAGCGTCGGCGCCACGCTGATGGCGTGGACGTTCCTCGACGAGACGCCGAGCTCGCTTGCGCTCGTCGGCGGTGCCGTGGTGATCGGCGGAGTCCTGCTCGCGCTGCGCTCCGAACGCACTCTGGAATGAGTCCTCGGACGTTGCGGCTCTGGCCAGCGTCACTATCGTCCGGGGAACCTTGAACCGAGGAGAACCGATGATCACTCACGTGGTGTTGCTCAAGATCCGTCGCGATGTCCCGCAGGCCCAGATCGCGGCGGTGTTGGAAGCGCTCGCGGGGCTGCGCACGAAGATCCCTGGACTGCTCTCGTTCTCCGGCGGGGCGTACACGTCGCCTGAGGGAATGCACAAGGGCTTCACGCACGGCTTCGTGATGACGTTCACGGATGCTGCTGCGCGCGACGCGTACTTGCCGCATCCTGAGCACGAGGTCGTGAAGGCCATGGTGCTGAAGGTGCTCGACGGCGGGGTCGATGGCGTGGTCGCGTTCGACTATGCGTCTTGAGCGCGCAGCGGCTCTGACCTTGCTCGTGGGCTGCTCGCTCCCGCCCGAGGCGAGAGAAGCGACGGCCACGGCGGCAAGACGACCGGAGTGCATCGCGTTCGAGCGCGTGCAACTCGCGGCGGAGTTCACGTGCGAGGGCGCGAGCTTCGGAGACCTCGACGGCGACGGGTCCAGCGACGTGGTCGCCGGCCCGTACTGGTATCGGGGGCCGGAGTTCCGCGAGCGCCACGAGCTCTATCCGCCCAGGGCCTTCCGGCCCGAAGGCTACTCGGACAACTTCTTCTCGTGGACCGACGATCTCGACGCGGACGGGCGGCTCGACGTCGTCGTGGTCGGCTTTCCGGGCCAGCAGGCCTTCTGGCTTCGCAACCCCCTCGGAGAGCACAAGCGCGCCGATGGGCACTGGCAGCGCCACGAGCTCGCGCCTTCGGTGGACAACGAGTCCCCGCACTTCGTCGACCTCATCGGCGATGGCCGACGCGAGCTCGTGTTCATGACCGGCGGGCGCTTCGCGTGGG
>CAITGX010000045.1 GCA_903892045.1 uncultured Planctomycetota bacterium | reverse complement strand
CCTTGCATGGCCCTCCGTTCGGGCCAAGGTGGAAGGCTGACCCGTGCTCAGCGCCTACGCAGAATCGCGTAGTCCTGCCAGCCGTCCGGCGCCTCGAGGATCTCGAGCAGCTCGAACGAACGCGTCCACGCGCGCTCGATGTACTCGCGCGTGAGGAAGGTCACGCCGAGCTGGCTGGCGTCCTCGTGGAGGGCCCACACGGCGTTCTCCGGATGCGCGGACACGCAGGGTGGAACGACGAAGAACAGGCTGCCTTCCTCGCGCAGCCGGGAGAGTTCCTCCGTCAGTGCCTCGGGGCTGGGCACGCCGCCGGGAGCTTCGCCCCCCGTCCAACGCTCGATGACGCGTGCGCCGAAGAAGGACACCACCAAGGCTCCGCCGCTGCGCAGGAGCCGCGCGGCCTCTTCGACCCACGCGAGCTGCGCCGCGGGCACCAGTCGCTCGAACAGCTCGGGCACGATCACGGCGTCGAAAGCGCCCGCTCGCAGTCCACTCGGTCCGGCAGGTTGCACGTGGAGGAAGCGCGCGAAGGTCAGCTGCTCTCGGCACCACGCCGCCGACTCGGAGTCGAACTCGAGGCCCGTGAACGTCCCGGTCGCGGCGTAGCGCCCGAAGTAGCGCAGCACCCGACCGCAGGCTGCGCCGAGCTCGATCAGGTTGGCGCGCTCTGCATCGACGCCACATGTCTCGAGCGCCTGCAGGAAGCGGCGCCAGTCGACGGCACCGCTGCGCTGGTACGCGCGTGGCGCGGCGTCCGAGCCCGAGCTGCGCTCGAGCAGGTACGGCGGCGGAACCTCGAACCACGCGGCGCGCAGGTCGGGGTATTCATCGAGACCGTGCCATGCGAGCCAGATCCAGTACTCCGGATCTGTGATGGAGCGATAGCCCGACCGCAGGTCCTGGCGCGTCTCCCAGATGCGCAGCGCAGCGGAAAAGATCGCCGCGACGCGAGCATCGGAGCACGCCGGAAGCCGCCCATTGGACTCGGATCCCGCTGCATTCATGTGATACACGCTAGCGCCTGCGAAGGACGACGTAGTCTTGCCAGTCGTCGGGGGCCGGGTAGTGGGCCACGAGCGCGAAGTGGCGCAACCATTCGCGCTCGATGAACTCGCGCGTCAGGAACACGTTGCCGTACAGGGAGCGATCCATGCGCTGCCAGTGCTCGACATTCTCCGCGTTGGGGGTCTCCATCGCGCCGAACGGGAAGAACAGCACGCCTTCCTCCTGCAACCGCGGGAGCTCCGCCCGCAGCTCGTCCGGACGAGGATTGTGAGACGGCGTCTCCCCCCGCATCCAGCGCTCGGTCGCGCGCTCGCCGTGGTAGGTGATCACGGCGAGACCGCCGGGACGCAGGATGCGAGCGAACTCGGCGAGCCACGCGCGCTGAGATTCGGCAGGAATGTGCGAGAAGACCGAGAAGGTGTAGAGCGCGTCGAAGCCCCCGTGCGGCAAGGCGGTCGGAGGCAGGACGGGAATGGGCTCGAACTCCGCGAAATCGAGGTTCGCGCGGCACCACTCGATCGGCGTGGGGTCGATGTCGACGCCCACGAAGCGACAGCTCGACGCGTAGCGGGCGAAGTGGCGCAGGATGCGGCCACAGCCGCAGCCGAAGTCGAGCACCGACGCGCCCTCGAAGTTGAACCCGGCGGCCTGCAGGACGTGCACCATGCGCCGCCAGTCGACGATCCCTCCTTCGCGAAACACCGCGTGATCGGTCGACACGCCGCCGACACGCTCGACGAGATGGAGCGGCGGCCAAGCAAAATCCAGCGCGGCCAGCTCGGGGTACTCGGCGTGGGAGTGCCAAGCGAGCCACGCCCAGTACTCGGGATTCCGGATCGAGCCGTACAGCGCGCGCAGGTCCTCGCGCTCATTCCAGACAGCCTCCGCCGCACGAAACATGCCGTGGATGCGCGGGTGCGCCGCTTCGGGCAGGCGTGCAGCAGGGGAAGTCTCAGGCTCGTGATTCGACATGGGCGCTGGCCGACGCTCCTTGGGAGCGCGCGTCTTTATGCAGCCCGCAAGCGCGCCCCATGCATGACGTGCCGTTCATCGGCCCGTCCGCCGGCGGGCGGATGATCGGCGTGTCACCGCTGCCGCGATCAGAGCCCGAGGACGATGCCGACGCGCGGGCCCGTGAGGCGCAGCGCGAGGTCGCTCTCCCCAAGATCGGTGCGGCTGTACGAGAGCATGCCGTAGCCGAGCTCGACGAAGCAGCCCCGGAACAGTCGCGCGCGAAGAGTCGCGTCGAGGCGCGTGAACGTGGCCTCGTCCCCCACCACGCCGTCGAGGGCCGTGCGGCCGACGAGCCAGTCGGCGAGCGGAAACTCGAAGGCCAATCCGGCGACGAGCCCGACGAAGTCCAGTTCCTCGGAGATCGTGTTCGTGTCGCCGGTCAGGTCGAGGACGCCCCCCACCCCGCCGATGCCGATCGCGACATCGAAGTCCACCGGCTCGAGCGGGAGGCGCGCACCGATCACGAACTCCACCAAGCGCAGCTCGAAGTCCGCGTCCCACTCGGTCGGCCCGGCGAGCTGCTCGCCCCCGACCGACAGGAACTCCCCCGCCCCGAGCGATCCGGAGTCGCTGCCCTTCGCGCCCGTCGTACTCGCGGCGACGAACATGCCCGCGTCCCCCTCCTCGGCGAAGGCGTGCCGCACCTCGACGCTCGGCAGCACGGCCGTGTCCGCCAGATCGAGGTCCTTGTAGTTCGGGACGGTGGAACACCCTGCGCCCCACAGTGCACAGGCCCCGACGACCCAAGCGACAACGCGCATGCTGCACCTCCCGACTCCATCCTCGGCCCGGGGCCGGAAGCCTTCCCGTACGCCGAGGTAGGAAGGCCCGGAACTGCTCCCTTGGCGTGCTATCCTCGACGCGTCTCCCACGCCCTGACCGAAGGCTCGCCCTTGGACACCGCACTCCCCCGGCGCTCCGGGATCCAGTTGGATCCCGACATGAACATCTGCCAGACCGACCTCCCGCTGGACTGGTACCAGGAGGAGTTCAAGCCCTACGCCGAGGAGTACCAAGCACTCCCCGACCGGCGCCCCGGCACGGTCTTGCCGTGGCTCGATCGCTACGCGCAGCCGGCGCTCGACCACTTCGGCGACGCACTGCTGCTCGTGGCGCACTTCTACATGGGCGGCGAGATCGTCAAGCTCGTCGAGCGCTACGGTGGAGCGGTCTCCGACAGCTACCAGCTCGCCCTGCAGGCGGCGCGCAACCCGCACAAGAAGGTCATCGTCGAGTCGGCCGTGCACTTCATGGCCGAGTCGATCGCGATCCTCGCGCACGAGGACCAGTCGGTGTGGATCACCAACCCCAAGGCGGGCTGCACGATGGAAATGCTCGCCAAGGACTACATGGTCGAGCCCGTCGCGGAGCAACTCGTCGAGCGCTACGGCGACGACCTCCTGGTGGTCGCGTACATGAACACCGGCGGGCGCATCAAGGCGCTCGCGGGCCGCACGGGCGGTGCCGTGTGCACCAGCTCGAATGCACCCAAGATCGTCGACTGGGCGCGCAAGAAGGGGAAGAAGATCCTGTTCGTGCCCGACCAGCATCTCGGCCGCAACACGGCCGCGAAGCTCGGCATGGATCTCTCGAAGGTCGTGGCGCTGCCCGACCCGCAGCTTGGCCGCGGTGGCTTCAAGGTCGACGACCGCACGGTCGCCGGCGGGCTCGCGGCGCTCGATCGCTCCGAGATGATCCTGTGGGGCAGCTTCTGCGGCGTGCACACGGTCTTCAGTCCGGCGCACGTGCAGTACTGGAAGGAGCGCGGCTACACCGTGCTCGTGCACCCCGAGTCGAAGCTCGAGGTCGTGCAGGCGGCCGACGGCAGCGGCTCGACCAACTTCCTCTGGGAAGCGCTGATGAAAGCGGCGCCGGGCTCGAAGCTCGCGATCGGCACCGAAGGTCACTTCGTGCGCAATGCGCGCGAGCAGGGCCGCCTCCGCGGCGTCGAGGTCGTGCACCTCGCCGACATCCCCGACCCGTCCTACGGCTCCATGGGCTGCGGCTGCGCAACCATGAGTCGCAACGATCCGCCGCACCTCGCCGGCATGCTCGACCTCCTGCGCAAGGGCAAGCCGCCCGCGATCAACCGCGTCTACGCCGGCGACGTCGTCGACGAGGAGAGCGGCGCGCTCGATCGACTCAAGGCGGAGGAGCGCCGCGAGCTCGTGCACAACGCGCGGCTCTCGCTGCAGCGCATGATCGACATCACCGAGACCGGCACGACGAGCTGCTAGGCCGCGCTCACTGTCCGAGGCGCGCACGCACCTCGGCGAGCAGCGCAGCCGCCTGTTCGGGGTGCTCCGCGAGCACGTTCTTCGTCTCGCGCGGGTCGGCCTCGAGGTCGAAGAGCAGGTCGGAGCGCGTCGGGCGGTGCACGTAGCGCCACTTGCCCGCGTAGAGCACGTGCACGGGCCCCGGCGGGTTCTTCTCGTGCTCGCGCTCGGGGCGCGAGGCGAGCGCCCCGTCGATCGGACTCGCGAGCAGGTCCTGTGCACCCTGCGCGGCGAGGCCCGACCACGCCTTCGCGCCCGCGAACTTCACCGCACTCGCCAGAACATCGCGCAGCGAGACCGACGCCGGCACCTTGCGCGCCGCGAGCTCGCGCGCGCGCAGCACCGCCGGCACGAGCAGGTTCTCGCGCGTCATCTCGCCGTGTCCGAGCTCCGCCGCCTCGCCCAGAGCCTGCCCGTACACGCCGGCGACGACGAGCACCGCGCGCTCAGCCGCGGCCTTGCCCGCGAGCGCATCGACGATCCGCCCGAGCGCCTCGTCCGCCGCCGCCAGATCGGCCTCGTAGCGCCGGAAGAGCTCGAGAAAGCGCCCGCCGTCGATGCGCGGCACCTGGAACTGCTTGTGGATCTGCGGCGCGTCGAGCTCGGGAAAGAGCATGCGCACGAGCGTCGTCTTCTGGAACCCACCGTCGTTGAAGCGTTCCGGCGCGACTCCGAGACCGGCGAGGCGCGCGTCGAGCTCGGGCGCGAGCGAAAAGCGCGCGAGCTGCTCCGCGCTCGGCACGTTCGGCTCGAGCCCGCCCTTCAGATGCACCCACAGGAACACCCGCTCGCCCCCGTGGACCTCGAGCCACTTCGCGGCGCGCGCCGCGACGGTCGCGGCGTCGCGTACGCCGCTCTCCGGCTCGTCGACATAGGCGAAGCCCGTGGGCACGCCGGTCGCCTTGCCGAGCCCCTTGTGCGACAGGATCGCCGCGGTGCGGTACAGCTCCCCCGCGAGCAGCTCCGCTGCCGTGCGCGTTCCAGCGCGCGACGTCCAGCCCTTCGGGGAGACCAGCTCGTTGGCCCCGTGCTCGCGCGGGTCCAGGCCCGTGAAGAGCGACAGGTGGGCCGCGGCGGGCGCGGGCATGGGCGTCACGGTGCGCTCGAACGTCACGCCTTCGCGGGCGAGCGCGTCGAGGCGCGGCGTCGTCGGGCGCGACCAGCCCCCGAAGCCCGTCCAGTCGGGCCGCAGGGCCTCGATCGTGACCAGCACCACCGAGCGCCGCTCGGGCTTCGGAGTGGCCGCGGGAGGCACGGGGGCCGGCTCCGGGGCTTGGAGGAGCGCGCAGGCGAGGAAGCTGAGCAACATGGGGCTGGAACCAAGTCTAGGCCGCCCAGCGGATCGGTCGAGCCGCGCCGCGTAGGAGTGCAGGAAATCCTTTTTTCCTGCCCCGTTCTCCGGGACACCTGCGGACTCGTCCGTGGCCAGGGTCAAACCGGCCGCCGCGCTCCCCACCCCCTCCCGGGATGCGCGGTGCTTGTCCAGCCCCCAGCCTGACGGCCCCGTGCGACGTCCTGAGCGTCGCGCGTGGTCGAAGACGACGCCCCCACGACCGGCCCGCGAAGCCGGACGTGCCGCTCCCCCGCAATCCAGAGGTGCGGAGGACGGGTCGCGGTGGCGCCTGGATGGGCGCGGCCGGCATGGATCCTGAGCCATGCCGGCCGCCTTTCTTTTCCTCGCGCTCGCCCCCGCGCAGGCTGGGCGCACCGCGCCGCGGTTACCCTCTCCCGCCCCATGCGCGCGCTCCTCGCCCTCGCCCACTCCGCCACGGCCGCGGAGGTGCACCTGCGCCCGCTGTGGACCCAGTGGCTCGCGGGCGAGTCCCTCGAGGCCGGAGTGCGGCGTGTCACGCCCCCGCGCGCGCTGGTGGAGTTGCTGCCGGAGCTCGAGCGCCGGCTGCGCGCCATCGCGCACGTGCAGTCCGAGCACCCGTCCGCCGACGGCTCGACACGCCTGCTCGTCGAGCTCAACGACGGCGCCACGGTCGAGAGCGTGCGCCTCGCGCGCGAGGCCCTGTGCATCTCGACGCAGGTCGGCTGCGCGGTGGGCTGCCGCTTCTGCAAGACCGGCGAGGGCGGCCTGCTGCGCCAGCTCGCGCCCGAGGAAATGCTCGCGCAGGTCGCGCTGGCGCGCGCGCGCGGCCCCGTGAAGCGCGTGGTCCTGATGGGCATGGGCGAGCCCATGCACAACCTCGACAACGTGCTCGAGGCGCTCGTCTGGCTCGGCGGCCCCGGACGCCTCGCCCACAAGAACATCGTCTTCTCCACCGTCGGCGAGTCGGCGCTGTTCGAGCGCCTGCGCGCGCACTCCGTGCGACCTGCGCTCGCGCTCTCCTTGCATACGACGGATGCAGAGCTGCGCTCCGAGCTGCTGCCGCGCGCCCCACGCGTCGAGCCCGCGGAGCTGCTCGCCGCCGCGTGCGACTACGCCGACGCCGTCACGTGGCCGCTGCAGGTGCAGTGGACGCTGCTCGAAGGCATCAACGACTCGGATCGCGAGGTCGAGCGCCTCGTGGAGCTGCTGCGCGGCCGCCGCGCGATGCTGAACCTGATTCCGTGGAACGAGGTCGAGGGCTTCGGCTTCCGGCGACCGGATCCCCTGCGCGCGCGCGACATGGTGCGCGCCCTGAAGGCGGGCGGCGTGTTCGCCACCATACGCCGCAGCGGCGGGCAGGACGTCGAGGGCGCCTGCGGCCAGCTGCGCGCGCGCTCGCTGCCGCTGCGCCGCCGCGAGAAGAGCCAGCCCTGAAGCGACGCGGGCCGCGCGAGGAACCCCCGCACGGCCCGCGAGCTCGCGACGGAGCTTCGCTCAGCGCTTGGCGCGCGAGCCTTCGAGCTCGGCGACGAGGCGATCCGCCTTGTAGACGCTGCGCAGCGACTCGAGGATGCCGCGGCTGTCGACCGAGACCGAGCGCGACTGCACGTCCGAGTAGCCGTAGTTCCCGACGAGGCTCTGGATGTTGCCGTCGAAGATCAGGCCCACGACCTCACCCGCGCGGTTGAACACGGGCGAGCCCGAGTTGCCGCCGATGATGTCGTGCGTCGAGACGAAGTTGAACGGCGTCTCGAGCTGAAGCGCGCTCTTGGCGTCGAGCCACGACTTCGGCAGGGCGTAGGCCGCTTCGGTCGCGCGTTCCTCGGCCTTGGCGTAGGCGCCGCCGAAGGTCGTGAACGGCTTCACCGGTGCGCCGTTCTGCTCGTACCCCTTCACCGTGCCGTACGAGAGGCGCAGCGTGAAGGTCGCGTCGGGGTAGACCTTCTCGCCCTCGACCGCGAAGCGCGCAGCCGCGATCTTGGCGTAGTTCTCGCGCTCGACGGACGTGACCTCGTCCTCCCACTTCTTGCGCATCTGGCGCGAGAAGGGATCGAGCGCGCGGGCGAGCTCGATCAGCGGGTCCTTGCACGCGTCGACCGCCGCCTTGCCGCCCTCGACGAGGCGCTTGCGCTCGGCGATGTCGAACAGCTTGGTGCCCTTGACGCACTCCTCGGCGCGCGCGCGCGGCGAGCGACCCGCGAGAGCCGCGAGCACGATCGGGTCGTTGCCGCCGAGCGCCTCGGCCATGCCAGAGAGCGCCATCTCGAGGCGCATCATCTCGAACTCGGGGTACAGCGGCGCGGGCGAGTAGATCGCGTTCTTGAGGGCGTCGAGACCGGCGTCGCCGTACTCGCGCAGGCGCTCGCCGCTCGGCTTCCCAAGCTCGTCCGCGAGGCGCAGGATGTCCTTGGCGAAGGTGAACGTGTCGGTGCCGAGCGACAGCGCGCCCTGCCCCACCGCGCCGTAGCGCGGCGCGAGGATCGCGGCCGTGGCCTGGGCCTGCGCGATCTTCTCCCACGCGTTCCCCCACTTGGCCTTCCACTCAGGGTTGGCTTCCACGGCGGCGCGCAGCTTCTCCTCCGCCGCGCGCTTCTCCGCGAAGAGCTGCGGGTCGAGCAGGCCGGAGAGGCGACCGACGTAGACCTTGCGGCTGTTCTGCACGCTGAACAGGTCGCCGCGGGCGATGCGCGCGTTCTCGGCGCTGCGTCCGGAGAACGTCTGCAGCCAGACCTCGGCCCGCATCAGGCGCGTGGTCGCGCGCGGCACCGCGAAGTCGCGCAGATACTCGAGGTGCGCGACCGTGTTCAGGCGCTGGGTGCTGCCCGGGTGGCCGGCGACGAAGCACAGCTCGCCATCCGCCGCGCCGTTCGCGCTCCAGCGCAGGAAGTTCTCCGCCTTCAACGGCGCACCGTTCTCGTAGATGCGGAAGAACGTCGCATCGAGGCAGTAGCGCGGGTACTCGAAGTTGTCGTTGTCGCCGCCGTAGAACGCCGACTGCGTCTCGGGCGCGAACACGAGTCGCACGTCCTCGAAGCGCTTGTACTCGTAGAGGTGGTAGCGACCGCCCTGGTAGAGCGTCACGACCTCGCAGTGCAGGCCGCGCGCCTGCTTCGCCTCGTCCTCGATCTGCGTCTGCATCTTGCGCTTGGCGGCGCCAGCCTCGGCCGTGCCGAGTCCCTTGGCAGCGCCCTCGATGCGCTCGGTGACGTCCGTGATGGTCCACAGCACGTCGAGGTGCAGGTCAGGGCACTTGAGCTCGTCGGCGAGCCCCGCCGCCCAGAAGCCCTTCTCGATCAGGTTGCGCTCCTTCGACGAGAGCTTCTCGAGAATGTCCGAAGCGACGTGGTGATTGGTCATCACGAGGCCGTCCGCGCTGACGATCGAGCCCGAACCGCCGGTCGAGACGCGCACGCAGGAGCGCTGCACGTGCTCCATCCACTCGGGGCTGGCGTCGAAGCCGTAGCGCGCCTTCATCTCGGCGAGCGGCGGACGGTTGAAGAGCCACATGCCCTCATCGGCGCGCGAGGCGTGCGCGAGCGGAGCGAGGGCGAGCGAGGCGAGCAGCAGGCGGCGGAGCGGGAGCTGGAACATGGAGTGTTGAGGACAGGGCTGGGGACGAGGTGACCTGAACGACGCGCAGCGCGCGCCGCTCAGGGGACGATGGCGATCACGCGAGCGGGAGCGCCGCCGGCGCGGTCGAGCTTGACGGGCAGCGCGATCAGGGTCGCGCCGAGGGGCGGCAGCTGGTCGAGCCCGGTCAGGTTCTCGAGCGCGGGCTGGTTGTTCTCCGCGAACAGGCGCTGCACCGGCGTGTCGAGGTCGAGGGCCGAGTCGAGACTCGGACCGTCGATGCCGACGAGGTCGACCTTGCGGCTGACGAGCTCGCGCGCAAACTCGAGCGACAGGCCCGGATGGCGGGCGGAGTCGAGCGTGCCGTAGTAGCGATCGGGCGTGCCCCAGTGGCGATCCCAGCCGGTGTGCACGAGCACGATGGCGCGCAGCGGGATGCGGCCGTGGTTGCGCTCATGGCGTCGCAGGTCGGAGAGCTGCACCACGTAGCGCGGGTCGTCCTCGCAGGCCTTCGAGACGTCGATCACGCGCACGGGACCGACGAGCTGCGAGAGCGGCAGCTCGCTCGCGCCGCGCCGCCCCTCGGCGTAGTGCATCGGCGCCTCGATGTGCGTGCCGGAGAGCTCGGAGCCGGAGAAGGCGCCCGTGGCGTTCCAGCGCCCGTCGGGGCCGATCCCGGCCCGGCGCTCGTAGCGGAAGGTGGGCTCGCCCGGCCAGTCGGCCACGCCCTCGGAGACCGTGTGAGTCAGGTCCACCAGTCGGTGCTCGTACAGCGTCGGAGCGCTGGCGCAGGAGCCGAGGACGAGCGCGAGGAGGAGGCCGTGGAGCTTGGGGCGCGACATCGAGGTTCCGGCGGTCCTCCCTCGGACCGCACGACGCGGTACGGTAGCGTCTGGAAGGCCCCGCATGGACTCCCCCGCCCCCAAGTTCGTCCCGCTCGTGGCGCTGACGGCGTTCCCGGTCGGCAGCGCACGGGCGTTCGAGGTCGGCTCCGCCACCGTGGCGCTGTTCCACACCGCCGAGGGGCTGTTCGCCATGGACGACCACTGCACCCACTCGGGCGGACCGCTCTCGGAGGGCGACGTGCGCGACGGGGTGGTGACCTGTCGCTGGCACGGCGCGGCCTTTCGCTTGGCCACGGGCCGCTCCGCGGGGGTGATCCTCTGCCGCCCCACCCGCACCTACGCGGTGCAGGTGCGAGCGGGCTGGGTCGAGGTCGAGGAGCCCTGAGTTGGCCATCCTGCGCTGCCCCGCCTGCTCCGCCGAGGCCGCGGCCTCGAGCCGCGAGCTCGTCTGCTCTTGTGGGGAGCCCTTCGACGTCGAGCACGCCTTTCGCCTCGTGGGCCGCGAGACCTTCGACGCGCGCGGCCTGCACTCGCCCGCGCCCCAGGACAGCGGCGTGTGGCGCTTCCGCGAGCTCGTCTACCCGCGCTTCCCGTCCGAGGCCGTGATCTCGCTGCGCGAGGGCAACACCCCGCTCTACGCGAGCGCCGCACTGCGCGCGTTCGTCGGGCTCGAGCAAGTGCGCCTCAAGCACGAGGGCCTCAATCCCACCGGTTCCTTCGCCGACCGCGGCATGACGGTCGCCGTGAGCCGGGCCGCGGCCAACGGCGCGCGCCACCTCGCCTGCGCGTCGACCGGAGCGACAGCGGCGAGCCTCGCGGCGTACTCGGCGGCGGCCGGCTTGGCGTGCACGGCACTCGTGCCGAGCGAAGGCGCGCATGCCGCCAAGCTCGCGCAGGCACGCGCGTTCGGCGCGCGGACTCTCGTGGTGCGCGGCGACTTGGAGCGCGTACGCGTCCTCGCCCGCGAGCTCGCGCGCAGCGGCGCCCTCGAGCTCGTCGACGAGCGCAACCCGTTCCGGATCGAAGGCCAGAAGTCGATCCCGTTCGAGCTGCTCGCCCAGCTGGGCTGGCGCGCTCCCGACTGGATCGCCCTGCCCGCCGAAAACCACGGCAACGCCATCGCGTTCGCCAAGGCGCTGCGCGAGGCACGCTACCTCGGACTCATCGACCGGCTGCCGCGCCTTCTGGCGGCGGGAACGGAATGCGCGCCCGCGAGCCGCTCTCGCAGCGCCGAGCGTGCGAGCCGCGCGCTGGCGGAGACCCACGGACAAGCCGTCGATATTTCCGCGGAGCAACTCGCGAGCGCCAAGCGCGCCATCGACCACGCGGGACTGGGCTGCGACCTGCCGAGCGCCGCAGGGCTCGCCGGCGCGAGCGAGCTGGTTCGCCGCGGGCGAATCGGCCCCGAGGAAAGCGTCGTGGTCGTGCTCGACAGCCACTTGCTCGCGCACGGCAGCGACGGCGCCGACAGCGAGAGCGCTCTGGAGCCCGAGCTCGACGTCCTGCGCCGAGCCCTCGAAACCTAGTGCACGCCGCGCTCGACGTGCGGGCTCACTCGCGGGCGACGTCCCACAGGTCCGCGCCGAAGAAGTCCCACGGGATCCGGCCTTCGTCGCAGTCGGCGGCGGTCGAGAACTGCACGTCGACGAAGTAGAGGATCTGGCACGGGGTCGCGGGCCGCAGGTTGCGACAGCCGTGCGCCACGCCGGGCGGGATGCGCACGAGGCGCGAGTTGCCGTCGCCGAGGATCATGCGCATCAGCGTGCCTTCCGTGGGCGAGCCCTTGCGGAGGTCGGCGAGCACGAGCAGCAGCTTGTCGCTCGGCGGCACGTACCACACGTCGGTCTGGCGCTTGTGGAGGTGGAAGGCCTTGATGGCGAGCGGGTCGAGCGTGCTGAAGTTCACCTGCCGTACGGTGAAGCCGGGCAGGTCGCGGTGCAGGCCGCCCTCGAGCCGCCCGAGCTCCGTCATCGAGCCACCGTCGTCGTTGAAGCGCTTGAGCTCGACGAGCTCGACGCCTTCGATGCGCCGCTTGGCCGTGTAGTCCTGCACGAAGTAGCGTTCCTGCGCGCGCTCGTTGAACTGGGTCATCGCGGGGCTCCTGCCTGGGGAGAAGATAGCGTCTAGGCCGCCCGGGCGAGCAGGCCACTCAGCGCGGCCGGCCCGTAGCCGTAGCGAGCGGCGAGCTCGTCGATCGTCCCGAGCAGCTCCGTGCCGCGCAGGTCAGTCCACTCGGCGAAGGAGTCGTTCGCCTCGGATCGTGCGGCCGCGTGAGGTCGCGAGAGCTCGACGAGAGCGCTGCGGGCGAGCTCGGCATCGAGCTCGCGCTCGGAGAGCTCCGCGACCCAGCGCAGCGCGCCTTCGTCGAGGCTCTCGAACCGCAGGCGCAGGTAGCGCAGGCCCTCGGTCTCGCGCGCCAGCTCGGCGATCTCGTTCCATGCGCTCCACAGGCGCGCGGTCTGCTGCACGGGCGTGCCGCGCAGGAGCACGGGCGCGTGGCGCTCGAGGAACGAGCGATCGATGCTGCGCGTGCGGAAGAGGCGCGAGCGCCACAGGGAGCTCAGCGCAGCCGCGGGCGAGCGCACGACGTGCACCACGAGCGTGCCCGCGGGCAGGCTCTCCCCGTAGGGAGCCGCGTACCACGAGGCCTCGGCCGCAAGCTCGCTCGGCCACGGCGGCACGCCGAGCTCGAGTCGCTCCGGATTGAGGTGGTCCGCGTGACCGCACGGCAGCCCGAGCCGTCGCAGGAGCGCGGCGACGTAGCCAGTGCCGGAACGCGGGCAGCCGGTGACGAGGATGCGGCGGGGCATGGGGACGCCCCATCCCTTCGTCGCGGGACCGAGCCCGACCTGAGCCCCGGCCGTCGCCCTTGTGCGGTTCCCCGGCCCGAGGGCCGTCCGTACACTCCTGCGCCCATGTCCCCCACCCGCCGCGACGAACGTTCTTCCTGCCCCGCCTCCCCCGACAAGCGCGAGCTCGTGACCAAGCCCGTGACCGAGGTCGAGAGCCTCGACGGCCTGTTCGAGTCGGCGCTCCCTGCCTTCGGCGCCGCGTACCTGCGCCGCGTGTGGACCCTGCTCGACGAGGCCGTCGGCAAGGGCCTGCCGATGACGGTCTCGATCTCCGGCCCCGTCACCGTCTCCGGCCAGCACTACACGTGGCTCTCGCCGCTGCTCGAGACCGGCTGGTTCTGCCTCGTCTCGACCACCGACGCGGTCTGCTACCACGACGGGCACCGCGCCCTCGACAGCGCGCGCAAGCACCCCTTCCACGAGGTCCCGATCTTCGGCGACGACGGCGCGCTGCGCGACGAGTCGATCATCCGCGTCACGGACGTCGGCTTCGACGAGGACGTGCTGCTCGATCAGGACCGCTTCCTGCGCGCGCTGCTCAAGCGCCCCGAGTTCCAGCGCAAGATGACGGGCACCGAGTTCCGTCACCTGCTCGGCAAGTTCTACGCGGCGCAGGAGCGCAAGAACGGTGTCAGCGAGGGCCTGCTCGCGCAGTGCACGCGCCTTGGCATCCCGATCTTCGTCGGCGCGCCCGGCGACGGCAGCGTGTTCCTGAACTCGATGGCCCTGTGGGCGATCGAGCAGGCGAGCGGCGCCAAGGGCGACGCCCATCGCTTCGACCTCGACCTGCACGCCGAGGTCTTCGAGAGCTGCGCCTACCACTACTGGGGCATCACCGAGTCGGAGACGCGCCAGCTCGGCACGCTGATCCTCGGCGGCGGCGTTCCGAAGAACTTCAACCTACAGCCCGAGCCCGCGCTGAGCCAGGTGCTCGGCCTCGAGGAGGTCGAGGGCTACCAGTACGACATCCAGATCACCACCGCGCCGGTCACCGACGGCTCGCTCTCCTCGTGCCCGCCCGCCGAGGCGGTCACGTGGGGCAAGGTCGACAAGACGGTCTACAAGAAGACCACCGAGTCGATGCAGTGCGACTACTCGATCGTGATGCCGTTCCTCGCCAAGGCCCTGCTCGACAAGCGCGCGCGCTTCGAGCGCTGGGCCGAGCGCATGGGGCGCGAGGAGCTCTTCAAGAAGCACCCCGCGGCCCGCGGCTACCTGCGCGACCGCGCCGGCTACGGCTTGTTCCGTCGCCGCGACGAGCTGGTCGCCAAGCTCCTGAAGCGCGTGAAGAAGGAAGTCCCGCGCCTGCGCAAGGAATCCAAGTACCCGCTGGCCTGAACGGCCGCAGCGGGTTTGGTCTCACCACAGCGCCGTCGCGCCGCTCTTCACGGTCTCCGCGCTGATGCGCCGGCCGCAGAGGCCGTGCCAGATGCCGAGCGCCTTGGCGAGCACCGCGTTGGCGTGGCCCCGGCACCAGCCGTCGGCCAGCGCGAAGGGCAGCGTGGCCACGTCGAAGGCGAGAAAGCGCAGCCACTCGCGCCGGCCGCCCCAGCGGCGCAGGAAGTGCACCGAGTTGACGGCCATCATGTACTTGCGGCGCGGGTTGTAGCCGCCGCCGGTCGAGCTCGACGGCGCGTGCCACGCGCGCACCGAGCCGATGCAGGCGCTCGCGAAGCCGGCCCGGCGCAGCCGTTGGCCGAGATCGACGTCCTCGGTGTAGGCGAAGTAGAGATCGTCGAACAGCTCCTCGCCGCCGAGCGCGCTCGCGCGCACGAGCACCGCGCAGCCGGGCACGTAGTCGACCTCGAGCGTACGGCGGTACTCATCCGCGTCGCGCTGTCCGAAGCCGCGCAAATCCGAGAGGTTTTGCCGCCAGCTGAGCACGCCACCGGCCGCCCAGAGGCGCATCGGATCGTCGCGGAGAAGCACGCGCGGCCCCACGGCCGCCAGTCGCTCGTTCGACTCGAGCGCGCGCACGAGCTCGCGCACGCAGTGCGGCTCGAGCGTGACGTCGTTGTTCACGACAAGGAACGCGTCGGCCCCGAGCTCGCGCGCTCGCGCCGCGCCGCGGTTGTTGCCGCCGCTGTAGCCCAAGTTCGCGCCAGTCTCGATCACCTCGACGATCGGAAAGTCGCGCTGCACACGCTCGCGCGAGCCGTCGCTCGACGCATGGTCGACGACGAGCACGCGCTCGAGCGGCGGAACCTGGGCGAGCAGCGACTCCACGCAAAGCAGCGTGTCCGCGCCCCCATTCCAGTTCACGACGATCGCGACGACCCGCATCGCGCCCTCATCGGCTCTCGCGCGGCGCGATCTCGCTCACCACGCTGCCGATCTCGCCACCAGCGACCCGCGTGCGGAGCTTCGCACCCACGGAAATTCCTTCCGGTCCCGTGACGGGCTCGACGCGCCCCTCGGCGTAGGTGATCGAATAGCCGCGGGCGAGCACGGCGAGCGGCGAGAGGGCCTCGAGCCGACCGGCGAGCGACTCGAGATCGCGACGGGCACTCTCGAGCGCTTTCGATGCGCCGGCGCGCGCCTGTGCCGCCGCGACCTCGACGCGCGCGGAGCGACGCGCGAGCTCCTGCGCCGGGCTGCGCCGCTCGAGGCGGCGTCGGAGTTCCGCGATGCGCGTCGACGAGCGCGACACCATGCCGCGCACGGAGGACGCGAGCACGCGCTCGAGCTGCGCGAGGCGCTCGCGCCGCGGATCGAGAAGGCCATGAGCATCGCGCAAGACGCGCGAGTTCGCTGCACGCTCCACACGCTCGCGCCGCGCATCGAGCAGCGCCGCGATCGCCTCCTGAAGGTGCCCTTCGTCGCGCTCGAGCACATCGACGAGCGCGTGCCGGTCGGGGATCACCTGAGTGGCCGCATCGGTCGGCGTGTGCGCGCGCAGGTCGGCGACGAAGTCGCACAACGTCGTGTCCGTCTCGTGCCCGACGCCCGACACGACCGGAACCGGGCACTCCCAGATCGCCTCCGCCACCGCGAGCTCGTTGAAGGCCCACAGGTCCTCGACCGAGCCCCCGCCGCGCGTCACGACGACCACGTCGACGCCGCTCGCTGCGACCCGGCGGATGGCCGCAGCGATGCTCGCGGCCGCGCCGGCACCCTGCACGGGCGTGTGCGCGAGCACCACCGGATAGAGCGGCCAGCGCAGGGTGCGCGTGCGCAGGAAGTCCTGAAACGCGGCTCCATCGCGGCTGGTGACGATGCCCACGCGCGCCGGCATGGCGGGAATCGGTCGGCGCCGGTCGAGCCAGCCACGCGCCTTCAAGTCCTGCTTGAGGCGCTCGAGCTGCGCGAGCAACGTCCCGAGCCCCGCGGGCTCGACGCGCTGCACGATGATCTGGTAGCTGCCGCGCGGGCCATACACCTCGAGCTTGCCGTGCACGACGACCTTGTCGCCCTCGCGCAGGGGCTGGCGCAGGGCGCTCGCCGCGGCGCTGCGCCAGATCACGCAGGACACGCGCGCGTCGAGGTCCTTCAAGTCGAAGTAGATGTGCCCCGAGGCCGCGGGCTTGCAGCTCGAGACCTCGCCCTCGACCGAGATGCGCCCGAGCCCCTCGAGCGCCCCGCGGATGCGCTGCGTCAGCTGCGCGACAGTCCACGGGCTCGGTGCGGCGCTGCCGCGCGCCGGCGGATCGAAGAACTCGCTCACGGAGAGCGTTATCGCGGGCCACGCCCCGAGCGTCAACCCGAGCGCGGAGGCGCGGCCGCTTCGTCCGGCTCGGCCAGCCCCGGCAGCACCGCCGCCTCCCACTCCGCGTGCACCGCACGGGGCAGGAAGATGCGGAAACGGTCGTCGAGGAACGGAGTCTTCTCCTCGCCGCGCAGCTGCGCGCCGTTCGCGAGCTCGAGCAGGAAGCCGCGCTCCTGCCGCACGATGCGCAGGACATCGGCGAACACGCGGCTCTCGAGCGCGCCGTCGCGATTCATGCGCTCGAGGTGCACCTCGCGCAGCGCGCCGTCGAGCACTCCGTTCACGCTCTTCACGCGCCAGTAGCCCTCGCTCGCGTCCTGCTTGAGCAACCGGTTGAGCGCGCCCTTCACGTACACGAGGCTCCAGCGTCCGTCGTCGACGATCGGCAGCGGCTCGCCGCGACCGAACAGCTCGCCGAGCGGCTCCGCCCAGCGCGTCGGATCGCAGTCGAGCACCTGCAGGCGCCGCACGCCGCCCTCGAGCGGAGTCCCGTCGCTCGCGTTGCCCGGCGCAAAGGCCACGCGCTCGCCGCCGCGCATCTCGTAGCCCGACTCGAACACCAGCGTCAGCGTCCGTGCAGCGCGGCTGCCCTCGAGTCGCAGGCGCTCCGCGTACAGGCTTCCCGCGAGCCGCCCACGGCCATCGAGCACGCGGAAGAGCACCGGCCCGATCCAGCCCTCGCCGAGGTGACCGACCTCGAGCAGGTCGAGCGACGTCAGGCCCTCGACCGAGACGAGTGCGCGCAGGGCACGGGCGATCGCGGCCTCGCGTTCGACGCGCGTCGGATCGACCGTCATGGGCTCCGCCGCCGATTCGACCGCGGGGGCGAGCTCCTCCACCGGCAAGTCAGGCACGAAGGCCTTCTCCGGCGCGAGCTTCGGGATGCGCAGCTCGTCGAGGTTGCGCAGGAAGCGCAGCCACTCGCGCTCGCGCGCGATGCGCCGATCGTCGGCGGCAGCGATCTCCGCACGCAGGCGCAGGATCTCCTCACCGTGCTGCTCGCAGCTGCGCACCGAGCGCACGCGCGCGAGCTCGGCCTCTAGCGCGGAGACTCGCTCCGTGGCGTTCGCGAGCTCCGCCTGCAGCTCGTTCGAGCGCTCGAGCGCGGCGCGCGCGCTCTCGCTCGTCTGGGAGTTCAGGTGCGACAGGCGCGCGAGCTCCTCGCGCTCGTCACCGCAGGCCACGCAGAGCCACGCGAGGGCCGCGAGGCCTGCGCGCTCAACGGCCAGCTTCGGCAGGCTTCCCATCGCGCCCCTCCGACGTCCGGCCCTCCGAGTTCTTCCCCGGCGTGCGTTCGCGCACGAGCTCCGCGACGGGCCCGCGCAGGTCGGCGCGCGGCAAGCGCGTCGGCGCGAGTCCCGCGGTGCTCTGCCCGTCGATCCAGAGCTCGGGCTTTCCGTGGGGCGGACGGCCCCAGAGGATCCACTCCTGGCTCTCGCCTCGTCGCACGCCCCGCGGCGTGGAGAGCAGGGCCCCCACCGGCCCACCATCGCCCGGCGGCAAGCTCGCCAGCGCAAGGCCATGCTCGTCGCGCACTTCGGCCTTGCCCGCCCCGGCCGGGCGGCGAGAGAGCAAGAACAGCTCGCCTTCCGCGAGTTGCCAGCGTTCCCGGAGCGCCTCGGACTCGAAGCGCTGCCGACCGTCGTCGGGATAGAGCCGCGACAAGCGCACGCTCGCGTCACCCGCCTCGGCCACCCACGCTTCGATCGGCTGCGCCCTGTCGGCGATCTCCGGACTCGAGTGACGCGGCAACGCGCGCGAACGCAGCTCCAGCCACCCCGCCGCGAGCAACGTGGCGAGGGCGACGAAGAGCACGAGCGGCAGGAGGCGCTGCGCCAGCGGCGCCCTCACGGCTTGGGCCACTCTTCCTTCTTGTTCTTGTTCCACCAGTGCTGGTACTCCTCGGGGCTCAGGTCCCTCTGGCCCGAGAGCCGGCCCAGCGCGGTCGCGGTCGGCGCCGCGATGGTGTCGTAGCGCTCGCGCGCGATCAGGTCGTTGACGTTGGAATCGACCTGTCCCTTCGTCGACATCAAGAGCTTGAGCAGCGCCTCGAAGGTCGCCTTGCGAACCTCCAGCGACGCCTCGCCGAACTCGCCGAGCGCCTCGGCCGCCGCGGCCTGGATCTTGGCGTTCTCATCGTTCAGCAGGTTGATGAGCGGTTTGCGACCCGCCTCGTCCTTGGTCTTGCCGAGCTTCAGGATCAGGAGGCGCTGCAGGGCGATGTCCTTGCGGTGCGACTTCTCCCCGATCCACTTGAGGTACACCGGAACGCACTCGGGCTTCATCTCGCCGAGCGCCGTCGCCGCAGCGAGGAACAGCTTGTTCTCGCGCAGCCCGTCCTTGTCCTCCTGGCGCTTTTCGGTGAAGCACTTGTCGAGCTGCTTCACGATCGCCGCGCGGTCCTTCGGCCCGGAGTTCGCGAACTCCTGCACGAGCTTGTCGATCACCGAGATCGCCTCGCTGTCTTCCTTGCCGCGCTTGCCCGCGTGCCCGCCGAGCTGCTCGCAGAGCGTCTTGACCTCGGGGCGACCGTCCGCCGGGGTGGGAGCAGGGTTCTGGAACGCGGCCTCGGGCGCGACGACGCGCGGGGCGACCGGCGAGAGGGCGAGAGCGAAGAGCAGCGCTGCGTGCATGGGATGGACCTCCGGGAGGTGCTGGAATGGCCCCAAGGCTAGCGGGGCACGCGAGGCGAGGCGACAACTCCCGTGCCAGACAGGGCGTCAAGGATCCCGGCCGCCTTGGCCAGGGTCTCGGCGTCCTCGGCCGCGGGGTCGGACTGCCAGGTGATGCCGCCCCCGACCCGGAAGGCCAGCTCGCCCGTCCAAGGGCCGGAAACGCCTCCGGCGCGCCACAGGAGCGTGCGGATCAGGATGTTGAAGGCCGCGTGTCCCCGGAGGTCCACGAAGCCCAGCGAGCCACAGTAAAAGCTGCGTCCTTCGCCCTCGAGCTCGGCGATCACCTCCATGGCGCGCAACTTCGGCGCACCGGTGATCGAGCCGCCGGGAAAGAGCGCCGCCAGCACGGCACTCGCGTCCACTCCAGAGGACACGTCCGCCACCACGTCGGCCATCAGGTGGTGCACCCGGGCGTAGCTCTCGAGGTGCGGAAAGCCCTCGACCCACACGCCGCCGGGTCGCGCCACGCGACCGAGGTCATGGCGCTCGAGGTCCACGATCATCGCCAGCTCCGCGCGGTCCTTCTCGCTCGCGAGCAGCTGCTCGCGAGCGCGCGCGTCCAGGGCGGGCTCCGGCGAGCGCGCGATCGTGCCCTTGATCGGCCGGGTGCGCGCGCGCGCACCGTCGAACTCGAGCAGCAGCTCCGGTGAGGCCGAGAGCAGCGCGCCGCCCTCGAACTCCGCGTAGCCCATGTACGGCGCCGGATTCCGCTCGCGCAGACGCGCGAACCAGCGCTCCGGCGCGCCGCGCACGGGAGTCGTCATGCGGTGCGCCAGGTTCGCCTGGTAGATGTCTCCGGCCGCGATGAAGCGACGGCAGCGCTCGACGCGCGCCATGTGCTCGGCGGACGAGACCGCGCGCTGAATGGCTCCGCACGCGAGTTCCTCCGCGGCGGGCTCCGTCGCGAGCGCAGCCCGTACCTCGCGCGCACGCTGGGCCACGGCAGCACGGCCGTCGCCCGGATCCTCGCCGAGCACCAGCCACGTCGTGCGCTCGCGCTCGTCGCGCACGAGGAAGTCCACGTACAGTCCGCCCGCGACGGGCGGAAATCCCCACGGTTCGGGCGGGCAGCGCAACGGCCGCTCGCCTGCGACTCCGAGGTCGTAGGCGAAGGCGCCGAGAAAGCCGCCCGAAAACATGCCGGGAATCTCGTCTCCGCCCGCGGGCTCGAGCTGCGCGAGCAGCTCGCGCGGCGCGCTCACGCTCGCGCGCGGCTGGGGCGGCAACGGATCGAAGCCGAGCACGCCGAAGCGACTCGGGTAGCCGCGAGCGCTCTCGAGCAGCACGCGCGGCCCGCGGCCGCGCAGGCGCACGAGCGCCGCGCAGAGCTCGACGTCGCCGAGCTCCTCGACCACCGCTCGCAGGCGATAGGTCACGGCGTCGACACCTCAGGCCCGCGCGCGCACCACGAAGCTGGCCGCATGCTGGCGGTGGTACCACAGCCCGAGCAGCGCCCCGAGCACCAGCACGAGCGCCGAGACGAGGAACGGCGCGCGCGAGCCCTGCAGGCTGAACACGAGCCCGGCGAGCATCGGGCCCACCATGCGCGCGAGGCTCGCCACGGACTGCTGCATGCCGAGGAACGCGCCCTGCTCCTCAACGGGGGTGGCGCGCGAGAGCAGCGAGCCCACCGAGGGATTCGAGAGGCCGAAGCCGAACGGCATCACGACGCAGCCCACGATCACCCACGCGAAGCTCGGCGCGAGCCCGACGATCGCCAGCCCGAGCCCGAGCAGCGCGGGCCCGATGATCACGAGCCGAGTCTCGCCGAAGCGCGGTGCGATGCGGCGAATGAGGCCGCCTTGGATGATGGCCGAGATGATGCCGACCACGAACAGGTAGCGGCCCGCGTACGGAGCCGCCGCCATCTTCTGCGCCATGGTCGCCTGCTCGATCGCCGTGTCCATGCCGAAGTACGACGGGAAGTTCGCGAGGCCGAACAGGATGAACATGCTCTCGAAGCCGGCGAAGGCCGTCACGAACAGGAACGAGAGCAGCAGCACGCCGCCGATGCGCGTGTCCGAGAGTGCGCGCCGCAGCTGCTCGCCGCCGTAGGCGCGCGAGCCGCCGCGCCGTGCGGGCTCCGGCAGCTTGAGCCAGCCGAACAGCGCCGCCGCCAGCGACAGGACAGCGGCCGCGATGCCAGGGGCGTGGATCGAATAGCGCGCCAGCTCGCCGCCGAGCGCCGGCCCGAGCGTGAAGCCGAGACCGAAGGCCGCGCCGATCAGGCCGAGTCCCTTGGTGCGGTTCTCCGGCGTGGTCACGTCCGCGATGTAGGCGTTGGCGGTCGAGATGTTCGCGCCGAAGAAGCCCGCCAGCATGCGCGAGGCGAACAGCACGTACAGGATCTGCCGAGGCGCCGCCTCGGGCCCGAACAGGAAGCGCGCGACCTCATCGCTGAAGCCGAACGCGAGGTACGCCAGCGCCGTGCCGACGAGGCCACCCACGAGCACCGGCTTGCGCCCGACGCGGTCGGAGAGCCGCCCCCACATCGGTGCGAACAGGAACTGCATGCCCGAGAAGCAGGCGAACAAGAGCCCGAGCTCGGTCTCGCTCGCGTCGTAGGCCGTCGAGTAGATCGGCAGCAGCGGGATCACGATCCCGAACCCGAGCAGGTCGATGAAGACCGTCAGGAAGATGAACAGGAGCGGCGAGCGGCCGCCGGGATCGCGCTGGTCTGCGTTGGCCATGGTGGGCGCAGTCTAGCCCCGCGCGCGCCGGGAGCGTGCGCGCCGTTCGCGCTCGCGCGACGCAGCGCCGCGGAGCGCCCGACCCTTGGCAGCGGCCCCGGTGCCGAGCCTGCGCTCGGACGTTTTTTCCCTGCCGCGGGAGATGCGCTCCCCGCACGCACGCCGTGCGCTCGGATGCGCCGATACAGCGAGCACCATGAAGTCGATCCTCCCGCTCGCCCTCGTCGCCTCCGCCGTCGCGTCGCTCGCCTTCGCCGCCAGCCCGGCGCAGGAAGCACCGCTCGAGCGCCTCGCGGCCCTCGAGAAGGAGCTCGGCGAGCTCAAGGCCAAGGTCGCGAGCCTGGAGCAAGGCGCCGCCGGCACGGAGCTCGGCCGCTCGCTCGCCGAGGAGCGCGCACGCACCGAGGCCCTCGTCGCGTGGGCTCGCTCCCAGGGCACCGCCGCCGTCGCGTTCCAGACGACGCTTCAGGACGCGCGCGAGAAGGGCTTCACCGCCGGCATCAACCCGGCCTCGCGCGAGGCGCTGCTCGCCGGCTTCGAGGCGCTCGCGGCTTCGCTGCGCAAGCTGCCCGCCCCGGAACCGGCCGAGTCGGCACGGGAGCCGCAGAAGCGCGCGCCCGCCGGCCGCACCCCGCCCGCGAAATAGCCGCCGAAACAGCGCGCGATCGCGGCGCGAGGCCGTGCAAGACGCGCGCTCGCGCGCCAGAATGGCCGTGATGACGCGCAAGTTGTTCACCCCGGCTCAGGCCAACCGCACGCTGCCGCTCGTGCGTCGCATCGTCGACGACATCCTGCTGCGCGGCCGCGAGCTGCGCCGCCTCGCACCGCGCCACGCCGATCCCGACGCCCGCGCGCGGCTCGAGACGCTCGGTGGCGAGATCGAGGAGCTGATCGACGAGCTGCGCCACATCGGCTGCGACTACAAGGACTTCGCCTTCGACAAGGGCCTCGTCGACTTCCCCGGCGCGATCGGCGAGCGGCCCGTGCTCCTGTGCTGGCGCAGCGACGAGCCGCGCGTCGAGTGGTACCACGCCCACGAGGCCGGCTTCGCGGGCCGCACGCGGATCCCCGAGGAGCTGCTCGTCGAAGAGCCTGCCACGCGAGCGTGAAGCGCACTCCGAGAACTCCGTCGCAGCCGCGCGGCCGCTCTCGAGAGCCGCAGGAGAACTCGCAGAGGCCCGCCGCGGGCGCGCCTCCCACGCGGCCTTCGGGCCAGTCCCTCCCGCGCACGCTCGCCGAGCACTGCGCGGCCTACCTCGCGGAGCTCGCCGCCGCACGCGGCGCCTCCGAACACACCTTGCGCGCCTACGCCAAGGATCTCGAGGAGTTCGTCGCCCACGCCGCCGCGCTGGAGATCACCGACCCCGCGCTCGTCACCGCGCGCACGCTGCGCGGCTTCCTGTTCGCGCTCGACGATCGCGGCCTCGCACGCACGTCCGCACGCCGCAAGCTCTCCGCCGTGCGCTCGCTGTTCCAGCACCTGCTCGAGCGCGGGTTCATCGAGCAACACCCGGGCAAGGCGCTGCGCTCGGGCAAGGTCTCCCGCACGCTGCCGGGAGCCGTCGACACCAGCGAGCTCGACCGCCTGCTCGAGAGCTGCGACCTCTCGACTCCGCTCGGCCGCCGCGATCGCGCCCTGCTCGAGTTCGTCTACT
>CAITGX010000044.1 GCA_903892045.1 uncultured Planctomycetota bacterium | reverse complement strand
TCCCGATGATCATGATCACCGCGAGCAGTTCGATGAGCGTGAAGCCGGCGCGCGCGGCGCGGCGTGCAGTCTGGAGGGCGATGCGCATGGGCGAGGTGTCCGTTGGGCCCGCTGCGACGCGACGCGCGCGTCCGAGCGAACCGGTCCTGTGCGCGTTTGTACCCCTGCGCGCGGCCGGAGTCACGGGGCAGGCGTGCTCTTTCGCACAGGCCGCACCGGCGCGGGCTCGTTCGATGCCTCCCTCAAGGCCAGCGGACCCCCGCCGCCCGTCTGGGCCGCGGAGGTCCGCTGTGCGGTGCCTCGGTGCGCTGTGGAAGCACTCAGGCCGAGGCTCTCAGGCCCAAGCTCTCAGGCCTTGGCCGGAACGCCGAGCGCCGCGCACAGGGCGTCCTTGCGGGACGTCTGCTCCCACGGGAAGTCCGGGCGACCGAAGTGACCGTGGTAGGCGGTCTTCTCGTAGATCGGACGCTTGAGGTCGAGGTCCTTGATGATCGCGGCCGGGCGCAGGTCGAAGACCTTCGAGACGGCGTCGGTGAGCTTGTCCTCGCCCACCTTGCCCGTGCCGAAGGTGTCGACGCGGATCGAGAGCGGCTTGGCGATGCCGATGGCATAGCTCACCTGCACCTCGCAGCGCCGGGCGAGACCCGCGGCCACGATCGTCTTCGCCACCCAGCGCGCCGCGTAGGCGGCGGAGCGGTCGACCTTGCTCGGATCCTTGCCCGAGAACGCGCCGCCGCCGTGCCGGCCCATGCCACCGTAGGTGTCGACGATGATCTTGCGGCCCGTGAGGCCCGTGTCGCCGTGGGGGCCGCCGATCACGAAGCGCCCGGTCGGGTTGACGTGGTAGATGGTCTTCTCGTCGAGGTACTGGGCCGGGATCACGGCCTTGATGACCTTCTCGATGACCGTCTTCTTGATCTCCTCGTAGGAGACCTCCGGCGAGTGCTGGGTCGAGATCAGCACCGTGTGCACGCGCACGGGCCTGTCGTTCTCGTACTCGACGGTCACCTGGCTCTTCGAGTCCGGGCGCAGCCACGGGATCGACTTGTTGAAGCGCAGCTCGGCGAGCTTCTCGACGAGGCGGTGCGAGTAGTAGATCGGGAACGGCATCAGCTCCGGCGTCTCGTCGCAGGCGTAGCCGAACATCAGGCCCTGATCGCCGGCGCCCTGCTCCTTCTCCATCGCCGTCTCGGCGGTCACGCCGAGCGAGATGTCGTCGGACTGCTTGCCGACCACGGTCATCACGCAGCAAGAATCCGCGCTGATGCCGGCCGACTCGTCGGTGTAGCCGATGCGGCGCAGCACGCCGCGCGCGATGCCCTGGTAGTCCACCGCCGGAACGCCCGGCTTCTTCGTGGTGATCTCGCCGGCGACGACGACGAGGCCGGTGGTCGTGAGCACCTCGCACGCCACGCGGGCGTTGGGGTCGAGGGAGAGGTAGGCGTCGAGCACCGCGTCGGAGATCTGGTCGGCGACCTTGTCAGGGTGCCCCATCGAGACGGACTCGGACGTGAAGAGTTGGCGTGCCATCGTGTGCAGGGGTGAGGGGTCCAGAGGTGGCCCACAGGACGGGGCTGGGAGGTCCTATCGACGGATGCGGATGATCGGATGCAACGCGTCCGCTTCCCCAGTCCCGGGCCGTGCGGAGGTGGAAGAGTCTACCCCCACCCAGAAGGGCAACCAAGGTGAGGGCACTGTCATGAGCCCGCGCTCGAAGCCGCCCGCAGGCATCGGCTCCGGAGCGCCTCGAGCGTGAGCTTCGTCGCGCCCTTCTGCAGGGCGACTGCCTGCTTGGCCGCCACGGCCATGCGTCCGCGCTCGTCCGCGTTGCCGGAGAGCTCCGCCAGCACCTGCGCCAGCTCGGCGCGATCGGCGACCCGGCGACAGGCCCCTGCGCTCTCGAGCAGCGCCGCCTCCTGCCGGAAGTTCTGCACGTGGGGTCCCCACACGACCGCGCAGCCCTGGGCCGCGGGCTCGAGCATGTTCTGTCCCCCATGCTCGATCAGGCTCCCGCCGACGAACACCACGTCCGCCAGCGCGTAGATGGCCTCGAGTTCCCCGATCGTGTCCACCACGAGCGGCCGCTCCGGCGCGACGCGCTCGCCGCGGCGCAGCTCCGTGAGCAGCTGGGGATCGACGCCCAGGGCTGCGATGTCGCGCCGCACGTCGCCGGCGCGCACGGGATGCCGTGGCACGACGACCAGTCGGGCCGAGGGCACCGCGCGCAGGCACGCCTCGACGAACCAGCCCTCCTCGGGCGCGTGGGTGCTGCCGGCCACGATCGTGAGCTGGTCCGTGCGCACGCCGAGCAGGCCACGCAGCTCCTCGACCTTGCGCGTGCGCTCCGGCGTCGCCTCGCGGAACAGGCCATCGGCCGTCATGTTGCCCGTCACGACCACGCGCGCGGGCTCGCCGCCGAGCCCGCGGAAGCGCTGCGCGTACTCCTCGAGCTGCACGCAGAAGAGCGAGATGCGGTTGAACTGCGGCAGGGTGCTGCGGAAGCGGTGGTAGCGGCGAAAGCTGCGCTCGGTGATGCGGCCGTTGACCACCGCGACCGGCACGCCACGGCGGTTGCACAGGCGCAGGAAGTTGGGCCAGATCTCGAGCTCGACGAGCACCACGAGGTCGGGCTGCACGCGCGCGAGGAAACGCTCGACACACCACGAGAGATCGACCGGGAAGCGCACGATCGCAAGCCCCGGGAACACCTGACGCGCGACCTCGAGGCCGGTCTCGGTGGTCGCGCTGATCACGATCTCGGCCTCGGGCTCCTGCTCGGCCAAGAGGCGCAC
>CAITGX010000043.1 GCA_903892045.1 uncultured Planctomycetota bacterium | reverse complement strand
CTCCGCGCGCCCCTCGTGCAACGCCCCAAGAAACGCGTCGATCGCGATCACGCCGACGATGACGCAGGCGTCGACGTGCTCCCCGAGCGCGAACGCGAGCGCGCTCGCCGCGGCCAGCAACAAGACCAGCGGACTCTTCACTTGCCGCAGCAGCCGGGAACCAAATCCGGGCGGCTTCGTGTGCGGCAGCTCGTTGGGTCCGTAGCGGAGCCGTCGCGCAGCGGCCTCCGCGCGAGGGAGTCCCCGCGAACCATCCGTGCCGAGCTCGACCGCCACGCGCCCTGCGTCGAGTGCGTGCCACGCGACCGGTGTCGCGGGCGCGCTCGCTGCGGATTGCGTGGACCTGCCCATGACGTGACCCACGGAGACTAGCACCCGGGCGTGGCCGATTCCGCGCAGCGCCCAGTCGCGCGGTTCGGCTCCAGCGCGCGCAGGCTGCGCGCTCGTCCCCCGAGGAACTGCGAAGCTCGTCGGATCGGGATAGGCTGGTGCCTCCGTGCCCCCCATGGATCGCAAGCTCCTCAATCGGCTCAAGTTCCACCTCGAGCGCGCGATTTCCGGCAGCGCCGAGGAGGACGACTGGGACAAGATCGTCGCGTCGCTCGATTCGTTGCTGTTGCAAGCGCCCGACGCGGACACGCGCGAGGTCGCGCGCCTGCTCCAGCTCGCGGCACCGTCCCTGCGCTCGTGGTGCCTGCCGAGCGACTATGGCAGGCTGGTCAAGGAGCTCGGCGAGTCCACGCGGCGTCCGGCGCCTGCGGTACGCGTCGAGCCGTCGATCGAGGAGCGCGCCGCCGCCCTCGTGCGCGGTCGCGCGCTGCTCGTGCTGGGCGGAGATCGCCGCCACGAGCACCAGCGCAAGCTCCAGGAGCTGCTCGAACTCTCCGAGGCCTTGTGGCCCGCAACGAAGGAAGATGCGCCCGACGTGCATTCCTTCGAGCCGCTGATCGCGCGCGCGGACGTCGCCGCCGTCGTGCTGCTGATCCGCTGGAGCCGACATGCTTTCGGCCAGGCCGCCGAGCTGTGCGACAAGCACTCCAAGCCGCTCGTGCGCGTCGAGGCCGGCTACAACGTCGCGCAGATCGCGCGCGCGCTCGTCGAGCAGGCCAGCTTTCGCCTCGGCCGCTGAGCGGATCGCTCAGCGCTTGCGGAAGCGCACGACGTAGTTTTCCTTCAGGCCGGGCAGCTGGTCCTGCGCGAGCTGCTCGAAGCCCGCGGCGAGGATCTCGCTCACGAAGACCTCCTGCCCGGCGCGCACGTGGCTCATGCACCACTCGCGCGACACGCCCTCGATGCGGTGGAACTCGACTACGACGAGCTCGCCACCCTTGCGCAGCGCGCGGTGGATCGACGCCAGCGTCTGCGCGGGATACTCGAAGTGGTGGTAGGTGTCGCACACGAACGCGACGTCGATCGAGTCCTTCGGCAGGCGCGCGTCGTCTTCCGCGCACACGACGCCCTCGACGTTGCGCACCCCGCGCTCGGCCGCGAGCTGTTCGATGCGCTCGACGAAGGCCGGCGCGATGTCGACCGCGTACACACGCCCCTTGGGCCCGACCGCTTCCGCGAACGGCAGCGTGAAGAGGCCCGTTCCGGCGCCGATGTCCGCCATGCTCTGACCCGGCTGGAGGCCGACCATGCTCGCGATCGCGGCGCGCTCGGTGAAGATCTCGCGGCTCTCGGTCTCGAAGCGCTCGACGAACTTCTGGGGATCGAGCGCGGGGTCGAGGAAGTCCTTGTTGATGCCGGGCTTGACGCTCTGCGGGGGCGCGGGCGGAGGCGACGACGTGCAGGCGGCGAGGGCCACGAGGGCGAGGGCGACGAACTGGAGCTTCATGGCGCGTGATCCTGCGTCACGCGCGCGAGTCGCGCAACGGCGGCGTTTCGTACACTGCGCGCGATGAGCGAACCGGTCGTGATCGTCGGTGCGGGCCTCGCGGGGCTCGCGTGTGCGCGCGAGCTCGTGCAGGCGGGCCGCGCGGTGATGTTGCTCGAGCGTTCGGACCGCGCCGGTGGGCGCGTGCGCACGGACGAGCTCGACGGCTTCCGTCTCGACCGCGGCTTCCAGGTGCTGCTCGAGGCGTACCCCGAAGCGCGCGCGCAGCTCGACTACGACGCGCTGGCGCTGCACGCGTTCTTCCCTGGCTCGCTGGTGCGCTTTCACGGCGAGTTCCACCTCGTCGCCGACCCCTATCGCGCCACGCGCGAGGCTCTCGCGGGCTTCCAGAGCCCGATCGGCTCCTTGTTCGACAAGGCGCTCGTGCTCGAGTTGCGGCGGCGCGCCGGCGAAGGAACGCTCGAGGAGCTCTTCGCGCGGCCCGAGACGACCACGCGCGCGGCGCTGCGCTCGCTCGGCTTCTCCGACACGATGGTGAAGCGCTTCTTCGAGCCGTTCCTCGGCGGCATCTTCCTCGGGCGCGATCTCGACACGTCGAGTCGCATGCTCGAGTTCGTGTTCCGCATGATGGCGCAGGGCTCGACGAGCCTCCCCGCCGGCGGCATGGGCGCGCTCTCCGACCAGCTCGCGGCGCGCCTGCCCGCGGGCGTGCTGCGCACGGGGCACGAGGTGCGCGCCGTCTCGCGCAACGCCGTGACGCTCGCCGATGGTCGCCGCATCGCGGCCAGCGCCGTCGTCGTCGCCACCGAAGGCGACGTGGCCGCGCGCCTGCTCGGGAGCTTCCCGGCACCGCGCGCCCGCGGCTGCACCACGCTCTACTTCGACGCGCCGCACTCGCCCGTCGGCGGGGCCAAGCTCGTGCTGAATGCCGATGGCGGCTGCATCAACTCGCTGTGCGTGCCGAGCGACGTCGCTCCGGGATACGCGCCCGCGGGGCGCTCGCTCGTCGGCGTCACGCTGCTCGGCGTCCCGGCGGAGGATGACGCTGCGCTCGAGCGGCGCGTGCGCTACGAGCTCGCCGGCTGGTACGACGGCCCGACGGTCGAAGCGTGGCGGCACCTGCGCACCTATCGCATCCCGTGGGCGCAGCCCGACCAGACTCCGCCCGCGCTCGAGCCCGTCGAGCGCCCGGTCAAGCTCGACAACGGCCTGTTCGTGGCCGGCGACCACCGCGACACAGCCTCGATCCACGGCGCGCTCGTCTCGGGTCGCCGCGCGGCGCAGGCGCTGCTTGGGCGTTGAAGCAAGAACGAGAATGCCGGAATTCATCTTCCATGTTTTGACGCCGGGAGAGCTCGCGCGGGCGCGCACCGAGGGAGCTTGGAACGCACCGTCCCTCGCCAGCGAGGGCTTCGTCCACTGCTGCTTCCGTCACCAGCTCGCGGGCGTGCTCGAGCGCTACTTCCGCGGAGCTGGCGAGCTCATCGTGCTCGAGCTCGAGCAGCGCGCGCTCGGACGCGTCGTCGTCGAGAGCCCGCCGGGAGTGGCCGAGGGCTTCCCCCACGTCTACGGACCGCTGCCGCTCGCCGCCGTGCGACGCACGCTGCCGATGCCGGAGTCGGCCGCTGGACACGAGCTGCCGCGCGAGCTCTTGGCCGACGCTGCGCGCGAGGCCCGCGAGCTCGAGACACTGCTCGCGTCGCGGCCTTGGTACGAGCACCCCGAGGGCCCGCGCTTCTGCGAGACGCACCGCGACGAGGCTCGCACGCTGGGCCTGTGGCTCTTCACTCCCGGCCGCCACGCCGCGTTCCACCGCGTGCGCAATGGGGACGAGCTGTGGATCGCCCAGCGCGGCCGCGTGATCCTGCACCAGCTCGACGCGCAGGGCGCACATTCGGCGACTGTGCTCGGCCTCGATGCGAGCGTCGGCGAGCAGGCCGTGGTCTCGATCCCGCGCGACACGTGGCAAGCCGCCGAGCTCGCCCCCGGCGAGTCCTTCGCCACTGGCGCCAACGTCTGCGCGCCGCCCTTCGAGTTCACCCACTGGGAACTCGCCGACACTGCCGCTCTCGGCGCACGCTGGCCGCAGCACCGCGCCCTGATCGAGCGCCTCGCCTCGCGCTGAGCGCGTCCAGAGTTTCGAGTTCGCGTGTCGCGCGGAGTGCGCGCGTCCGCCGCTGGCTGCCTGCGCGCCGCCGGCCCCAGACCGCGCAGCTCCACGCTCCCGTTGGCTCGGCACTTCGACGGAGGCGCCGGCCGATGCCCGCTGCGGTGGATGCGCCGGGAAGGGTCCGTGGATCTTGAGCGACGCTGCCGGCACGGCGGACGGAGCGTGGGCGAGCCGCGCGAGCCGACGCGACCACGTCGCCGGGCCGCGAGGCGGCTCGTGTCTCACGGAGACACAAGTTCGTCACCGCTCCCAAGCTCCGTCGAAGCTAGGCTCTCGACGTCGATGAAGTCCGAATCCTCCGCGTTGCAGCGCGCATGGCTCGGGCCGCTCGCGGTCGCGCTCGTCGCGCTCGCGATGGCGGCGTGGACGTGGCGTCAGTGGGCCGACCCGATCGTCGACTTCGGCGGCGAAGCCTACGTCGCGTGGCGCATCTCGCAGGGCGACGTGCTGTATCGCGATCTGGCCTACTTCACGGGTCCGCTCGCGCCCTACCTGCACGGCACAGCGATGAAGGCCTTCGGCACGAGCCTGACGACGATCGCGGCCGTCAACTTCGTGCTGCTCGCCGCGACGCTCTCGATCCTGTGGCTGCTGGCGCGTCGCATGTCGGATGCGTTCGCCGCGACCTGCGCGTGCATCGTGTTCACGGTCCTGTGCGCGTTCGGTCTCCACAAGGGCGGCGGGAACTACAACTTCATCTGGCCGTACTCCCAGGAAATGCCGCTCGGCTTCCTGCTCTCGCTCGCGACGCTCGCGTTGCTCGTGCGCTGGATCGCGGCCCCCTCGCGCTCGCGCGCGGCGCTGCTCGGAGCGTGCTACGGGCTCGTGTTCCTCACCAAGCTCGAGTTCACTGTCGCGGTCGGCGGCGCGCTGCTCCTCGGCTTGCTCTCGTGGCGCGCCGAGGGGCGCGTTCGCTTCCAGCATCTTGCCTGCGCGCTTGGCGCGGCACTCGTGCCCATCGCGCTCGCATGGGGACTTCTGTGCATCGAGCTCCCCGCGCGCGGCGCGCTGCAGGGCGTGCTCGGCGCGTGGACGCACGCGTTCGACTCGCGCACGTCGGACTTCCCGCTGTATCGCTACTCCATGGGGCTCGAGCCCTTTGGCTTCCACCTCGGTCGGATCGCGCTGTGGGGCGCGGGCGGCTGCGCGCTGGTCGCGCTCGTGAGCTGGCTGGCCGTGCGCAAGGGAGCCGTCCTCGGGGCGAGTGTCGCCGTCGCGATCGTCGGAGCCCTGTTCGCAGCCCTGCCGTGGAACGATGCGCTCTATCCGCTCTCGTTCATCGCACTCGGCGCGCTCGGCGCGACGTGGCGGGCGCGCGCAAGCTCGCCCGAGTCCGCACTGCGCACCGCGTGGTGCGGCTTCGCCCTGCTGCTCCTGCTGCGCATGGCCTTCAACGCCCGGGTCGAGTTCTACGGCTTCGCGCTCGCCGCGCCCGCACTCGTCCTGCTGGTCGTCGCCCTCGTCGGCTGGCTTCCCGCGCGCTTCCCCGAGGCGCGACCGGCCCTGCGCGCGGCCGCCCTGCCGCTCGTGGTCGCGCTCGTCCTCGGTCACCTCTTCCCGATGGCCGTCGCACGGCGCAACAACACGGTCGAGCTGCTGCGCGGCGACGATCGCATGCTGACTAGCCCGCGCGCGACGTTCCTGCAGGAGGCGATCGACCTCGCCGCCGAGCGTTGCCCCGAGACGGGCTCGCTGCTGGTCCTGCCGGAGGGTGCGCTGATCAACTACGGCGCCCGGCGGCGCACCCCGACCTCGTACTTCAACTACATGCCGCCCGAAGTAGCGATGTTCGGCGAGGAGCCGATGCTCGACGCCCTCAAGGCCTCGCCGCCGGACGCGATCGTGCTCGTCCACCGCGAGACCAGCGAGTACGGGGTGCCCTTCTTCGGCAAGGACTACGGGAGCCGTCTCTACGCGTGGGTGCGCGAGCGCTATCGTCCCGTGAAGCTGTGGAGTCTCGATCCGAAGGAGCG
>CAITGX010000042.1 GCA_903892045.1 uncultured Planctomycetota bacterium | reverse complement strand
TGTGCGTACAGCTGCTCGCCCGCACCGTCATCCCAGACGCGCAGCTCATGCACGCTGAAGAACAAGGCCTGATTTCCGAGGGACGTCCAGTTCGCGCCATCCCAGTGCGCGATGCCCGGCGCCGGAATCCCGCCAGCCTGCACGAAGCGCCCCCCCACGAAGAGGCCTTCGGGGAGGCCCCCGGGTGCATCCCACACCACGCCGGCGTAGGCCGTATCGCTCAATCCCGAGCCGAGCGGTGCCCACGCCGTGCCGTCGAAGGCCGCGGCGAATTGTCCGCCGGGGACCGCGGGCAGGATGCCCGAGCCGAGCGCCACGAGCTGCGGCGCAGTCGCACTCGGGGGACGAAACTCGACGAAGACCTCGGCCTGCAGGGGCGATGGACTGCCGAGCAGTCTCCACGTGTTGCCATCGAAGGCGAAAACACCCGACGGCGTGCCCGCGACGAGCTCGTTCGCTCCGCCGCTCGGTGCGGTACGCTCGCCGAGCGCCGTGATCTGTTGCGAAAAGGGTGTCGGCACGCTGCGGAGCAACTGCCCGTCCCAGCGCGCCAGGTTGCGCACCTGCGGATCGTCCGATGCGCCGCCGAAGGACCCGCCCACATACAGATCGCGCTTCGAGGTGGTTGGATCCGTCCACACCTGGAGGGCTGGGCCGCTCGTACTCGCCGGAGCGGACGATCGGTACAAGGCGTGCCGTGCGGGCTCGACAGGCTGCCAAGCGCCGCCGTCCAGCCGCGCGACGCGCTGCAGCCCCGGATGGGGCGCGGTGGGAACGTGCGTGAACTGGCCGCCGACGAAGAGCTGCGCGCCGGCGCCGAGCCCCGCATCGAAGAACTCTAAAGCGCGCACGCGTTCCGTCAGTTCCGGCAACGCAGTGGCGCCCGCCGGCGTCCAGCGCGCGACGCTTCGCACGCCCGAGCTCGCTCCCGACTGCGGGGCGAACGAACCGGCGAGATACGCGGCCACGCCCGCAGCTTCGCTGCGCACGAGAATCCGGTCGACGCCGCCACCGTAGCTCGCGAGGCCCTGCTCCAACCACGCGGTCCCGTCAAAGCCGCGCAGCACGCTCTGCACGCTCGTGCCGAAATTGCCGCCAGCGAGCAAGAGGCGCGTGCCCGCCCCGTCGTCGTAGGAAGCGAGCGACAGCAAGGTACCGGCGACTCCGCCACCGACCGTGATCCACGTCGAGCCGTCGAAGCGCGCGACGCCTCCGGCGAACGGCCCCGCGACGTAGAGCGCTGGGCCGGCGCCATCATCGTGCACGGCGATGGCGGACACACGCTCGCTCACCCACGGGGTGCCGATGCCCGCTCCCAACGGCGCCCAGCTCATCCCATCCCACTGCGCGACGCGCAGCAGCGACTGGCCACCCGACATCGTGAACTCGCCGGCTGCGACCAGTCGCGCACCGCTCGGGCTCGGCCAGACGCACAGCGCCGCGCACGGTCCGTTGAGCCCCGCGCCGAGCTGCATCCAACTCGTGCCGGTCCAACGCGCGATGCGCAGACACGCGA
>CAITGX010000041.1 GCA_903892045.1 uncultured Planctomycetota bacterium | reverse complement strand
GCGTTGCGCACCCAGACGACGCCGAGCGGGGTCGCCGACTCGAGCGCGACACGGATCGCGAGAAAGGACGAGCCCCAGATCGCGACGGTGACGAGGGCCTTGAGGACAGCGGCGGACAAGGGGCGAGGAGTCTAGTCCGTGCGCACCCCGCGCGCCTCAGCCGAGACCGAGCACCTTCTTGTAGAACGCGGCGATGCGACGCGCGTCGCCCGTGAAGAGCACATTCTCGTTGATCCACGCGGGCGCGCGCTTGGCCTCGACCATGCGCTCGAGCTGCGCCTTCATGTGCGACCAGTAGACGTCGTCGCCGTGGTTGCCGAAGAACACCACCGGGCCGCGTTCGACCATGCCGAGCTTCATGTCGGTCAGCGTGAGGCCGACTTCCTCGAGCGTGCCGAGGCCGCCGACGCAGAACACCACGAAGCTGGCGATGTCGAACCAGCGCTGGCGGTTGTGACGGTTGCGGTCCTGGAAGCACTGATAGAAGTGCGCGACCTTGTTGGTCGACTGGTCGATGGTCTCGATGTAGTTCGCGCCGACGAGCAGGCCCTGCTCAAGCGCGCTGTCGGTGGCCTGCTGCATCGCGCCGGGGCCGCCGCCGGTGAGGATCGCGATCTGGCCACCGAAGAGCTGCTTCACCTGGGCGAGGAACTCCCGCAGGCCCTTCTCGTCGCTCTCGAGCAACTTCTCGGCCGAGCCGTATACGGCGAGCACGAGCGAGTTCTTGAAGCGCTGGATCTCGGAGGGCTCGACGAAGTAGCCGCGCAGGCCGCGGAAGGCGTGCAGCGCGAGGTGGCGACGGTCGTCGTTGCACCACACGACGCGCGCTCCGAGCGCCTCGTAGTCGGCGAGGCGCACGTGGTCGTTGGCCGAGAGGAACTGGCCGTGCTCGAAGGACGCGCGCCGGAAGACGAGCGTGCCGACGCGGCCCGTGAGCACGGCGTTGCAGATCGCCACGTGCTCGATGAGGTTCGGGAAGTACTCGACGAGCAGCGTGGCGCGCTTGCCTTCGGGCAGCTGCGCGAGCATGCGCGTCGCGAACTGACCCGAGTCGCGGCCGACGTGCGAGTAGTCGAGCGTGGTGCGCAGGCTGGCGGGGCTGCGGGCGCTCGAGGTCGGGCGCGTCGAGACGAGCTCCGGCAGGCGACCGGCGACGAGCGCGGCGAAGTTCTCGACGACCACCAGCGGACGGTTCTGGTAGCTGCGCTCGCCCGCGTTGGGCATGTGCTGCGCGTAGTACGCGGAGACCTGCTCGTAGCCGGGAAGGGCTTCTTCGGCGGGCGTCGCGGCGGCTGCGGGCACGATGCCCGTCTCCTCCACCTTCGGTGCGGCGAACGTGCGCGGCGCGCTGCTGCGCTCGTCCGCGGCGTAGATGCGCGCCTTGACGAACGGGTTGACGATCTGGCGGTCCGAGCTGTTGGACAGCTCGAGGAACACGCGCGTGCCGCGCGTCGACACGGGATCGAGCACGATCGCGTTGAGGTGGCGTCCAAGCGCGCCGGCGTCGGGATCGATCACGACGTAGTGCTTGTGCAGGAACATCGAGCACGACGTGATCACGCCGTGGCCGGCGGGAATGACCAGGTTCTCGATCGGCTTGGGCACCTGCAGGCGGTTGAGGATGCTCTTGCCATCGTCTTGCGTGAGGATGGCGAGCGCGTCCTGCTGCGTGAGCTCGCGCGAGAGCACGTAGCGCAGCTTGTGCGTGCGAATCGTGAACGCGCCTTCGGAGTCGATCGAGAAGCCGCTGGGCAGCTGGAACTCGTTGCGCTCGAGCGACTCGTAGATCTGCTCCGGGGTGAGCTGGTTCTCCTCCCGCACGAGCACGAGACGGCCGAGCTTGATGCCGGGCACGATCAGCGTGTGGAGGAAGCGATCGAGACCATACTCGCGCACGTTGGCCGAGAGCGTGGCCGCGAGCATCGCGCGTCCGTTCTCGAACGTGATCGGCCCGATCGGCTGCACGTCGATGCCGAGCCGTGCGATGCGGCTGCGGGCCGCGAAGGCCACGCGGCGCGGATCACCGGCCGCGCGCTCGCGGAACTCGCGCCCGAGCCGGAACTCGATCTCGACGGTGACGGGGGCTCCTTGCGCGACCTGCACCTTGCGGACCACTCCGTCCGGGGTCTCGGGAGTCTCGTAGCGGAGAGAGTGAGAAGACGGGGCGTTGTTCATGGGACGGTGGAGCGCGATCGCGCTCGCGCAGGCTAGCTAAATCGAGTCGAGACCCCACGCGAAGAGCGGCAGCGGGAGCTCGCTCAGCGCGAGGCCCGTTGCACGGGCGACAGGATCGATGCCGTGGCGCCGCCCGCGCGCCGGGACCAGCAGTCCCAGCAGCTCCTCCGCGGACAGCTCGACCGAACCCGAAGGTCCGGTCAGGGACACGACCGCGCCCACGCCGCCGTCGACGGAGATCGAGGCTTCGGGACCGGCGAGCTCGGCGAGCAGTGCGGCGGCACCTTCAGGCTGGAGCAGCTTGCCCATGGCGAGCACGCCCTCGCTCCAGTTCGCGCCAAGGCCGCGCAGGCGCTCGTGAAGGCCGCTAGCCGTCGCAGGCGTGATGAGGAACGTGGCGCCGCCCTCGCCGCGCGAGCGCGCGCGCCGCATGTGCTCGCGCACGAGCGCGAGGACGTCGCGTTCGGAGCCGGACCACTCGTGGATCGTGCGGGCGAAGTCCTTGCCGCGCCCGAGGCACGAATAGGCGACGACATCGCGCTCGCGCTGGAGCACGAGCGTTTCCATGCCGGGAGCCGCCAGCAACGCCGCGGTCTCCTGCGGCGAGCGTTCGACGCGCTCGCGCTGCAGCGTGTAGAGCCGGTGAATCGCGCCGCGGTCATCCGGAGCGGCCGCGCGCAGTCCGGCCGAGCCGGGCAGGCGCGCCTCGTGCGCGGGCTCGAGCGCGAAGTCGACCTCGGCACCGATCGGGCTCCAGCCACGCTCCTCGTAGAAGCGTGCGTCGTCGGCCCACAGCATCGCGAGCACGCAGCCTTCGCCCGCGAGCTCCTCCTCCGCGCGGCGCAGCAGCGCGCTGGCGAGTCCGCGGCCACGCGCCTCGGGAGCGGTGCAGACGGAGCCGATCAGGCCGACCCGCACGGAGCGCGAGCCGCAGGCGAAGTCGCGCACGAGCAGCGCGCACGCGCTGACGACACGGCCATCCTCCTCGGTCGCGAGGACGCGGCCCGGGAAGCGCTCGTCAAAGCACAGCGGATATTCCGGCGCGATCGGAGCGCCCTCGCGCATCACGCGCTCCATGAGGGCGAGCGCTCGACCACGTTGCTCGCGAGACAGCAGGCTCATGCGGCCGCTCCATCGCCGCCGATGCGCGCGGCGCGCCACGCCTCGAGCAGCGCTTCCTTGAGCTCGAGCGCCTGTGCGAGCGAAGTGCGCGCGTCCTCCACGGCGGCGGGAAGTCCCTCGGCGCCGAGCCGCGGATCGCTCGCCCGCTCGAGCGAGCGAGTGCGGAACTCGAGGTCCTCGAGCAACGACTCGAAGGCCGCGTTGGGCCCGCTCGTGGCGCGGGCGGAGCCGTGCGCCGGTGACGACGCCGCGTCGGCGCGCTGGATCGGGTTCATGCCGGGGAGGGGAAGGGCCATGGCGCTAGCGGAGGAAGTTCAGGAGCGAGTTCTGCAGCAGGCGCGCGCTGGTGGCCTGCGCGAGCTGGAGCGTCTGCTCGGCCCGGCTCATCTCCATCACGGCCGTCGCGAAGTCGACGTCCTCGACGCCCGAGAGCAGGCCGCGCACCTGCGTCATCTCCGCATCGTAGGCTTCCTCGAGCCCGCCCGCGCGCTGCGACAGCGAGCCGAGCTCGCCCGTGGCGACGAGCACGTTCTCGTGATTGCGATCGAGCTCGTCGAGCCACATGTCGAGGCGCTCGCGCTGGGAGGTCGCGTCGAGACCGTCGGCGTTCTCGAGGTCCGCGACGATGCCCTGCAGCACGTCGAACACGTTCACGGTGCCGCCGAAGGTGACGAGCTCCGTGCCAGCGCGGTGCAGCGAGCGCGTGTCGAGATGCAGCACGGTGCCGCTCGCGGGATCGGCGAGCTGGAGATCGGACTCGGACAGCGTGAGAGTCGTCCAGCTCGAGCCATCGAGCGAGATCGAGGCGGAGCCATCGAGGCTGGCGGTGAAGCTCGAGCCGTCCCAGCCAGTGAAATCGAGGTGGGCTTCCGCGCCATGCTCGTCGCGCACGACGACCGGTCCCCCGCTCGTGGGGAGCGCCACGAGCTCGCCGTTGCCGAGCTGCACGGTGCGCGCGGCCCCATCGACGACCAGCGCGTGGGTGCCGACGATGGTGTCCGAAGCGGAGGCGCCGAGCGCGACGCCACCCGCGAGGCCGCTCGCGGTCGTGGCGTCATGCCGAACCTGCACGCGCACGTAACCGGTGCCCTGGTCCGCGGTCGTGCCCGAGGCGAGTCCCGTCAGGCCGGAGAACTGCGTGCCACTGCGCTGCTCGGCCGCGAAGATCTCGTCGCCGGGCAGGGTGGTCGCGAGGCGCGAGTCGATGCCGACGAGCACTTCCTGCGCCTCCTCGTTGCCGAGGTAGCGCACGCCACTTGCGCCCTGCGCGAACGGGCTCGTGTCGGTGGCCGTGCCCGCGAACAGGTAGCGATTGCCGGCGCGCGCGTTGCCGATCTCGAGCAGGCGGTCGCGGATCAGACGGATCGAGCCCGCGAGCAGCTTGCGGTCGTCGGCGGAGGCCGTGCCGTTCATGCCCTGCAGCAGCGAAGCGCGCGCTTCCGCGAGCAAGCCGCCTGCGTCCTGCAGCAGGCTGGACGCCGTGTCGAGCATCACCTGCGCGCCTTCGACGGCGGTGGTGCTGCGCTCGGCCGCGGCGATCTGGCGCCGGAAGGCCAGCGCCTGCGAGGCGCCGACCGGGTCGTCGGAGGGACGCACGATGCGCTTGCCGGAGGAGATCTGCTCCTGCGAGCGCACGAGCGCGCTGAAGTTCGCGAGCAGACCGCGCTGGATCTGGGTGAAGGTCGCCTGCTGGGTGGGTCGGATGCTCATGGGAAGTCCCGCTAGAGGATGTTCATCAGCTCCGTGGTGAGCTCACTCACGACGCGCAGGTACTGCGCGGCGGCGTTGTAGGACTGCTCCTGCTCGATCATGCGCACGAGCTCCTCGTCGGTGTTGACGCCGGAGACCTGGTCACGGCGAGCCTCGAGACCGTCGAGCAGGAACTGCTCCGCCTCGCGAGCGCTCTGTGCCGCGTCGATCTCGAGCGCCACGCCGCTCACGATGCCCGACAGGTTCTCGTCGAGGGACTGCGCGCCAAGGCCCTCGAGACCCTCGCTCTCGATCTCGAGCAAGCGCAGCACGTTGCCGCCATCGCCGGGCGCGCCCGTGAGCGACGCGGCGAACAGCCCCGGATCGCGCACCAGCTCGTCGCGCACGGCGATGTCCTGCGCCGTCGAGCCGGTGAACATGGAGTTGAGGCCGAGCGCGACGAGCACGTCGGACGTGTCCGCGTCCGCCACGACGTCGAGCTGGAACGCGTCTCGCCCGCTGGCCGACACGTCGCCGAAGGCAAAGGCGACCTTGACGCCGTCCTTGATGTCGAGGTCGTCGCCCGGGGTGTATCCCGGGCCGACGTCGAGCTCAGCCACGCGCACTCCGCTCTCGTCGAGCACCTCGATGCGCAGGCCCTGCGTCGTCCCGATCGTGCCGTCCATGTTGGGACGGAACGTCCAGCGCGCGGCCTGCGAGCCGGTGTAGCTGCCGCTGATCTTCGGCGCGACGTCATGGTCCGAGCCAGTGACCGTGGTGCCGCCGCTCCAGCCGAGCGCGGCGAGACCGCTTCCGCCGGCGAGCTGGAATGACTGAGAGGCCCCCGCGCCAGCGGACTGCAGCACGAGCGCGCCGTCTTGCGCATTCGCGACGAGACCCGAAGCCTGGAAGCCCGCATCCGCCCGCAGCGCGGCGGCGAGCTCGTCGGCTGTCGCGGCGCCGATGTTGGCGAAGCCCGCTCCGGAGAGCGTGACCGTGAACGGGCCATTGGCGCCGACGAAGTCGAGCGTGTTGCCCACCGCGAGCGCGAAGGGCTCGCGCGAAGTCGCGATGGAGGCCTTGCCGCCGCCGAAGCTGCCGAGCGTGTCCGGCGCCGTATCCAGGCGCGGGCTGAAGTCGAAGCCGAAGCCGGCGTCCGCGACGAGCTGCAGGCGACCGCCCGCATCGACGCTGGCGGACAGATTGGGGATCGCGCCGAGCGCGTCGACGAGATCGCCGACGGTCGAGCGACTCGCATCGATGTCGATGCGGTGCTTCGACATCGCGCCGCTGGTGCGGTCGACGATGTTGACGTAGAGCGAGCCAGACTGCACATCGAAGGGCAGGCCAGCGCGCGCCAAGAGCTCGTCCTCACGATCGCCGTCGGAGTCGGAGTCCGCGATCACGTTGTCGCCGACGAGCACCGAGAACGAGCCCGAGCGCGGGATGCCGGTCGAGTGGACGCGGTTCGACTCG
>CAITGX010000040.1 GCA_903892045.1 uncultured Planctomycetota bacterium | reverse complement strand
AGCGCGAGCCCCGGCAGGTTGGCGACCTTCTCGAGACCCTCGGTCGTGCCCTCCCAGCGCGGCCCCGGCTCTCCATCAGCATTCGAGGGCAGCGCGACGTACTTCACGCCGAGTACTGCCAATGCATGCGCACTCGCCTTCGTCGCCACCTGCCACGCCGTGCGCGGCTCGACGAGCAGACCGTAGAGGCGGTTGTATTCCGCAATGCCTAGTGCGTCGTAGGACGTTGCCAGCGAGAGCCCGTACATCAGGTTCGCGTGCGGCGGGATGCCGAGCGGATCGACGAACAGCACGCGCTCGCCCGCAGTCTCACGCTGGAGCGTCTCGACGGCAGCCGTGCGCGGGTAGACGAGCCGCTCCGGCGCGACGTGCTGATACGGACGGAAAATCTCGACAGTTTGTGCGCACAGCACGCCCGCAAGACCGAGCAGGGCGAGAGGCCGCGCACGCGTTCCGGGCGCGAAGAGCAGGACGAGGATCAGCGCGATGGCCGCTAGCGAGCTCGCGACGATCCACGCGATGTGATCGAGCGCGTGGCCCTGCGCGGCGAGGTCGTCCGGGCCCGAGAACGCCGTCGCAAGCTGCTCGAGAGCGGCTTGGCATCCGACGAGCAAGGCCACCAGGCCCACAGCCAGCAGGAGCGCCGTCGCGAGACGCGCGGGACTCTCGCTCGACAGTCGCTGCACGCCGTGCGCGGCGAGAACCGCAATGGCCAGCGCCCACGCGCCCTGGCTCACATAGCTCGGAATGAAGCCCAGACCGAGCGCTGCGGAGGCTCCGCTCGCGATGCCGAAGGCGTCGTGGGCCCACAGCGGCCACGCGAGCGCCGTGAGAGCGAACGACAGAGACTTTCCCGAGCGCAGCGCGGCCGGCAGCGCGACCAGCGCGAGCACGAGCGCAAGCCAGCTCGTGTAGCCGAGGTTCGCAATCTCGTAGTTCGGCGTCGGACGCGCGGGATCGAGGAGCGTGCGGTCCACCGGCGTGCCGAGATAGTCGGGAAACAGGTAGCGCGGCCAGTGCACGAGGTCGAGCGCGACGTGCGAGGTCGACTCAAGACCGAAAGCGCGTGGACTCTGCTGCACATACTCGAGAAAGGGAAGCACGAGCGGCATCGCCATCAGCACGGCGGCGAGCCCGAGGGCGCCGAGGCGGGCTCCGAGGCGCAGCGTGGCGCCGGGTCGCTCGCGCAGCGCGGGGAGCAGGCGGATCAGCGCGAACGCCACGATGCTCGCCGCTCCGAAGAACAGAGTCTCCGGATGGCCCGCGTAGGCCATCGACACGAGGGCGATCACGAGTCCGAGAGACCACTTGCGCAGTCCCCCACCGCTCACGAGCTTCTCGACGCACAGCAGCGCCACGGGCACGCAGGCCGCGACGCCCGCGTGCGGATAGGCGACCAGCAGCGCGTTGTGGCCGCTGGCCTGAAACGCGATCGCGCCGCACGCGCTCGCGAGACGCGACAGCCCGAGCGTGCGCAGGAAGAGCAGCAGCGCCGCGCCCGCGACCCAGCTCTTCAGGAGCGCGCTCGCCAGCAACGCCCACTTCAGCGGCAGCAGGTAGAACGGCAGGCTGAAGGGCGACAGCACCGCGGACTGGAAGTTGGCCCAGTGCGGCACGCCGCAGCCGTTGTGCGGATTCCACAGCGGGAAGCGGCCCTGGGCGAGCTCGCTGCGCGAGAACTCGAGCCACGGGACGAACTCGACCACCGGGTCGGAGAGCAGCTGGTTGCGCGGCAGCCAGCCCTGCTCCGTCGCGAGCACCGGATGGCCCTGCAGCAGGTCGGCCGTGGTGAAGGCGCCGCTCGCGATCCCGAGCAAGGGCTCGAGCAGCAGCACGCACGCGATGGCCGCGGCCACGACGGCCGCCAGCACGACATCTCGTCTCGCCTGCGTGTTCACGCGGCCAATCGTAGCTCAGCCCTTCACGCAGACCACCTGCTTCAAGGTGTGCACGACCTCCACGAGGTCGGACTGGGCCGCCATGACGGCCTCGATGTCCTTGTAGGCGCCCGGTGTCTCGTCGAGCACGTCGCTGTCCTTGCGGCACTCGACGCCCTCGGTGGCCGCGGCGTGCTCCGCGAGGGTGAACATGCGCTTCGCATCGCCGCGCGAGAGCAGGCGGCCCGCACCGTGACTGCACGAGTGGAAGCTCTGCGGGTTGCCCTTGCCGCGCACGATGTAGGACCGCGCGCCCATCGAGCCGGGGATGATGCCGAGCTCGCCGCGCCCCGCACGCACAGCGCCCTTGCGCGTGACGAAGAGCCGCACTCCGAAGTGCTCCTCGCGCTCGACGTAGTTGTGGTGGCAGTTCACGACCACCTCGCCGCGCTGGAAGCGCGGCACGAGCTTCGAGTGCGCCAGCGCATCGAGCACGGCGGCCATCATCAGCTCGCGGTTCTCGCGCGCGAAGCGCTGCGCCCAGCCGACGGCCTCGACATAGTCGTCGAAGTGCTCGGCGCCCTCGCGGAAGTACGCGAGGTCGCGATCGGGCAGCTGGTGCAGGTGATGCTGCATGTCCTTCTTCGCGAGCTCGATGAAGTGCGTGCCGATGCGGTTGCCGACGCCGCGCGAGCCGGAGTGCAGCATCACCCACACGCGTCCCTCCTCGTCGAGGCACAGCTCGATGAAGTGGTTGCCGCCCCCGAGCGTGCCGAGCTGCTCCGCGCTCGCGCCGCGATCGAGGCGCGGATGGCGCTCCAGGATGCGCTCGTAGCCGGGGCGCAATCGGCGCCATGCGGTCTCCACCTTCGCGGGCAGCTGCCGCCACGCGCCGCGGTCGCCCTTGCCGCCGTTGTCGGAGCGTCCGTGGGGCACAGCCTTCTCGATCGCGTCGCGCAGGGGCTTCAGCGAGTCCGGCAGGTCACTCGCGGAGAGCGACGTGCGCACCGCCATCATCCCGCAGCCGATGTCGACGCCGACCGCCGCCGGAATGATCGCGTCGCGCGTCGGGATCACGCTGCCGACCGTCGCGCCGATGCCAAAGTGCACGTCCGGCATCGCCGCCACGTGCGAGTGCACGATGCCGAGCTCCGCCACGTTGCGCAGCTGCGCCAGCGCCTTCTCGTCCGCCGGCACGCCGCGAATCCACGCGCGAATCGGCACGCCACTCGTCTCGATGTCCGTGGGACCAGCCATTTCGACCACAGGCTAGCGCTGTTTCCCCGCCAACGCTCACGCACGCTTCACGCGAGCTTTGCCGTCGCTGCGTTCGATGCGGGCGTCGCGGCATCGCGGAGATGCCGCGCAATCCCATCCCCCACGACGAGACCTCACCACCATGACGAAGCTCTCCCTCGCGCTCGCCTGCGTCGCCCTCGGCGCCGCGCCCGCACTCGCCCAGAACGAGCAACTGCAGGTCCTCGGCCGCTACACCACCGGACTCGGCAACGGCAGCGCCGAGATCGCCGCCTTCGACGCGGCCAGCGCACGCATGTTCTGCGTCAACGGCTCGAACGCGAGCCTCGACATCGTCGACCTCTCCAATCCGGCGAGCCCTGCCCTCGTCCAGCGCGTGAGCATCTCCGCGCTGTTCGGCGACCAAGAAGCCGCGGCCTTTCCGAACAGCGTCGCCGTCTCGAACGGCCTCGTCGCCGTGGCGGTCGAGCGCAAGGACGCCACCGGTCGCCACAAGCCGGGCCGCATCGCGTTCTTCAACGCGCAGGGCGGGCTCGTCGACTCGGCCATCACCGGCTACCTGCCGGACATGGTCACGTTCTCGCCGGACGGGCGCTTCGCGCTCAGCGCCGACGAGGGCGAGCCCATGGGCAACTACTCGTTCGACCCCGAGGGCTCGGTCACGATCGTCGACTGCACCAAAGTGCGGCTCGCGCTCGCCAATCCGTCGCAGGCAGCCTCGTACGCGCTCGCGCCGACGGACTGGAAGCTCGCCACCTTCTCGCGCTTCAACTCGCTGGCCGCCAGCCTGCGCGCTTCGGGCGTGCGCATCTACGGGCCCGGCGCGAGCGTCGCGCAGGACCTCGAGCCCGAGTACATCACGGTGCCGCAAGGCTCGATCTACGCCTACGTCACGCTGCAGGAGAACAACGCGGTGGCGATGGTGAACATGCTCACCGGCATCGTCGCGCGCATCGTGCCGCTCGGCTTCAAGGACTGGTCGCTCTCCGCCCTCGACGCGAGCGATCAGGACGGCGCGATCCGCATCCAGCCGTGGCCGGTGTACGGCATGTACCAGCCCGACGCGATCGTGTCGTTCAGGATCGGCACGAGCACCTACTTCCTCACCGCCAATGAAGGCGACGCGCGCGACTACAGCGCGTTCAAGGAGGAGAAGCGCGTCAACGCGTTCACGCTCGATCCGACGGCGTTCCCCAACGCGGCGACGCTGAAGCAGAACGCGAACCTCGGTCGCCTGACGTGCACGGACAAGCTCGGTGACCTCGACAGCGACGGCGACTTCGACCAGCTCTACACGCTCGGCGGCCGCTCGTTCACGATCTTCCGCGCGGGCAACTCGGGCGCGCTCGCTCGCATCTACGACAGCGGCGACCAGCTGGAGCAACTGACGGCGCAGCTCGTTCCGAGCCGCTTCAACGGCGACCCGGTCTTCGACACGCGCAGCGACAACAAGGGACCGGAGCCGGAAGGCGCTGCGGTGGGCGTGGTCAACGGGCGCACGTACGCGTTCGTGTGCCTCGAGCGCACCAACGGCGTGATGATGTTCGACGTGACGAACCCGGCCGCTCCCGTGTTCCGTAGCTACCTCAACACGAGCACCGTGTCGGGCAGCTCGCAGTCTGGCGACGTGGGCCCCGAAGGTCTTTCCTTCGTGCCGGCTGCCCAGAGCCCGAGCGGCTTTGCACTCGTCTTGACGGCCAACGAGATCAGCGGCACGGTCTCGATCTTCGAAGTGCGCTGAACGACCCCGATTCCGGAAGGAAGTTCCAGTGGGCGCCGGTGCGCGAGCACCGGCGCCCATGCGCTTTCATGGTGTCTTCACACGGAAGCTCGACGGCACCGGCGCCCCATGAAGGCACGCCTGCGACGGCTTCCCGCCGCTCCATAAAGCGCTCAGGAATGCGTACTGCACCTTCGATAGCGAGGACATGAAGCTGATCCACCTCGCCAAGCTCGCACTCGCGCTCGCTCCCCTGGCTTCCTGCGCTTCGCCGCGCCACTCGGCTTGGCATGCCTACGAGAACGGCAACTACGCCAGCGCCGCCGAACGCTGGAGCGAACTCGCGCTGGCGGGGGACGCGGACGCGCAGTTCCTGCTCGGTCTCGTGCACGACGAGGGACAGCTCGGCGAGGCGGATGCGAACGAGGCCGTGCGCTGGTACACGCTGGCCGCGGAGCAGGGTCATGCCGCCGCCCAGTGCAACCTCGGCCTGTGCCACTACGAAGGTCGCGGCACGCTGCGCTCCCACGAGCGCGCGGCGCAGTGGTTCGAGCGCGGGGCGGCGCAAGGCTTCGCCAAGGCCCAGAACAACCTGGCCGTGATGCACCTGCTTGGGCAGGTCCAGGACGCCAACCCCGAGCGAGCGCGCGAGCTGCTGGCACAGGCGGCCGCGGGCGGAGATCCGAAGGCGCTCTCGCTCCTGCCCAAGCTCGCAACGCTCGCGCCGGACGCGCGGCGCGAGCAGGTGCTGGCCGCGATCGCTCGCTGAACAGCGCCTCCTGCGCTGCTACGCTGCTGAGATGCTGCAGCGCATCGTGCACCGCTCAGGCCTCGTCGCCTACCGCTCCGAGGAGCTCGCCCGGATCGGAGTGCCCCATCTCTTCACGACGCGGGTCGGAATGGGCGGACACGAGCTCGACTTGCGCGAGCCCTCGGTCGAGACGCTCGACGTGCTGCGCGAGTGCGCGCAGGTCGCGGAGAGCGCGCCGCTGCTTTCGCTCAAGCAAGTGCACGGAGCGCTCGTGCACGAGCTCGATGACGCGGCGCGTGGGCTCGACGGCGACGCCTGGACCAGCGGCCGCACGGACCGGCTCGCGCTCGTCTACACGGCCGACTGCGTGCCCGTGCTCGTGGCGAGCGCCGATGGCCGGCGTGTCGCCGCGATCCATGCGGGCTGGCGCGGGCTCGT
>CAITGX010000039.1 GCA_903892045.1 uncultured Planctomycetota bacterium | reverse complement strand
CTGCGACAGTGGGCGCTCGATCGTCGCGTTCCGCTCTCGCGAGCGATTCGCAGCGAGGAGGCCCGAGCGCGCATCCGCGGCCGTGCCCGTGCCGCGCTCGAGGCCTTCGCCGGCGCGCTCGAGCGGCTCGCGCTGCACGCCGAGGGCCCCGCCGCGATCGCGCTCGAGGCCGTGATCGAGGAGACGCGCTACTGGGATTGGCTGGCGCGCTCCGCCGAGCGCGACGACGTGGATCGCGAGGCCAACGTGCAGGAATTGCTCGGTCACGCGAGCACCTACGACGAGCAGATGCCCGAGGGCAAGCTGCGCGGCTTCCTGCAGGACATCGCGCTCGTCAGCGACGCGGATGGACTCGACGACCGCGTGCCGAAGGTGGCGCTGATGACGATGCACGCCGCCAAGGGACTCGAGTTCCCGTTCGTCTACATCGCCGGGGTCGAGGAGGACCTGCTGCCTCACAAGCGCGCGATGTCCGAGAGCGAGCACGGCATCGAGGAAGAGCGACGACTCTTCTATGTGGGCCTCACGCGCGCGCAGGAACGGCTCGTGCTCACGCACGCCGCGACGCGCCGCCAGTACGACGGCGAGATCTGGTGTAGGCCCTCGCGCTTTCTCGACGAGATCCCGCGCGAGCTGCTCGCCAGCGAGGCGGACGACGCCGGCGCGCTCGGCGAGTACGTGTTCGAGCCCGAGGCCTCGCGCGCGCCGGAACTGGCGGTGGGGGACAGCGTCGAGCACGACTTCTTCGGCCGCGGCAAGGTCGAGCAGCTCGCTGGCACGGGCACGAACGCCCGCGCGACGATCTGGTTCGATCGGCACGGCCGCAAGCAGCTCATGCTGGCGTACGCAAAGCTCAAGCGGGTCGGCGGAGGTCGCCGTTGAGCTCCGTAGAGCTGCGCGCGAGACTCGAGCGCCTGCTCGAGGAGGCCCGTGCAGCGGGCGCGTTCGAGGACCTGCGGCCGCTGCTCGCGGCCGCACTCGAGGCTCGGGCTCCGGTGGCCGCCGCGCCGACCGCCGCGATTCCCATGCGCTACGGCATGGTGGGCGACTCGAAGCCGATGCGCGACGTGGCGGCCCTGCTGGACAAGGTCGTGCAGAGCGACGTGCCCGTGCTCGTGCTCGGCGAGACGGGCACCGGCAAGGAGCTCGTCGCCCGCGCCCTGCACCAGTACGGTGCGCGCAAGGGTAAGCCGTTCCTCGCGGAGAACTGCGCGGCCGTGCCGGCGGAGCTGCTCGAGAGCGAGCTCTTCGGCCACAAGAAGGGCTCCTTCACGGGCGCCTACACGGATCGTCCCGGGCACTTCGTGGCCGCGGACAAGGGCACGGTGTTCCTCGACGAGATCGGGGACATGCCGATCGCGATGCAGCCCAAGCTCCTGCGCGTGCTGCAGGAAGGCGAGGTGCGTCCCGTCGGATCCAACAAGGTCGTCAAGGTCGACGTGCGCATCGTGGCCGCGACCAACAAGGACCTGCGCGCGATGTGCAAGGCCGGGACCTTCCGCGAGGACCTCTACTTCCGGCTCGCGGTGCTCACGGTGCAGCTGCCGCCGCTGCGCGATCGCAAGGGCGACGTACCGCACCTCGTGCGCTTCTTCCTCGACGCGATGGAGAAGGAGATGGGCCGTCGCTGCACGATGACGCCTGAGGCTCTCGAGCTCCTCGAGCGCTGGCGCTGGCCCGGCAACGTGCGCGAGCTCGAGAACGAGATCCGCCGCACCGTCGCGCTCTCCGACGGCACGATCCGCCCGAGCGACCTCTCGCCCCAGATTCGCGGCTGAGAGTCGCGCGAGCGATCCCCCAAGAACAGCGCAGGGCGCCCCCTTCGGGACGCCCTGCGCCGTTTCGCCGCTGTCACGCGGTGCTCAGGGGCACATGGTGAACTGCAAGCCGTTCGAG
>CAITGX010000038.1 GCA_903892045.1 uncultured Planctomycetota bacterium | reverse complement strand
GTGCTGATGCGGCAGGATGCCGCCGTCGCAGCGATCGCCCACGACTACGTGCTCGCGCAGCTGCCGTCCATCCCGCTGTTCCTCATCTTCACTGCGCAACGCCAGTACCTGCAGGCGCGCGGGATGCTGCGTCCGGCGCTCGTGGTGGCGCTCGCGGCGAACGCCCTCAACGTCGTGCTCAACTGGGCGCTCATCTTTGGCCACCTCGGTTGTCCCGAGCTCGGCGCCGTCGGCTCGGGCATCGCGACCTCCATCGTCCAGTGCGCGATGCCCCTGATGCTGTGGGGCCTGATACGGCGCGGCCGCCTGTGCGACGACGCCTGGGTCCCTTGGAGCCGTGCGGCGCTCGACCCCGCGGCCTTGCGTTCGATCCTCGCCGTCGGCATCCCGATCGGCCTGCACTTCGCGGCCGAGATCTGGGGCTTCCACGTGGCGGGCCTGTGGGCCGGATGGCTCGGCAAGAACGAGCTCGCGGCCAACTCGGTGGTGCTCAACCTCGCCTCGATCTCCTTCATGCTGCCCCTCGGAGTCGGGCTGGCGACGGTCACGCGGGTAGGGAACCTCGTCGGCGAGGGCCGGCCGCGCGATGCCCAGACGGCCGCGTGGTCCGCGCTGGGACTCGGCGCGGGCCTGATGCTCCTGTGCGCCGCGACCTTTCTGCTCGCGGGCGAGCCGCTGGTCGGGGCCTACACCTCGGACCCCGCCGTGCTGGCTCTGGCCGTGAGCACCCTGCCGATTGCGGCTGCGTTCCAGCTCTTCGATGGTCTTCAGGTCGTCGCGGCCGGCGTGCTGCGTGCCATCGGCCGGACGACGCCCACGGCCATCGCCAACCTGCTCGGGTACTACGCTCTCGGGCTGCCGCTGGGCTACTACCTCGCGTTCCCCCGCGGCATGGGCCTCGCCGGCATCTGGTGGGGTGTGGCCTGCGGGCTCGCGGCGGTCGCGATCAGTCTGGTGACCTGGGTGGCGATCCGCGGACCTGCCACCGCCCGGGCCATCAACGATCGTCCGGCGACTTGAACGCGCTCGCGGCGTACACTCCGCGCGCCATGACCGGCCACGAACACAAGCGCCTCGTCGATTACGCCGACTGCGCGGGTTGAGCGGGCAAGCTGCCGCAAGGGCAGCTCGCGCAGGTCCTGCGCGGCCTCAGCTCCAACCCAGACGGGCGACTGCTCGTCGGACCCCAGACCATGGATGACGCCGGCGTCGTCCTGCTGGGGCAGGCCGAAGGCTTGCCCGCGGGAGTGCGCCTCGCGCTCGTGCTCACGGTGGACTTCTTCCCGCCCGTGGTCGAGGACCCGTACTACTACGGTGCCATCGCCGCGGCGAATTCGCTCTCGGATGTGTACGCGATGGGGGGCAAGCCCGTCAGCGCGCTGACCCTCGCCTCGATCCCCAAGGAGTTCCCCGCGGAGTGGGTGGGCGAGATTCACCGCGGCGGGTTCGAGAAGATCCACGCCGCGGGGGCGAGCATCGCCGGCGGCCACACGGTGCAGGGCCAGATCCAGTTCGGCTTCTCGGTGACGGGCGTCGTGGACCCCGAGCGCATGACCGCCAACAGCGGCGCGCGCGCGGGCGACCGCGTGTACCTCACCAAGCCGCTCGGCATGGGCACCATGACCACCGCCGCCAAGAAGGGCGCGATCAGCTGGTCGGAGCTGCTCCCGGCTGCCGTCCAGATGGCGACCCTGAACGACCAGTCCTGTGCGGCCATGGTGGCCGCCGGAGCGCGAGCCTGCACCGACGTCACAGGCTTCGGCCTCGTCGGCCACGGTCGCAACATCGCCGCAGCCAGCGGACTCACGCTGCGGATCGAGACGGCTCGCGTGCCGCTCTTCGGCGACGTGCTCGAGCTCGCGCGCCGCGGCCTGAACTCCGGCGGCGCCAAGCGCGGTCGAACTGCCCTCGCCCCCGAAGTGTCGATCGCGCCCGGCTTGGAAGACGCGCTGGTCAACCTGATGTTCGACGCCGAGACCTCGGGTGGACTCCTGATCGCGATTCCGCCGGGAAGCGCGGCCGCGCTGGAGCGAGAGCTTCGTGCCCGTGGTCAGCTGGTCGCCCCGATCGGCGAGTTCGTCGCCGCGAGCGGCGTGAACGTCGAGCTGCGCTGAGCTTCGGCGCCCCCGAGCGCTTCTCGGGGCCTCCGTGTCTCGAGAGCTTGGCCGCCGAAGGTTCCTCACCCCGCCGCGGCGACCGGGGCACGGCTCCGACCGCGCTCGCATGCTGGGCCCGCAATGACGCGAGGGGCGCCTCGCTCGCGCGAGACGCCCCTCGTTCTCTTCTCGGAGCCGTCGCCGGCTCCCTACCTCACGGGGCCAGCGTGAACTGGACGCCGTTGGTGAGGTTGCCGCCGCCCGGGGCCGCCGAGTCGCGGTACCAGACCTGCGTGTTGAACACGCGGCCGGCCGTCAGCGGGTTGCCGAGCGCCGTCGGGCGCGCCGCCATCCAAGCCAGGAAGTCGACGATGTAGATACCGCTGCAGGTACCCGCCGTGCCGCCGCTGTTGGCCGGATCCACGCGCTTCATCGGCGAGCGGACGCACTTGTAGCTCGTCGAGCCCGGAGCCCAGACTTGGGCCTTCGGACCGTTGATGCCGTAGAACATCAACGCCTGGCGCTGGCCTTCGAGGCCCGAGCCGATCAGCACGAAGCCCGAGGTCGAGGACGCACGCGGGATGCCGCTCGCATTGAGGGCACCGACGCAGCCGTTCAGCGACGTACCGGCCGTGCAGTAGGTGAACACGATGCCGGTCTCGCAGTCATCCGGCTGACCGTTGAGGTTCGTGTCGAGCTGGGTGCCGGCCACGATCTCGCAAGCATCACCGATGCCGTCGAGGTCGCAGTCCTCCTGACCCGGGTTCGCGATGGTGTCGCAGTTGTCGTTGCAATCCACGATGCCATCACCGTCGGTGTCAGCGTCGGAGACGCCGCAACCGCAGATGCCCGGAGCCACCTTGCCCGGATCGTTCGGGCACAGGTCGAGGCAGTCGGCCGTGCCGTCGCCATCCGAATCGGTATCCGCCACGCCGCAGCCGCACTGGCCAGGAGCGACCTTGTTCGGGTCGTTCGGGCACAGGTCGAAGCAGTCGGCCGTGCCGTCGCTGTCCGAGTCGGTGTCGGCCACGCCGCAGCCGCAGATACCCGGGGCGACCTTGTTCGGGTCGTTCGGGCAGCCGTCGTTGCAGTCGAGCGTGCCGTCACCGTCGGTGTCGACGTCCGCCACACCGCAGCCGCAGACACCCGGGGCGACCTTGTTCGGGTCGTTCGGGCAGCCGTCGTTGCAGTCGAGCGTACCGTCACCGTCGGTGTCGACGTCCGCCACACCGCAACCACAGACACCCGGGGCGACCTTGTTCGGGTCGTTGGGGCAGAGGTCGTTGCAGTCCGGCGTACCGTCGTTGTCGGTATCCGTGTCGGCCACACCGCAGCCGCAGACACCCGGGGCGACCTTGTTCGGGTCGTTCGGGCAGAGGTCGACGCAGTCGTTGGTGCCGTCGTTGTCGGTGTCGGTGAAGCCGGGCGCCGTGATGTTCAGCGTCCAGGCCGTCGCCGGCACGCTCGTGCCGTACTGCGACACGCGGATGATGTAAGTCGTCGTGCACGTCGCCGTGAACGTCGCCTGGCTGGCGAAGTTCGGGGTGGTGCAGGAGTCGTCATCGCAGGCGATCTCGGTCAGGGCGCCACACGCACCCGTGTAGACCGTGATCACCGTGTCGCTCGCCGGCTGGGTCGCACCGCAGGTGTCGACCGTGACCGTGCCAGCGCCCTGCGAGGTCCAGCTGAACCACACGTCGCGGCTCTGGCTCGCCTGGCAGGTCGAGCCCGGGGCCGTGGCGGTGATCGGCGTGGCGAAGCGCGTGTCGGCGATCGCCGTCGTGCTGCCCGCCGTGAGCACCGTGGCCGTGGCGCACTCGTCGTTGGCCGGCGGCGGCACGACGAAGCTCCACGTCAGGGTGAACGCACCGGCGCCGGTGTTCTTCTCCGACACGCGGATGCGGATCGACTGGTT
>CAITGX010000037.1 GCA_903892045.1 uncultured Planctomycetota bacterium | reverse complement strand
GCGGGGCCGTGTCGGGTCGATGTGGTGCGGGCGGATCGGTACGAGGAGGGGTTTGAGTTCACGCTGGAGCCGGGGCAGGGGGTGGTGGAGCTGCCGGTGCGCGTGGCGCCGGGGGTGAACGTCGTGCTGGAGGAGGGGGCTCCGGCGGAGGCGGCTTTGGTGCGCGTGCACCATCGGGACGAGACGGGGTGGGGGCGCGACACGCTGGGGAATCTCGATGGGGGGCGTGAGGTGGCGCTGCCGGTCGAGGCGGCGCGGGTGCGGGAAGTCGAAGTGCTCGACGCGAGCTCCGTGCGGCTGATGCGGCGCGAGGTCACGGCGGAGGAGCGCGCGGCGGGCACGGTGCGCATCGGCGCGGCCGAGGAGCTCCTCGTGCGCGTGGTCGATCGCAAGCGCGCGCCGATCGAGGGCACGACGGTACTCGTGCGGCGCGACGGAGGTGCGACGGAAGTGGCGCTCGATGCGCGCACGGATGCCGACGGTCTGGCGCGGCTGGCCGGGGTCGGGTGGGAGCAGGTCGAGGTGCTCGCCTTCCATCCACAGCGCGGCGTGGTGCCCAGCGTGCGCGCGCGCGCGGCGGACCACCGCTCGAAGCCGCTCGAGATCGAGCTCGAGGCCGAGGGACGCTGGTCGATCGACGTGCGCGACGGCGAGGCGCCGCTCGCGGGCGTACAGGTGCGCTTCCTCGACCCGCGCCACAACGCGGGTCGCAGCGTGAGCGATGCGACCGGCCGCGCGACTTCGCTGCCATTCGCCGCGGGCCGTTTCCGGGCGGAGGCGGGCGAGCGCGGCTACTGGCCGAGCGCGCTCGAGGTCGACTTCCAGGGAACCGACCTGCAGTCGACGCTACAGGTGCGTCGCACGGGGAGTGCCGAGATCGAGCTGCGCTCGAGCAGCTCGCCCGACGTGCAGGCTTTCGAAGTCGACTTCGAGAGCATCGAGTTCGGGGAGCGTGCGAGCCAGTGGATCGAGCAGGGTCGCGCGAGCGCCGACGGGGGACTGAGCCCCGACAAGGATGGCCGCGTGCGCGTCGATGGCCTGCCGCGCGGCAAGTATCGCTGGCGCGCAGTGCGCGCGGGCGAGGTCGTCGCGAGCGGCGAGCTCGAAGTGCCGCCGCACGGCGTCGTGCGCGAGAAGCTCTTCGTGCCTTGAAGCGAACCCGCTACCGCGCCTCCTGCTCACTCTCGACGTGCACTTGGGCCTTGCACCGCCATGGCGTGTCGAGCGCGAAGACGACACGCACCCCGTGACGCGAGCTCGGAATGGGGCCTTCGAGCGGTGGCTCGGAAGCGGTCGCGCCGAAGTCGAGCCAAGCCTGAGAGCTGGTCACCCTGCGCGAGCTTCGCGGGCTCGCGCTCGCCTCAGAACGCGCGGGGGCTCGTCACTCGCGCGCGCGAGCGCGCCACGCGTTCACTCGACGGCTAATGCGGGCCCGCGTCCAGCAGCTCGCGGACGTAGTGCTCGACGGCACCGTCGAGCCAGCGCTCGAAGCCGTCGTTGTCGCTGCGCGCGAGGTAGCCCATGTGGCCGCCGTGGGACTCGAGATGCAGCGTGACCTGCGGCGACAGCGGGACGCGCTCGAACACGCGCGAGTCGATCAGGGGATCGTCGAGCGAGCTGACGATCACGGTCGGGATGCACACGTCGGCGAGCCGTGAGGCGCTCGAGCAGCGCTCGTAGTAGTCGGCGGCGTCGGCGAAGCCCGAGACTGGAGCCGTGAAGTGATCGTCGAGCGTGCGCAGCGTGTCGAACAGGCCAACCGGTGCGCGCGGCCGCACGGCGCCGAGTCCCGTGACGAGCTCGATGTCTCGGCGCAGGCGCGAGACGAAGCGCAGCTCGTAGATGCGATTGAAGCCGCGGTGCAGGAGATCGGCGCAAGCGGCGAGG
>CAITGX010000036.1 GCA_903892045.1 uncultured Planctomycetota bacterium | reverse complement strand
GCGGTGGCGGTGGCGGTGGCGGACAGCAGGGAGCCGACGCGTGAAGCTCGGCGCGCTGCTTGCTCTCGCCGGATTCGCCCCGCTCGCGCTCGCGCACGATCCGCGCGATCCCAACCAGTCGCACTCGCACTCCTCGATCCTGTCGGTCGGAGCGAGCAGCGTGACGCTCGCGCTGCCCGGCGGTGGAACGATGTCGATCCCACTCGAGCAGCTCGCTCAGGACGAGCGCACGCGCGCGCTCGCGGTGCGGCAGCGCGTCGAGGCGCTGCACGCCGTGCCTGCGCAGCAGCCGAAGAAGCAGGAGGACGGCCCTTGGCAAGCCGCTCCGTTCCAGCCCTTCGCGCCCCATGTCGCGACGCGTGCCGACGAGCGGTGGCTCTACGTCGAGTCCGACGGACTGCCGCACGAGCCGCTCGAGTTCACGATGATGAAGGGCATCCGCACCTGGCAGCAGCAGCTGCCGCTTCCTCAGGCATACCGCGGCTCGAATGCCTGGCAGGTGCCGCTCGTGCCGAAGCTCTCGAGCGAGCCCGTCGATGCGCGCAAGTTCCTGCGGCGCGGCGCGATCGCGCTCGCCGTCAACGGCATCCCGATCTTCAACGCGCTGAACAACCGCGGCGAGGACGCCTTCGCGATCGGCGAGCTCGACGAGTTCGGTGGCCACTGCGGTCGCGCAGACGACTACCACTACCACGCCGCGCCACTCGCGCTCGCCAAGATCGTCGGTCCGCGCCAGCCGATCGCCTTCGCACTCGACGGGTTCCCGATCTACGGGCTGTACGACCCGAGGGCACCGAAGGACTCGGATCTCTCGTGCCCCGATGGCGGCAAGGATGCGCTCGACCTGTGGAACGGCCACGAGAGCGAGGTGCCGGCGCACCGCGGCCTCGATGGCACGACGCGCTCGTACCACTACCACGCGACGAAGACCTACCCGTACATCAACGGCGGCATGCGCGGCGAGGTGAAGCTCGAGGAGGATCAGATCGTCCCGCAGCCGCGAGCGGAGCCGCTGCGTCCCTCGCTCACGGCACTGCGAGGCGCGAGCATCGTCGGCTTCGAACGCACAGGCGAGCGCGCATGGAAGCTCACCTACGAGCTCGCTGGCAAGCAGCACCGCGTTGAATACAACGTGGACGCGAGCGGCAAGGCGCACTTCGAGTTCATCGCTCCGGATGGCACCAAGCGCGTCGAGGACTATGCGGCCAGTGCGCGGGGCGAAGGTCGCCGCGGGGGCGAGGCTCGCGGTGGAGAGCCGCGGGGCGAACCGCGGGGCGAACCTCGGGGCGAGCCGCGCGGACAGGGCCGCCAGCCGCGTCGCGATGGCGGCACGCCGCCGCCCGAGCCTGCGCAGCCCAAGCCCGAGCAGAAGCCTGCGCCGGCGACGACGCTGGCGCTGAAGAGCTCGAGCGTGTCCGCCACGGGCCAGCTGGACATCCGCCACACCTGCGACGGCGAAGGCACCGCGCCGCCGTTCGAGTGGTCCAACTTGCCCGAGGGAACCAAGAGCGTCGCGCTCACGATTCACCACGTTCCGCCCGAAGGCGGCGAGCACGTCTACCTCGTGCTGTGGGGCATCGCCCCCGACGTGCGCGCCCTCGCCGCGGCACAGCGCGACCTCGGCGTGTTCGGCATCAACACCGTCAACCGCAGGCCTGAATATGCTCCCCCCTGCTCGCAGGGTCCCGGCGAGAAGCTCTACACGGCGACGGTGTTCGCCCTCTCCGCCGAGCCCAAGCTCGCCAAGACGAGCGCCGCGACGCGCGCCGAGCTGCTCGAGGCGATCCGCGAGACCACGCTGGCGAGTCATGCGCTCGAACTGCGCTACTCGCGCGCGACGCCGCAGGACTCGAGCGGTCGTGGCCAAGGCGGCGGCCAAGGTGGAGGACAGGGCGGGCAAGGTCGCGGCGAAGGTGGTCGCGGCGGCGGTGGACAGGGCCGCGGGGGTGAAGGCGGCGGTGGTGGCGGTCAGGGCCGCAATGGCGGTGGCCAAGGTGGCGGCGGTGGCGGTGGCCAGCGCGAAGCCGAAGCGTTCCGCACCGACGTGCCGGCGCACGCCTTCAACGCCCTGCTGACGCGTCCAACGGCGACGAGCGTCACGCTCAGCGTGCAGGCGCACCAGCCGCTCAGCGTGCACGTCGAGTACTGGCGCACGGGCGAGAGCCGCAGACTCGCCACGAACCCGCTCGCGTGCGAACCCGGCAAGATCGCGGTGATCGAGCTCGACAAGCTCGAGCCGAACAGCGAATACCACTACGTGCTGCACACGCGCGCGCCGGACGCGAAGGAAGCGACGGCGAGTGAGGAGCGTCGCTTCGTGACGCAGCGCGCCAAGGGCACGAGCTTCACAGTCGCCGTGCAGGCCGACTCGCACCTCGACAGCAACGTCGATCCGGTCCACTACGTCCGCACGCTCGAGAACATCCTCGCCGACAAGCCCGACTTCCTCGTCGACCTCGGCGACACGTTCATGACCGACAAGTACCCGCGCTTCCGCGACTCGGCCGCCCAGTACGAGGCGCAGCGGTACTACTTTGGTCTCGCTAGCCATTCAGCTCCGCTGTTCATGGTGCTCGGCAACCACGACGGCGAGTACGGCCACGGCGCGGGCAAGGGCGGAATTCTCGAGTGGTCCTACGCAATGCGCGTTGAGCGCTTCCCGCCGCCGCTCGTCAGCGAAGGCGGCATGTTCAGCGGTCGCACGAGCAACGACGGCGGGCAGAGCTCGAACTACTACGCGTTCGAGTGGGGTGACGCGCTGTTCGTCGTCCTCGATCCGTTCTCGTACACGACCGGACGGCCACGCGGCGAGAACAAGGTGCTCTCCGACGATGCGTGGTCACGCACGCTCGGACGCGAGCAGTACGACTGGCTCGCGCGCACGCTCGCGGCGTCGACCGCGGCGCAGCGCTTCGTTTTCATCCACCACATGGTCGGCGGGCTCGGCAAGGACGCGCGCGGCGGCGCGGAGAGCGCGCCCTTCTTCGAGTGGGGCGGCAAGAATGCCGATGGCAGCGACGGCTTCGAGAAGAGCCGCCCGGGCTGGGGCAAGCCGATCCACACGCTGCTGCGCGAGCACCGCGTCCAGGCCGTGTTCCACGGTCATGACCACATCTTCGTGCACTCGGAGCTCGACGGCATCGCCTACCAGTGCATGCCCCAGCCCGGGAATCCGCAGGGCGGAACGCGCAGCGCCGAGGACTACGGCTATCGCTCCGGCACGATGCTCGGAAGCCCCGGCTACCTGCGCCTCCTCGTCTCGCCCGAGCAGACGAAGGTCGAGTTCGTGCGCTCCAACGCGCTGCCGCCCGAAGGAGGTCGCAACCGCACGCGGCTCGAGCCGAACGGAACGGTGATGCACTCGTACGTGCTGCCCGCGCGCAGGTGAACGCGACGCCGCTCTCGCTCAGGCGAGCAGCGGCGTCAGCACGCGACCCGCGACGTCCGTCAGGCGATAGTCGCGGCCCTCGCTGCGATACGTGAAGCGCTCGTGGTCGAGCCCGAGCAGGCGCAGCAGCGTCGCGTGCAGGTCGTGCACTTCCACCGGATTCTCGCTGATGAAGTAGCCGAGCTCGTCGGTCGCGCCGTAGGTGATGCCGGGCCGGATGCCGCCGCCCGCGAGCCAGATCGTGAAGCAGTGCGGGTGGTGGTCGCGGCCGAGGAACTTGGAACCGTCGCGCTCCTCGTTCATCGGCGTGCGCCCGAACTCGCCGCCCCAGATGACGAGCGTGTCGTCGAGCAGGCCGCGCTCCGCGAGGTCCTCGACCAGCGCCGTGCTCGGGCGGTCGGTCTCGTCGCAGCGCTTGCGCAGCGAGTGCAGCAGGTCATCGCTCTCGCCGGTCCCGTGGCTGTCCCAGCCCCAGTGGTAGAGCTGCACGAAGCGCACTCCACGCTCGAGCATGCGCCGGGCGAGCAGGCAGTGGTTGGCGAAGCTGCGCTCTCCGGGCTTGGCGCCGTAGCGCGCGAGCGTCTCCGGCGATTCCTGCGACAGCTCGAGCAGGTCCGGCACGCTGGTCTGCATGCGGTAGGCAAGCTCGTACTGCGCGATGCGCGCCTCGAGCTCCGGGTCACCGCACTCCCCCATCCGGCCGCGTTGCAAGTCCCCGAGCGCGTCGAGCTCGCGCCGCCGCAGGTCGCGCGAGACACCGGCGGGATTGCCGAGGAACGGCACACCCTCGTTGCCGGGACGGAAGCGCACGCCTTGGTGCTCTCCCGGCAGGAAACCGGAGCTCCACAGTGCAGCACCTCCGTCGGGCTGGAATTGCCCCGACGTGAGTACGACGAACGCGGGCAAGTCCTCGTGAATGCGACCGAGCCCGTAACTGACCCACGAGCCGAAGCTCGGACGCCCGATGCGGCCGTGCCCGGTGTGCGCGAAGACCTGCGCCGGCGCGTGGTTGAACTCCGTGGTGCGCATGGAGCGCACGATCGCCACGCGATCGACGATGCGCGCGAAGTGCGGCAAGAGCTCGCTCACCTGCGCCCGGCTCGCGCCGTGCTGGGCGAACTGGAACGGAGAGCCGAGCAGCTTGGGCGTGCCCTTGATGAACGCAAAGCGCTCGCCCTTGGTGAAGCTCTCGGGAATCGGCTGGCGGTCGAGTTCCACGAGCTTGGGCTTGGGATCGAACAGGTCGAGGCTCGACGGAGCGCCCGCCATGTGCAGGTACACGACGCGCTTCGCCTTGGGAGCGAAGTGCGTGCTGCCCTGCGCGCGCGCGGAACCGGAGAGCAGCGACGAGAGCGCGAGCGAGCCGAGCGACAGCGACGCGCCGCCGAGGAAGTGGCGGCGATTCAGCCCGAGGCGTGCTTGCGCGGCGTCCATGGTCAGTTCCTCACCACAGTATCGTCGAGATTGAGCAGCACGGTTGCCACCGAGGCCCATGCTGCGATCTCGCGCGCGTCGGGCGGATCCAGCTCGAGCATGCGAACACGCTCCCGAGCGACGGATTCGTCCGCGAAGTCCACTCGAGCGCTCCCGAGCAGCTCGAGCAGGCGTGCGAGCTCGCGCGGCTGCGGGTCTCGCGCCGTGCAGGCCCGGAAGGCCCACCCAAGCCGCTCCGCGTCGCTTCCCGTCCGCTCGCGCACGACGCGCCGCGCGAGGGCGAGTGCGCACTCGACGAAGGCGGGATCATCGAGCAGGGCAAGCGCCTGCAGCGGCGTATTGGTGCGCTCGCGGCGCGTGCACGACACCTCGCGACTCGGCGCATCGAAGAGCTGGAACGTCACGTACGGGGCGGTGCGCTTCGCGAACGTGTAGAGGCCGCGGCGGTGGCGGTCGCGCCCCGCGCTCTCGCGCCAGTCGTCGCCGGAGTAGGCCGAGTTCCACGTGCCCGCGGGCTGCGGCGGGAAGACGCTCGCGCCACCGTGACTCTCGACCAGCAGCCCGGCGATCGCGAGCGCGTTGTCGCGCAGCATCTCGGCTTCCATGCGGAAGCGCGAGCCGCGCGCGAGCGCGACGTTGTGGCGGTCGCGCTCGTACTCCGCGCGCGGCACGTCCGAGCTGCGCCGGTAGGCAGCCGAGGTCACGATCCTCTCGACCAGTGCCTTCATGTCCCAGCCGCTCTCGATGAACTCGACCGCGAGCCAGTCGAGCAGCTCCGGATGCGAGGGCGCGTCGCCGCGCGTGCCGAAGTCCTGCACGGTCGCGACGATGCCGCGTCCGAACAGGAGTTCCCACGTGCGGTTGACGTGCGCACGCGCGGCCAAGGGATTTGCTGGACTCACGAGCCAGCGCGCGAGGGCGAGGCG
>CAITGX010000035.1 GCA_903892045.1 uncultured Planctomycetota bacterium | reverse complement strand
CCCGAGGTCGACCCGGGCGCGTGGACTCCCGATCGCGCGGGCTCGTACCGCGTGTACACCGCCGAGTACGTGACCGTCGAGGACGGCACGGGCATCGTGCACCAGGCGCCGAGCTACGGCGCCGACGACTGGGAAGTCGCGCGCAAGAACCGGCTCGTGGTCAAGCAGGCAGTCGGCGCCGAAGGGCGTCTTGTGTGCGACATCGCGGGCGCGCCGGAGGCCGCGAAGTTCGGGCCGGCTGCGCAAGGCACGTTCTTCAAGGACGCCGACAAGGCGCTGGTGAAGGACCTGAAGAACCGCGGCCTCATGTACCGCGACGCCGAGGAGACGCACAGCTACCCGCATTGCTGGCGCTGCAACACGGCGCTGTTCTACTTCGCGGCCCCGGCGTGGTTCCTGCGCACCACGGCGCTCAAGCAGCGCATGATCGAGCACAACCGTCGCATCCGCTGGATTCCCGGCGAGGTCGGCAGCGCGCGCTTCGGTGAGTGGCTCGAGAACAACATCGACTGGAACATCTCGCGCGATCGCTACTGGGGTACGCCGCTGCCGTTCTGGGTCTGCTCGGGCTGCGACCATGAGGTCTCCGTCGGCGGGCGCGACGAGCTGCGCGAGCGCGCGGGCAAGCTGCCGGACGGCTTCGACCTGCACAAGCCGACGGTCGACGCGGTGACGCTGCCCTGCGAGCGCTGCGGCGGCACGATGAAGCGCACGAACGCGGTGCTCGACTGCTGGTTCGACTCCGGTGCGATGCCGTACGCGCAGCATGGCTGGCCTCACGTGCCGGGCAGCGAGCGCAAGCTGCGCGACCAGTTCCCCGCGAGCTTCATCTGCGAGGGCCTCGACCAGACGCGCGGCTGGTTCTACACGCTGCACGCGATCGGCGCGTTCATGACGCAGGAGTTCCCGGAACTCGGCGACACGCCCGCCTATCGCACTTGCCTCGTCAACGGCCTCGTCCTCGACAAGGACGGCGTCAAGATGTCGAAGCGCCTCGGGAACATCGTCAACCCGTGGGACGCGATCGGGAAGCACGGCGTCGACGCGGTGCGCTGGTATCTCGTCGCGAGCGCCGCGCCGTGGCTGCCCAAGCGCTTCGACCCCGAGGCGCTGGCCGAGGTGCAGCGCGGCTTCTTCGGCACGCTCGCCAACTCCTACCGATTCTTCCAAGAGTACGCGCGCATCGATCGCTTCGACCCCGCGGACGCGCGCATCCCTGCGCCGCACGGGCGTCCCGAGATCGATCGCTGGCTCGTCTCGCGCACGCAGTCGCTCATCGCGGACGTGCGCCGGCGCTTCACCGACTTCGACCTCGCCGGTGGCGCGCGCGCGATCGAGACCTTCGTCGTCGACGAGCTCTCCAACTGGTACATCCGCCGCAATCGCCGGCGCTTTTGGAAGGGGGAGACCGGGGCGGACAAGCTCGCGGCCTTCGCCACGCTCCACGAGGCCCTGCGCACCGTGGCGCTGCTGATGGCTCCGCTCGCGCCGTTCACGGCCGAGATGCTGTGGCGTCGCCTCGAGCCTGGGCGCGGCTCCGTGCATGCGCAGCTTGCTCCGACGGCGGACGAGCGGTTGCTCGCGCCGACTCTCGAGCAGGGCATGGAGGTCGTGCAGCGACTCGTCGTCATGGGACGCGCGCTGCGCGAGAAGGCGGGCCAGAAGGTGCGTCAGCCGCTGCGCGCGCTGCACGTGCGGTCGAGCGACGCCGCTGCCCTCGAGCTCTTGCGGTCGCGCTTCGCGAGCGAACTCGTGCTCGACGAGCTCAACATCAAGGGCTGGGGCTCGCTCGGCGCGGACGATGGCCAGCTGTGCAAGCTCTCGGCGAAGGCCAACTTCCGCACGCTCGGCAAGCGCCTGGGCGGGCGCATGAAGGCCGCCGCGGCGAAGATCGAGGCCCTCGAGCCCCTGAGCCTCGCGGCGCTGCGCGGCGGGGGCACCGTGGCCCTCGAACTCGACGGCGAGCGCATCGAGGTCACGCCCGAGGACGTGCTCGTGTCGGTGCAGAGCACGGCGACGTTCGACGTCGAGACCGACGGGCGGTTCGTCGCATGGCTCGACCTCGAGCTCGACGCCGCCCTGATCGCCGAAGGTCTGGCCCGCGAGGCCGTGAACCGGATCAACACGCAGCGCAAGGAGACGGGTCTGGCGGTGGAGGACCGGATTGTCCTCGAGCTCGCGCCCGAAGGGGCGGAGCTGGCGGCGGCCCTCCTCGCGCACGAGGCGTTCGTCGCGGGCGAGACCTTGGCCGCGCGCGTGGTGCACCTCCCGGCAGGCTCCCTGGCCGACGGCTCCTTGTGGGACCTCGGCCACGGCCAGCTCCTGCGCGCTCGCATCGCGCGCGCGTGATCGCCGTTGCTGCCGCAGACAAGCGGTGCTAGAAGGTTGGTGGGGATAACCCTGGCGAGCTCGTGACCCGGACACACCCCCGGACCGAACTCGCATCCAACGGGTCCCAACGCGATCGCCCGGCATTGTCCGGGCATGTGGGACCCCCCTGAACCTGCGCAAGGTTCCGGGTATCAGAGCCGGCACGGCATCGCCGGGGCTCCCCGATCCTCCTCCTGCCGGGGGAGCACCCGCGCGAGGGGCGCGGGCGCGCCTCGGCACCTCTGGCCCCGCTCCCGGCCGCGTCGCGCGCGGCACCGTCCCATGCTCCAGCGCTCCGCGCCCTGTGCGCCCGTGGTCCTCGCGTCGCTCCTGCTGCTCGGTTCCTGCGGCTCGGAGGCTGCGGCGGGGGAGGGGAGCGGCGAGGACGGCGGCTTCCTGCGCTTCGAGGCCTCGGGCGGTACCGGCAGCGGGGACGTCCAGCCCGGTGGCGAGACGACTCCGGCCGAGCCCGCAGCGTCCGCGGAGGCTGCGCCCCAGCCCGCCAGTGCGGCGTCAGGCAGCGCCCTTACCCCCGCGCCCGCGTCGGACGAGGCTGCGCTCGAGCAGCGCGCGAGCGAGCTGATCGCCTCCCAGGCCTACGCCGAGGCTTCGGCGACGCTCTCGCGCCTGATGCTCGGCCACGTCGCGGCGGGGCGGGACGACCGCGATGCGCTCGCCCGCTGGACGGCGCTGCTCACGGCCGCGCAGGCCGAATATCGCTGGAATCCCAAGGGTGGCTGGCCGGCCGCGGACGTCAGCGTGCAGTCGGGGGACAGCCTGATCGCGATCCGCAAGCGCACGCTGGAAGGCCGTCCGGGCCTGCTGCTCTGCACGGGCGAGATCGTGCGCGCCAACCGGCTCGCGAGCTCCACGGCGATTCGTCCCGGTGCGCTCCTGCGCGTTCCGACCCAGACTCCCTCGATGCGCGTGGACCTGAGCGCGATGTGGGCCTTCTACTGCTTCGGCGATGAGGTCGCAGCCGCGTGGCAAGTGGGCGTGGGGCGCGAAGGCAACGAGACGCGGCCCGGCACCTACACCATCGGAAACAAGCAGGAAAACCCGATGTGGAGCCCCGCTGGGCGCGAGCCCGTGCCCTTCGGCGACCCGCAGAATCCGCTCGGCACCCGTTGGTTGGCCTGGAACCTCGAGGGGCGCGGAACGTCGCTCGGCTTCCACGGCACGAACGACCCCACCAGCGTTGGCCAGCGCATCAGCGACGGCTGCATCCGCATGCGCAACGAGGATGTCGAGCAGCTGTTCGAGATCCTGCCGGTCGGCGCCGAAGTGCGCGTCGAGCCGTAGCCGGCTGCGGGCCCGCCGAACTTGGGCCCGAGGCGCCGCCACGCCCCGTGCCGGCACGCTCCTGGCGCGCGGCCGAGCGAGGTGAAACCCTCGAAAATCGCAGAGAATTCGCTGTTCTTGCCGCGCATTGGAGCCGCTGTGGCCGGGCTGCCGGGGGCCACGAGCGAGCGGGCTGCGAGGACCACGTTGGAGGACCACACGGTGGCCCTTGAGGGGGCTGCCGCGGTGGAAGACCGCCACGATCCAGCGAGTCGGCCCCGCCGGTAGGGAAGCCGCCCCCAAGCTCGTTCGGAGGCCCCTCAGACGTGCCCGCGGGGAGAGATGCGCGCGATGCCTAGCAGCGAACGGCACCATCCGAGCCTGCTCACGAAGCCCCCGTCCGAGGGGTCCAGGACGCGAAAACCCCGAGAAAACCAGCGAAAACTGCGGGCTGGGCCTACGGGAAGGCAGGCCGCCCGAGGCCGGCTGCCGGGCCGCTCACGGTGCCCCAACCGGCTGGTGCCAGGCCGAAAGGGCTCATGTCACACCTCCAGAGCAGCCGAAAAGGGGTGCCCAACGCTTCGGTAGGCCCTTGGCCTCCGAAAAACGGGCTCCATAAACCAAGCAACGACAGGCACTTACGACGCAGATCCCAGCCCGAAGGTCGAAAAAACGCCGAAGCGTTGACAACGGACTTTCCGCGCCTATTCTCTCCCTCCCGCAACGACGAACGCGAGAGCGATCGACGGGGCGGAAACGGGGGCCCCGAGCCCCCGACGACGGGCCCCTCCGGGGTGCCCGGCGGCTCTTTGAAAACAAGGGTGACCCTTGAAACTCGTGCGAGCATGAGCCTCGACGGTGCCGGCTACGTGCCAGGCGCCTCGGGCTCCTGATTCCAAACAAGCCATATCAAAAACTTCAAGTGAAGGGTTTGATCCTGGCTCAGAGCGAACGTTAGCGGTGTGGATTAGGCATGCAAGTCGCGCGCGAAAGTCCGCAAGGATGAGTAAAGCGGCGAAAGGGTGAGTAACACGTAATCAACCAACCCCCGAGATCGGAATAACCACTGGAAACGGTGGCTAATGCTGGATGACCCTGCGAGGAGGCATCTTCTTGCAGGTAAATGGTGGCGCAAGCTGCTGTTCGGGGACGGGATTGCGGCCTATCAGCTAGTTGGCGGGGTAGTGGCCCACCAAGGCGATGACGGGTAGCCGATCTGAGAGGATGACCGGCCACACTGGGACTGAGAACTGCCCAGACTCCTACGGGAGGCTGCAGTCGAGGATCTTCCGCAATGGGCGAAAGCCTGACGGAGCGACACCGCGTGCAGGATGAAGGCCTTCGGGTTGTAAACTGCTGTCACGCTATAGGAAACCTCGGATGTGAACAGCATCCGAGCTGACTAAAGCGAGAGGAAGCACCGGCTAACTCTGTGCCAGCAGCCGCGGTAATACAGAGGGTGCAAACGTTGCTCGGAATCACTGGGCATAAAGCGCATGTAGGCGGTCCACTAAGTCTGGTGTGAAATCCCTCGGCTCAACCGGGGAACTGCATTGGATACTGGTGGGCTTGAGAGTTGTAGGGGTGGACGGAACTCCAGGTGGAGCGGTGAAATGCGTAGATATCTGGAGGAACACCGGAGGCGAAAGCGGTCCACTGGGCAACTTCTGACGCTGAGATGCGAAAGCTAGGGTAGCAAACGGGATTAGATACCCCGGTAGTCCTAGCCGTAAACGATGGGCACTGGGCAGGGGAGGTACCTATGTCCTTCCTTGCCGTAGCTAATGTGTTAAGTGCCCCGCCTGGGGAGTACGCTCGCAAGGGTAAAACTCAAAGGAATTGACGGGGGCTCACACAAGCGGTGGAGCATGTGGTTTAATTCGAAGCAACGCGAAGAACCTTACCTGGCCTTGACATGCATGGATTAGTCCTGTGAAAGCAGGATGACAGCTCTTCGGAGTAGGAACATGCACAGGTGTTGCATGGCTGTCGTCAGCTCGTGTCGTGAGATGTTGGGTTAAGTCCCGTAACGAGCGAAACCCTTATTGCCAGTTACCAACGGGTAAAGCCGGGGACTCTGGCGAGACTGCCGTTGTTAAAACGGAGGAAGGTGGGGACGACGTCAAGTCATCATGGCCCTTACGGCCAGGGCTACACACGTGCTACAATGGCCTGTACAGAGGGGACCGAGACCGCGAGGTGGAGGAAATCCTTAAAGCAGGCCCCAATTCGGATTGTAGGCTGCAATTCGCCTACATGAAGCCGGAATCGCTAGTAATCGCGTATCAGCCATGACGCGGTGAATATGTTCCTGAGCCTTGTACACACCGCCCGTCAAGCCACGAAAGCGGGGAGTGCTCGAAGTCGCCTTGCCCAACCGCAAGGGGGGCAGCGCCGAAAGCAAGCTTCGTGATTGGGACTAAGTCGTAACAAGGTAGCCGTAGGGGAACCTGCGGCTGGATCACCTCCTTTCTAACGGATGAGTTAGACGTCCCGCCTGGCCGTTCGCGGCCTGTGGGATGTGAGAGCATAGGTTGGTCGCACGCAGTGACGAGGGTCACCCTTTCTTATACCACCTCACCTCGACGTCAGGACGAGGACGCAGGCGCGCTTGCGCGTCGCTCCACGTCCAGAGCCGAACCGAGGCCACGAGCTCGAGAGCATGGGCATCGGTACACGCGCCTGTAGCTCAGTTGGTTAGAGCACCCGCCTGATAAGCGGGAGGTCTCTGGTTCAAGTCCAGATAGGCGCACCACCCCGCGTGGTGCCCTGGGCGCGACGCTCGGAGGGCCGACGGTTCCTGTCGACCGCTCCCCAAGAGCTCGTCATCCCGAACACGGGGGCGTAGCTCAGTTGGTAGAGCACCTGGTTTGCAACCAGGGGGTCGTGGGTTCGAGTCCCCTCGCCTCCACCCTTCGGGTGGCTCGAGACGGAGGTTCAGGTGGTCACGTATCGCTCCTGGCGCAAGCCGCGGAGCTGTTCTTTGAAAACAAGGTGAATTGGGAATCGTGTGGCAACCACGGTCGAGTCCGGACGAAGGTCCGTCTCGACCCTACAGCGAACGAAGCAAAGAGCGTGGTTAAGCTACTAAGAGTGCATGGTGGATGCCTTGGCGTCCAAAGCCGTCGAAGGACGTGGCATAGCTGCGATAAGCTCCGGGAAGCCGCTAGCAGGCTGTGATCCGGAGATCTCCGAGACCGGGAAACCGACCGAGAGTCATGTCTCGGTGCCGCGCAAGCGGTGGAAAACGCAGGGAAGTGAAACATCTCAGTACCTGCAGGAAAGAAAAGCAAACGCGACTCCCCCAGTAGCGGCGAGCGAACGGGGATCAGCCTAAACCGATGCAGTGTCAAGCGTGCGAGCATTGCTGCGTCGGTGTCGTGGGACCTACAGGTCGATCGCAATAGACCGAGGAAGTTACCAAACTCATCTCTAGGTGAACGGCATGGGAAGGCCGGCCGCAGAGGGTGAAAGCCCCTTAGCCGAAAGGGATGAGTCTTCCGTGGGTATCCCAAGTAGCACCGGGCACGTGAAATCCGGTGTGAATCCGGGGGGACCACCCTCCAAGGCTCAGTACTAATGGACGACCGATAGCGTAATAGTAGCGCGAGCGAAAGGCGAAAAGAACCCCGACAAGGGGAGTGAAATAGAACCTGAAACCATGCACTTACGAGCTGTCGAAGGCCTATGGCCCCTCGGGGCAACGGCTGACGGCGTGCCTTTTGCATAATGATCCGGGGAGTTGGCTTACGTGGCAAGGTTAAGGGCCTCAGGTCCGGAACCGAAGGGAAACCGAGTGTGAATAGCGCGAATTAAGTCACGTGGGCCAGACCCGAAGCCAAGCGATCTAACCATGGGCAGGTTGAAGCGGATGTAACAGTCCGTGGAGGACCGAACAGGTATGGGTTGAAAACCGTTCTGACGACCTGTGGTTAGGAGTGAAAGGCTAATCAAGCTTGAAAATAGCTGGTTCTCCCCGAAATAGCTTTCGGGCTAGCCTCTGGTAATAGTTCATGGGGGTAGAGCTACTGAATGGGATAGGGGTCCTTCGGGATACCCTACCTAATCAAACTCCGAATACCGTGAACCGTATCCAGGGAGTCAGTCTACGAGCGATAAGGTTCGTGGACGAGAGGGAAACAGCCCAGATCGCCAGCTAAGGTCCCTAATGCGTGCTAAGTGCAGTAAAGGAAGTGGGATCTCTAAGACAGTCAGGATGTTGGCTTAGAAGCAGCCATCATTTAAAGAGTGCGTAACAGCTCACTGATCGAGAGGTCCCGCGCCGAAAATGAACGGGGCTAAAGCGCGCAACCGAAGCTGCGGATTGGTTTGACTCGTAGAGTCATTCCACTGGTAGGGGAGCGTTCTGGACGAATGAAGGGTGACGGTAACGACGCCTGGACGTCCTAGAAGTGATTATCCCGGAACAAGTAGCGACAAAGCAGGTGAGAATCCTGCTCGCCGCAAACCCAAGGTTTTCTGGGCACGGTAAATCCGCCCAGAGTTAGTCGGACCCTAAGGCGAGGCCGAAAGGCGTAGCCGATGGATGACAGGTTAATATTCCTGTACCGGCATAGGTCGTTATTACCGATGGGGGGAAGCGGGAGGAAGAGCCATCGCACTATCAGATGTGCGTCCAAGTCATCAGGTGGCATGTAGGAAAATCCGCATGCGGAATCCTGGTGGTGACGGGGAGCGCCTTGTGCGCGAAGTGGCTGGACTGACCGTCGAGAAAAACCTCTAGGGAGACTGAAGCCGTCCGTACCAAAACTGACACAGGTGGGTGAGGTGAATATCCTAAGGCGCTCGAGAGAACTGTTGTCAAGGAACTCGGCAAATTGACCCCGTAACTTCGGGATAAGGGGAACCCTCGGGGGTGTCAAAGCTCCTGGGGGTCGCAGAGAATTGGCCCAACCGACTGTTTACTAAAAACACAGGTCTGTGCAAAGTCGTAACGACGATGTATACGGACTGACGCGTGCCCAATGCTGGAAGGTTAAGAGGACGGGTTAGCGCAAGCGAAGCTCGGAATTGAAGCCCCAGTGAATGGCGGCCGTAACTATGACGGTCCTAAGGTAGCGAAGTTCCTTGTCGGGTAAGTTCCGACCCGCATGAATCGCGTAACGAGTTGGGCTCTGTCTCGACAGCAGACTCGGCGAACCTGTAGCCGTGGTGAAGATGCCACGTTCCCGCGCCTAGACGGAAAGACCCCGTGAACCTTTACTATAGCCTGATATTGAGGCTTGTCCTGACGTGCGTAGCATAGGTGGGAGACGTCGAAGTTGAGCTCTCGGGCTCGACGGAGTCATCAGTGAAATACCACTCTCGTCATGATAGGTTCCTAACTCCACACCGTGAATCCGGGTGGGGGACAGTGTCAGGTGGGTAGTTTGGCTGGGGCGGTCTCCTCCAAAAAAGTAACGGAGGAGCACGATGGTGCACTCAGTGTGGTCGGCAATCACACGTCGAGCGTAAGGGTATAAGTGCGCCTGACTGCAAGAGAGATAGCTCGAGCAGGTACGAAAGTAGGTCCTAGTGATCCGGCGGATTCCGAGTGGAAGGGCCGTCGCTCATCAGATAAAAGGTACTCCGGGGATAACAGGCTGATCACTCCCAAGAGTTCATATCGACGGGGTGGTTTGGCACCTCGATGTCGGCTCATCGCATCCTGGGGCTGAAGGAGGTCCCAAGGGTTTGGCTGTTCGCCAATTAAAGCGGTACGCGAGCTGGGTTTAGACCGTCGTGAGACAGGTCGGTCCCTATCTGGCGTGGGTGTAGGATGATTGAGGAGCCTTCTCCCTAGTACGAGAGGATTGGGAGGGACGGTCCTCTGGTGCTCCAGTTGTCACGCTAGTGGCACAGCTGGGTAGCTATGACCGGAACGGATAAGCGCTGAATGCATCTAAGCGCGAAGCCTCCTCCTAGACGAGTCATCCCAACTAGTTCCCAGGTAGACTACCTGGTTGATAGGCTGGCGGTGTAAGCATGGCAACATGTTTAGCTTACCAGTACTAATAGAACGATCGGCTTAACTACCTTTCTCCACTCCGACCCTCGTGGTCGAAGAGGGGAACGAATAACCCTCAATGCTGAGGAGCTTGTCGCGCGATCCCAATTCACCTTTCTTCCAACGTGGCCGAGCGCCTTGCGCCGGCCAACGTAATCCCGGTGACCATAGGATTCTGGTCATACCCGTTCCCATTCCGAACACGGTCGTCAAGCAGAATCCGCCGATGATATTGCTTTTGCGAGAAAGTAGGTTGTTGCCGGGGCCTCTTAGCCCCTCGGTGCGTTCGCGCACCGAGGGGCTTTTTCTTTTTCAAGACGCTCAGCGAATCGGGTTGCTCTCCCGAGCTGTCGGCTACCCCGCTCCGACCGTCGTGCCGGTGGCACCCACCTGAACCGTGAACGGAGGCCGTCGCCGTCCTGGGGACCTTGTCCACCGATGCCCTGCGGCCGCCATCGGCTTGCGTCGCGCCTGGGACTTCGTTGGCCAACTACGGGGTGATGTCAAACTCGAGGGCGTTCGAGAGGCTGATGGCCTGCGAGCCGGAGAATCCCGGGTCACGGGACCACCACTGAGCGTAGACAGTGTCCCCGCTCGTGAGTCCCTTGATGTTCATGTAGCTTTGCGTGAAGTCGAATGCGAACGTCCCGCTGCAGTCGGCGAGGCTCGCATTGCCCCCGGACTGCTGGATGGGCGTCCTCGAGACCGGCGGCTGGACGCAGAGAGTTCCCCCGTAGTAAGGAACCGCGCCGCCCGCGCGTCCCCAGAAGAGCAGGCCGCTCTTTTGGTTGAGCGTCGACGTCGCTCCGATCCGCAGGGGTGTCGACGCCGTCATGCTCGGCGACCCCGTGGCCGTGATGGTGGGCAGGCAGCCCAGCGAGTTGAGCTTGGCGGTGCAGTAGGCGGTGGGCGGCAGATAGGTCGTGTAGAGGCGGGCGTAAACGTCGGTCGAGACCCCCGGTCCCTCGAAGGTGAAGGCCACCAGCCCGGAGCTCGGATGGGCCGCCAAGCCGATGCTCTTTTGGTCACCGGCGGTCACCGCGTTCACGATGAACTCGGTTCCAAGGCGTTGGCCGAGTGCATCGAAGCGCTGCGCGTGTACGTCGGCGTGGCCCTGTGCCCTGCTTTCCCAGGCAATGATGAAGTTGCCCAGAGCATCCGAGCACACTTTGGGGTTGCGTTGGGATCCGAGTGTGGCGGTGTTCACTTGGAACTCGGGCCCCAGATGGCTACCGTCGTTCGCAAAGCGTCGCGCAAAGATCCCGTAGCCCGAGCCGTCCTTGCTCTGGTCTTCCCACGTCACCAAGAAATTCCCGTTGCCATCCGCGGTGACTCGGGGTTCCCGCTGGTCCGTGGATGTGAAGCCCGAGGTGTTGAGGGGGGTTGGTGCGGGTTGCAGGGGCGATCCGTTCGAGTCGTAGAGCCGCATCCAGAGATTGGTGCCTGTGCCGAGCGCTCCGAATCCCGAGAAGTCCACGAAGACGAGCAGCATCCGGCCGTTGGGCGCGACCGCTCCGGCCGGGTCGACTTGGGCTCCATTGTCGAATGTGTTCACCCGGATGTCGGGCGTATGGAAGCTGCCGTCCGGATTGATGACGCGAAACATGGCATCCCCATCCCAGTCACCTGACCACATCACGAGCCACTTTCCGTCTGGACGAGCGGCGATCAGGGGCCTCCATTGGGAGGCCTGCCAGATCTGGTTGATCTGGAACTCGGCACCCGCGGGAACTCCGTTGGGCGAGAAGATGCGGCCGAAGATGCCCATGATCTCGCCGTCGTACCCGTAGCGTTCGGACCAAGCCACCAGCTGGTTCCCGGTGGTCGAGTAGCAGATCTCCGGCTCGTCCTGCACGTGCTGCGAGTACGTCGGGTTGCAGAGGAGGTTGCCCGTGGCGGGCGTTCCATCGGCAAAGAACTGGCGAGCGTTGGGATCCTGACCGTTGCCGAAGCAGAAAGCGAGGCGTGCGCCGTCGGGCGCCATGGAGACTCGGGGCCAGTATTGGTTGTAGGCGGTCGAGGCGTTGACGAGAAACTCGGGCCCCAGTGGCTGGAAGTGTCCTTCTCCCGCGGCCGCGCCCCTCGATGCCACTACGAGCGAGCACACGACGGCGAGCGTCGCGCGGCTCAGGGCCGAGGTGGCATGGGGGAGCCGTCTCATGGATCGACCTACCGGTATTCGGGGGGCAAGCTGGGAGAGCGAATCTTCTTCCGTTGTCCGTTGAGAGTGTAGCCCGATTCCCGCTGGCTTGCGGGGCATGGCGGGCGGGGGTACACATCGAGGAACCATGGCAGGAAGATCGGATTTCAGGTGCGGCTCTTCGTACCCGCACACCGAGATTCGCCTTCTTCCAAGGCGGTCCCTTCCCTGTCCGATCCTCCTGACCGTCGTCAGTACCGAGGAGGAGTTCGACTGGGATGGGCCGTTTGACCCCAGCCGGAGGGCTGTCCACGCTGCATCGCGCCTCCCGGAAGCTCAGGCCATGTTCGACCAGTGGGGGGTGCGTCCCACCTACGTGGTCGACCACCCCATCGCCAGCGCGACGTCTTCCGCGGAGATCCTGCGGACCTTCGTTCGCGAGCAGCGGTGCGAGGTCGGGGCACACCTGCACCCCTGGGTCAACCCGCCCCTGCGAGAGTCCCCGGGCGCCGAGGCCTCCTACCCCGGCAACCTGCCCGCAGATCTCGAGGGTGAGAAGCTGCGCTGTCTTGTTGCCACCATCGAGGAGACGATTGGGGTCCGGCCGCGCGCCTATCAGGCGGGACGCTACGGTTTCGGCCGCTCGACCGCCGCTCTGCTCGAGGAGCTTGGTTTTGACGTGGACCTGAGCTGCAGCCCCGCCTTCGACTATTCCTCGGACGGCGGTCCCGATCACAGTCGCGCCTCGACCCAGCCCGGATGGTTCGGCCGACGTCGCGACTTGCTCTCGGTTCCCATTACGGGCGCCTTCGTGGGCGCTGCCGGCGCTTGGGCTGGCCCTCTCCACCGTGTTGCGTCGACTGGGCCCTTGCGAAGTCTCCGGGCGCCTGCGGTGCTGTCCAGGCTTGGGCTTGCAGAACGCCTGCGGCTCTCGCCGGAGGGTTTTGACCTGTCCGCGCTGCAGCGGCTGACCCGTTTCCTGCGCGCCGCGGGTTCCGACGTGTTCGTCCTCGGGCTTCACAGCCCCTCTTTCCTTCCGGGCTGCACCCCGTACGTGCGCACGGAGGCCGATCTCCGACGGCTGTTCGACACCTGTCGGGCTTATTACGAGTACTTCTTCCGCGAGCTTGGAGGTCGACACGCCACGGCTTCGGAGCTCTACGATGAGTTGATGGCCGGCCGCGCAGGGGTTCAACCGTGATCGTCCTTGGCATCTCGCCGCTCGACAAGGACGCCACGGCGTCGCTTGTCGAAGATGGACGAGTCCTCTTCGCTGCAGGCGAAGAGCGCTTCACGCGCGTCAAGCAGCAATCGGGCTTCCCCGAGCGCGCGATCGTCGCGGCGCTCGAAGCGACGGGCATGGATCCGACGCGTGTCGATCGCGTCGTCTACCCGTTCCTCGATGCGCGGCAGGAGTCCTTGTTGATCGAGCGCGCCCTGCAGGAGGAGAGCGAGTTTCACGCCTCGTTCCAGCCCCCGAGCCTCGGGCCGCTGATCTCCGCAGCTCGGCAGCGCCTTCGCCCGCGAACGGATCACGTGCAGGGGCTGCGTTCTCCTGACCAGCGCATGCGCAAGGGGCTGGCGAAGGAGCTCTTCTACTCCCTGGCCGGCGCGAATCCGTGGTTTTCGCGCCTCGTGTCACGAACGCGCGCGAGGGACTGGGCGAAACGTGCCGCGCTGGAACATGCGCATTGGCAGCGGGAGCTCGAATCTGGGCTTGTGCGGCTCGGCCTCCGTGCGCCGCTCGAGCGCAGCGAGCACCATCTCTCCCACGCAGCCAATGCCTATCTCGCCTCGGGGTTCGATCGAGCCCTGATCGTCACGCTCGACGGCTACGGCAGCGGTCTCGCGGGTTCGGTTGGGCTAGGCGAAGGCGGACACATCGAGCGACTGCACGGATTCCGCTTCCCGTACTCGCTGGGTTCGTTCTACGAGATGGTCACGTCCTCGCTCGGCTTCAGGCCGGACCGGCACGCGGGGAAGATCGTGGGACTCGCCGCCTATGGCGATCCGCAGGTCCTTCTGGACGTGCTGCTGTCACGCTGCGATCGCTCGAGGCCGGGGGACCTGCGCATGGTCCAGAACCTCAACGTCCACTTCTCGCGGCATCTCGCCGCCCAGTTCCCGATGGTGGACGTCGCGGCCGCGTATCAGCGCGCTCTCGAGGTTCTCTCCTGCGAGCTGGTGGATCACTGGCTCCGAGCGACGGGCGCCCGCCATGTCGTGCTCTCGGGCGGCGTGACCGCGAACGTCAAGATGAACCAGCGCATCCACGAGATCGAGGGCGTGGAGGGCATTTTCATCTACCCGAACATGGGCGACGGGGGATGCGGCACAGGCCTCGCGTTGCACGCGAGCTGGCGCGGAGGCACGCGGGAGTCGATCCACGACGTGTACTGGGGGCCCGAGTTCAGCGAACGCGAGATGCTGGATGCGATCCGCCGAGCCGGGCTCGCATGTGATCGACCTCAGAACCTTGCCCGGCACCTCGCCGAGAAGGTCCATGCTGGCTGGGTGATCGCGCGTTGCTCGGGACGCATGGAGTACGGCCCCCGTGCGCTCGGAAACCGATCCATCCTCTATCACGGCCGCGAGCCCAAGGTGAACCAGTGGCTCAACAAGCGCCTGGGTCGGACGGAGTTCATGCCGTTCGCGCCCGTCACGCTGTGGGAGGCTCGCCACCGCTGCTATCACGGGCTCGCCGGCGGCGAGCACGCTGCCGAGTTCATGACTCTCACTTTCGACTGCACGGACTTCATGAAGCAGCACTGCCCCGCCGCGGTTCATGTCGATGGCACGGCGCGGCCGCAGCTCGTGCGTCGCGAGGTGAACCCCGAGTACCACCAGATCCTCGTCGAGCACGAGCGCCTGTCCGGATCTCCGTCCTTGATCAACACGAGCTTCAACATGCACGAGGAGCCCATCGTCTGCTCGCCGATGGACGCCCTCCGCGCGTTCCTCGATGGACGCATCGATGGCCTCGCACTCGGTCCCTTCTTCGTCGCGAATCCGCGAACGAAACCGGGAATGGAGAACTGAGACGAACGGATCGGATTGCGGGCCCCGCGTTCGTGGCTCGATCAACGGCGCTCGTGGTCCTGCGCGCGAAAGTGATGGGCCAGCCCCAGAAGACGGGTCATCTCCGTCGAGAAGTGTCGCCGACGAAGGTAGGTCACGAGGTAGTCGAGGAAGTCGAGCGGCAGGACAAGCCCATAGAAGCCGAGCCAGAGCTCCCGGAACTCGAGCTCCAGCCCAGCGGCGCGGACGGGAGTTGCCCAGAACGCATCCAGTCCTGTCGCGACAGCCAGCAGCAGGAGGCCGATGTCGAAGTTCGTGAGAATGGCCCTGAGCGTCATCAGGTCGAGTCCCAGGCTGAATCCCCGCGGACCCGAAAGCGCGCTGGGGGCCGCGGTTGCTTCCGCGGCACTCGCATCGACGGGGAGGCGCTCGCTCGCGCTCCCCGGCTTGCGCAGCACATCCTTCAGGAAGAGGATCCCGGGAATCTCGATCAGGATCTTCCTCCAGAGAGTCGCGACCGCCGCGGTGAAGGCCGCCAACAGGGGCCATGCATCGTTTCCCTGGAGATGGCACCCCATTCCGACGCCGAGGAATGCCAGCGGCTTGATCAACATGTGGAACAGGTAGTCGAAGTACCCCCAATGGACGTTGACGACCCCTTGCCAGCGCGCGACCTCACCATCCACGCAGTCCAGCACGTAGTACAGGACCAGCAGCAGGGCGCCCACGAAGGCCCACCAGCCGACGCCGAATTGAAGCGCTGCCCCGGCAATTCCGCACAAGAAGAAGCCTACGGATGCGTAGTTCGGGCTGATGCCGAAGTCGACGAACAGCTTCGTGATCAGCAGGGACGCATGGTCGCCAAAGACAAGTCCGGCTACGTCGTTTCCTCCGCGCACTGGCTTTTGGCAGGTCTCGCGAAGTTGTTTCCAGCTGGCGCCCATCGGGAATGAGGATCGAGGCGATGCCCGCATCACCCTCACGGAGAGTCTAGCTCGCTCAGGGGGTGTTCGATCGGAAGGAACGCAATCGCTGACGCACTGCCGCCGCGAGGTCCCCGCGTTCTCCGGGAGCTAGCGCGATGGCGCCCCCCGCGAGCCACCCGAGCAGCAGGCCGGCTCGCACGGCGCGACCTGCAGGGGACAGTGCCGGCCAAGGCGTTGCCTCCGCGACGGCGAACGTCACGACCCCGGCCACGGCTGGGGTGATGATTCGACCCCACCGGTACCTCACGGGAAACACCCGCTGCACGACGCCGTGGCTGGTCGCGCACAACACGAGGAACGTCAACATCGTCGCGATCGCCGCGCCGGAGTATCCCAGCACCGGCACCAGAACCGCGTTGAGGTACAGGTTCGCGACGAAGGAACCCAGCGTGATCATCGGCAGCGCCGCGGTCTGCTTCTCGATGTAGAGGCCGGTCTGAAGAAACTGGTAGAGCGCCCACAGCCAGTAGCCTCCGGCGATCCAAGGAACCGCTTCGGCGGCCGCCGCGTAGGCGCTCGTGCCCGTCGCCGCGGCGACCAAGTCCTGAGCAAACAGGGCCGTGGCAAGGCAGAGCCCACTCATCGCCAACAGGAAGAGGTGGGCCAGCTTGCCGATGGTCTCGCGCTGCGTGGGGCGATCTGGCAGCGAGAACACGAAGGGGTACCAGATGAGGAGAAAAGGCCCGAGGAGAAGGTAGTTGGGGATGTAGCCCAGCTTGTAGGCAAGTGCGTACAAGCCCAACGACCGATCGTCGGACAGGGCACCGAGCATGTAGCGGTCGGCAGAGTGCAGCCCAAACTGCAGCGCCCCGTTGGGGATCAGCGGGAGGCTGTAGGCCAGCATGGGGGCAAGTGTCGACCATCGAAAGTTCAGGCCGCTGTCGGCCAGCACGATGCCGCAACCCACGAGCGCGAAGAGCGCCTCGGAGACCAGCACAGCGAGCAGCAGGCCGATGAGGCCCCAGTCCAGCACGACAAGGGCCGTCACCTGCAGCCCGATCTCGACGAGCAGCTTGCTGAGCGAAAGCGACGCGAAGAGGACGGATCGCTGTTGTGTCTGGAAGACCTTGTTCGTCACCTCCCTGACGCACTGGAACGCGAAAATGCCACTCGCAATGCGAACGCAGTCGCTCCCTAGTGAAGGGAGACCCGGCAGCAGTCCCGCCAGCCAGTCCGCGGCCAGAAGGAGCGGTATCACGACGACCCCTGCGGCGAACGCCACAGACAGCACCGCGGTGCTGACGACGGCTGCACGCGCGTGCGCCAGGCTCGAATCGAAGTAGAAGCGCGCGAGGCCGGCGGCGAGGTGAAGCCCTGCGACCTGAGCGAGCAACGTGAGGCTGACTGCGAGCAACTCCCGAATCCCGAACTCCTCGGGAGTCAGGTGCCCAGTGGTGAGCGGCAGCAGCAGAAATCCCGCTAGCCGACCGAGTTGCTCCGCGACGGCGTAGACCGCGCTATGTCGAGCGAGAGTCGTAAGGGCGGATCGCAGCACGGAGGTGCCGGACACGCGCGTGACCAGCGAACTCGGAGACTACGAGCGGGCCCGTGCTCCGGCAACGAGGGCGCCCTCCCATGGGGAGGGGCTCGCCCTGCCGAACGGAATCGAGTGCCAGCGCCGGACTGCCTTCTACCGGGTGGGCCGCAGCAACCACTCCGCCCGTGATTCGGGGCAGGCTGGACGAGATCCGAACTCGCTGTGAGGCGCTCAGAATCGCCGCAGGACCCCGATCACGACGCCCCGGACCTCCACCTGCTCCACCCAGACGGGCTGCAGTTGGCTGTTCGCTGGCTGCAGGCGATAGCCCCCGTCCTCGCGATACAGGCGCTTCAGGGTGGCCTCTTCGCCGGGGAGCACGGCCACCACCATCTCGCCGTTGAGGGCGTGGCTGCGGCGTTCCACCAGCACGAGATCCCCATCGTGGATGCCGTCCTCGATCATCGAGGTCCCGCTCACACGCAGCGCGTACACGTCGCGGTCCTTGGGCACGAGATCGGCCAACTCAAGCCGCTCGGGAACCTCGATCGCCTCGATTGGGGACCCGGCCGCGATCCGGCCAAGGATCGTCACCGCAGGACTCGCGGATGCGTCGGTATCCCGCTCCGCGACGAGCATCCCACGGCTCACGCCCTTGGCTGAGCGAACCATCACGCCCTTGCGCTCGAGCTCGCTGACGTGCCCGAAGATGGTCACCTTGTTCACCCCGAAGTGCTGGGCAGCCTCCTCGAGGGTCGGGCTGTAGCCATGCTCGGCTGCATAGCCCCGGTAGAACTCGAGGATCTCGTGCTGGCGCTTGGTCAGTGCGACTTGGCTCACGTGGGCGGGAGGGCGGTAAGGGGGAAGTGGGGCGATCGGGAGCCGCCGAGGCGAGCTACACGAGAAAGGTGACGGCGATCAGGCCGAGGAAGAAGAGGAAGCTCAGGCCGTCCTTGCGGGCGTCGTCGAAGATCTGAGACATGTGCAGGTTCCGTGTTGGAGGGAGGATGGGCGCTCGCGGAGGCGAGCCCGGGTTAGCCCCTCGCGGCTAACATTGGGCTAAAGTAACTCGGCCCGTCGTGTCTTCCGAGAGGAAAGTCGGGAAAGTTCGTCGGAAGTTAGGAGGGCCCCGAGGGGGCGCCTTTCTGGTCGCTTGGGGGGCCTCGTGGTCGCGGGGGAAGCTCCAGAAATGCGCCTGTGCCCGCCGCGGGCAACGAGAGGGCCCTAGGTAGGGGCTAGAATGCGGCATAGGCTTCGCCCCCACCCATGGACCGGCTCCAGACTCTCGAACTCGACCTAGCACGCTACCTCGCCCCCTTTCAGGCCCGCGCTCTGGCGACCTTTCGGTTCGATGTCGTGGTGGTCGGGGGAGGTGTGGCAGGGGCCAGCGCCGCTCTGGCCGCAGCGGAGGCCGGTAGCTCGGTGGCCTTGGTTGCGAAGGACGCGCTCGAGGAGACCAACACCGTGTACGCGCAGGGCGGCGTGGCCGTCGTGCTCGGCGCCGAAGACTCCTTCGAGTCGCACGTGTCCGACACGCTGCAGGTGGGCTGCGGCATTTGCGAGGTCGAGGCCGTGGACCGGGTCGTTCGCGGCGGTCCGAGCGCGTTGCGTCGCTTGATCGAGCGCGGTGCTCGGTTCGACCGGGCCAACGACGGCTCGATCGAGCTCTCCCGAGAAGGCGGGCATTCCCACCATCGCATCATCCATGCGGGGGGAGCCGCTACGGGCGTGGAGATCCAGCGCGCCCTCAATGAGGCGGTCCGTCGGCATCCCGACATCGCCGTGTTCGAGTCGCACTTCGCGATCGATCTCATCTCCGGAGCCAACGGCCGGGTCATCGGGCTCCTCGCTCAGACCGCTCGCGGCGAGCTCGTCTGCTTCTCGGCTGCGCAGGTCGTGCTCGCGACCGGCGGCGCCGGCCAGCTCTTCCGCGAGACCACGAACCCGGCGATCGCTACCGGGGACGGTGTCGCGATGGCCTTCCGAGCCGGCGCGACCCTCCGCGACCTCGAGTTCTTCCAGTTCCATCCGACCTGCCTGTATCTGGCGGGCGCTGCGCGCGTGCTCATCAGCGAGATCGTGCGCGGAGCGGGCGGTGTGCTCCTCGACAAGGACCGCGTCCGGTTCATGCCGGAGTACCACCCTGCTGCCGAGCTGGCCCCGCGCGACGTGGTCAGCCGCGCGTGCTTTGACCGGATGGTCAAGACCAACGACACCAGCGTCTACCTCGACCTGTCGTCGCTCGAGCGCAATCCCCACGAGCTTTTCCCGCACATCGGGCGCATCTGCCAGTACTTCGGCATCGACATCGCCCGCGATCCGATCCCGGTCCGCCCTGGCGCTCACTACATGATCGGCGGCATTCAGGTGGATGCCGACGGGCGCACGAGCGTTCCTGGGCTGTGGGCGGTGGGGGAATGCGCGAGCAGCGGCCTGCACGGTGCCAACCGGATGGGTTCGAACTCACTGCTCGAGGGACTCGTCCTCGGCGCCCGCGCCGGCGAGCGCGCCTGCGAAGATGGGCGCGACTTCCCCCTGATCCCGATCGATCGTCGCTTGCGAGTGGAGCGCACGCAGGGCTCCGGCGACGTGCGCCTCGGCATTCAGGACATGACGTACTCGCTCAAGAGCCTCATGTGGCGGCAGATGGGCATCGTCCGCAGCGGGGGGGCCATCGACGACGCGATCGAGAAAGTGGGGTTCTGGGCTCGTGCGGTGCAGAAGCTCGCCTCTCCGGAGCCGCGCTCGTGGGAGCTGCTGAACATGCTCACCATCGCTCACCTCGCCGCGGTCTCGGCTGCGGCACGCGAGGAGTCTCGCGGGACTCACTTCCGTGAGGACTTCCCGCTCCCGCAAGCGCAGTGGCGGGCCCATACCCTGCTCCAGCCAGCGGCCGATGGCACGCGCGTTCGCGCCGTTCACATCGCGCGCGAGACCGTGCGCGACTCGGTCACGGCGCGATGAGCAAGGCACCCACGCCGAGTCGGCGTCCGAAAGAGCGCATCCTCGTCTGCGGCGTGCACTTTCCCGGCCAGGTGGTCGAGCACGACGGCGCCCTGTCCGAGATGCGCGCCCTCCTCGATGCCGCCGGGGCGGAGCCTGTGGGAAGCGGGATCTTTCAGCGCAAGCCCGTCCCCGATCCGGGCACTCTCATGGGGCAGGGCAAGGTCGAGGAAATTGCACGCGAGGTCGAGGCCCTCGGACCGGACGCGGTGGCGGTGGACAACGATCTCACCCCCGGCCAGATCCGCAACCTCGAGAAGGCCTGGAAGGTGCGCGTCCTCGACCGCTCGGAGGTGATTCTCGACATCTTCGCGCGCCGCGCCCGCACTCGACAGGCTCGCCTACAGGTCGAGCTTGCGCAGGCGCAGTACCTGCTGCCCCGCTTGCGCCGCATGTGGACGCACCTCGAGCGCACGGAGGGCGTGGTCGGCACGCGCGGCCCCGGCGAGACCCAGCTGGAAACGGACAAGCGACTGCTGCGCCGTCGCGTCCTCGAACTGCGGCGCGAGCTCGCGGACATCGAGGAGCGGCGCCTGCGCGAGGTGCGCTCCCGCTCGGAACAGTTCACGATTGGGCTCGTGGGCTACACGAACGCCGGCAAGTCCACGCTGCTCAACCGCCTCACAGGTTCGAACGAGCTCGCTGCCGACATGCTCTTCGCGACGCTCGACACGCGCACGCGACAGTGGCGACTTCGCGACGGCCGCACCGTGCTGCTCTCGGACACGGTCGGGTTCCTCCAGCGACTTCCGCACCATCTCGTGGCCTCCTTCCACGCCACGCTCGAGGAGGCCGTGCACGCTGACCTCTTGCTGCACGTGGTCGATGCGTCCCATCCCGATGCCGCGCAGCAGCTCGCCGCGGTGGAGGAGGTCCTCGACAGCATCGCGCCGTCGCACCGCAGCGAGCTGCTCGTGTTCAACAAGGTCGATGCCTTGGGAGAGTCGCTGGCGATGCAGCTGCTCGGGCGTGACCTGCGTCACGAGATCGTGCCGATCTCGGCTCGAACCGGCGAGGGACTCGAGCGTCTCGACGCGGCGGTCGCGCGCAAGCTCGACGCGCGCTCGGCGCGCGTGCAGGTCGACATCCCGATCGCGGATGGCCGTACCATGGCCGCGATCCGTCGACTGGGGGCGGTGCTTTCCGAGGAGACGCTCGAGGCGCGCTGTGTGCGCATGACGGTTCGGAT
>CAITGX010000034.1 GCA_903892045.1 uncultured Planctomycetota bacterium | reverse complement strand
GTCCTCGTCCTCGGGGAGCAGCACCACCTCGCCGGGCACGCTGACGATGCGGTAGCCGTCGAGGTCGGACGCGTAGGAGACCGCCTCCATGCTCCCGATGGGCTGGCCGTCGCGGCTCGCCGCCCAGTAGAGCAGCGCCGGTCGGACGGGTGCGCCGGTCTCCGACTCGTGCAGGCGCACGACGAGCTGCGCGGGAGGCGGAGCGACGACCCGCAGGTCGGCGAGGCCGGCCGGCGGCAAGTCGAACTCGATGCGCAGCGGCGGAACCCGGACGCCGAGGCTGTAGCGACCGACGTCGAGGCCCGGGTGGGAGAAGCGGAAGGCGTCGAAGCCCGGCTCGCCGTCGGCGGGGTCGACCTCGAGCTCGACCCGCCCGCGCTGCCCCGAGAGCAGAGGCGAGAGGGCTTGCACATCGACCTCGGGACTCTCGAGCTCCCAAGCCTGTGGAACCAGCAGCAGGCCGGACACGGGGGCACGCTGGACGTTGGGCTGCGGCGCGACCACGAGCGTCGCGTCGCTGACACCGCCGGGGGCGACGGCGACCGTGACCGAGCCGAGTTCCGTGGCCTGGCCCGGTCGCCCCAGCTCGGCCGTGAGCGTGTACTCCGCCCCGGCGAGCCCGTCGAGAACGAGCGTGGTGGGCGCCGTGACGGACCGCGCCGCCAGCGGTCGGCCGTCGGGGGGCTGGGAGCGCCGCAGAACCACTGCGACGGGGGCCTCGGCCCGCACGTCGCCCTCGACGCGCAGCCGCAGCTCCCCGCCGGCCGCGAGCTCGACGGTGCGCTCGGTTCCGGCCCCGACCTCGACCGCGATGGGCGTCCACGCGTAGCCCGCCACCCCCACGAGCAGCTCCGCGCCACCGGGTGGAAGCTGGGTGAGGGCGGCGAGGTCGATCGGCGAGGACAGGCCCCGGCCGACTCGCGCCGAGTCGCGCAGGGCCGGATCCAGCGGGGCCACCGCCAGCGAACGGCCGAGGGAGCGCAGCAGCTCGACGCCATCGAGCTCGACTCCCGTGCGCGCATCCACCACATGCAGCAGCGTCGGCCGCGCCTCGCGTGCGCGAATCTCGAGGGCGACGTCGGCAGGAACGGGACGCGCGGGAGCGAGCAGCACCAGAGCCGCGCCGTCGACGCGAACTCCGGTCACCTCGACGTAGGCCAGCCGCGCCGCGCAGGCCGCGGGGCAGGCACTGCGCCAGCGGCCGGACTGGGCGCGCACGGGCACATCGGCGAGGTGTTCGCCGCCTGCGCCCTGCAGCACCAGCACGAACTCGCCGGCGGCCGCGGCGTCGACGCGCCCGCTCGCGCGCTCGACCACGAACGTCCCGGCGAGCGCGCGGACAGGCGCCCCCGCGTCGGCAGCCTCGCCCCGGCCCGCGTCCGTCGACCCCACAGGCCCAAGGTCGGTCTCACTGCGCTCGGCCGAGAACTCCGGAGCGGCCGCCTCGTCCGAGCTCGGGGCGCGCTCGGCCACGGCGGACGCAACCTCCGCTGCGCTCTCTTCCCCCCGCGGCCAGAGCCCCGCGACGACGAGCGCGAGCAGCAACAGGGAACCAACGGCGAGCAAGGCGTGTTTCATGATTGCAGCCCCCGTCGCACACCATGGCGGGTCGGGAGAACCGCGTCCAGATTCTCAAGACGATCCTGTACGCTGGATCTTGGAATGCCCCCTCCGTCCGACGCTCCTCGACCCAACTCCTCGGCGGCGATTGCGCCGGAGGAGCTCCTGCGCCGTCGAGACGCGATCCTGAGCGGCGTCGCGCGCGCCACCGAGGCCATCTCCCAGGCCTCGCACTGGCGCGAGTGCGCGCAGGATCTCCTGCGCATCGCCGGCGAGTCCACGGGAGTGAGCCGCGTGTACCTCTTCGAGATCCGGCCGGACTCGGAGGGCGTGCTGTGCGGCTACCAGACCTTCGAGTGGGCGGCCCCCGGCGTGTCGCCCCAGATCGACAACCCGGACCTGCAGGGCATCCCGTTCGAGGCCGCGGGCTTCGGCCGCTGGCTGCGCGCCTTCGAGCGCGACGAGCCGATCTTCGGCGACATCGCGGACTTCCCCCCCGAAGAGCAGCCGCTGCTCGAGTTCCAGCAGATCCAGTCCCTGCTCGTGCAGCCCATCCGGGCGGGACGACGCCTGTGGGGCATGATCGGCTTCGACGCCTGCGAGCGGCCCCAGCGCTGGGAGCGGGTCGAGGTCGACGCCCTGCGCATCGCCTCGGTCGCCTTCGGCGCGGCCATCCAGCGCGAGGAGCGCGAGGCGATGCTGCAGCAGATGCAGCGCCTCGAGGCCCTCGGACGCATGGCTGGCGGCGTGGCCCATGACTTCAACAACGTGCTGACGGTCGCCTCCGGGGCCGCCGAGGTGCTCGTCGACGACCTGCGGGCGAAGGGTGCGCTCGGGGCCGAGGAACAGCCCTTCGTCGAGGCTCTCCAGCAAGCTCTCGTGCAAGGCGCCGGCCTGACGCGCCGCCTGCTGCAGTTCAGCCGCCAGCGCAAGGGCCAAGCGAGCGAGGTCGATGCCTTCGAGCTCCTGCGCTCCTCGTCCCCGCTCCTGCGCCAGATCCTCGGACACGGCGTCGCCCTCGACCTGCGCTGCCATCCCGGAGTGCCGTCGATCCACATCGAACCGGTCGAGTTCGAGCAGGCGATCATGAACCTCGTGGTCAACGCGCGCGACGCCATGGCGTCGAAGGGCACGCTGACGATCGACGTGGACAGCCTGACGACGACGGCGGAGAGCGGCGGCCCCGACTCCCTCGCACCGGGGCGCTGGGTGCGCATCACGGTGCGCGACACGGGCGTGGGGATGTCCCGCGAAGTGATCGAGCGCATCTTCGAGCCGTTCTTCACGACCAAGTCCGCCGACCGTGGCACGGGTCTCGGCCTGTCCACGGTGTTCGCCATCGTCCACGGCCTCGGCGGCCGCATCGGCGTCAGCAGCACTCAGGGAACGGGCTCCGAGTTCCGCATGTACTTCCCGGTGGCGCCCGGGGGGTAGGCCGCCGCGTCGAGACCGCCGCGGCCGCAGCAGCGCACCCGCCGCAAGCGTAAGCTCGACACCGGCCCCACCAACCCGGGGCACCTCACCCAAAGCTCTGGACTGCAACCAACGTGAACTGGCTCGACTCGGTGGTGAAGCGCCTCTCGCAGGCGCAGCGCAAGCCCGCGACCGCTGCGGCGAGCGTGTCGCGGCTTCCGACCATGGCGAACAGCGTGCGCGAGGACGCACCGGCCTCCATGGTCGTGTTCCTCGTTGCGCTGCCGCTGTGCCTCGGCATCGCGCTCGCCTCGGGCGCACCGTTGTTCTCCGGAGTCATCGCGGGGATCGTCGGTGGCATCGTCGTCGGCCTGCTCAGCGGCTCGCACCTGATGGTGAGCGGCCCGGCGGCCGGCCTGACGGCCATCGTGGTGAGCGCGATCGCCACACTCGGCTCGTTCCCGGCGTTCCTGATGGCCGTGGTGATCGCGGGTCTCGTGCAGGTGGCGCTCGCCGGCCTGCGCGCGGGCGTGATCGGCTACTACTTCCCGTCGTCGGTGATCCGCGGGATGCTCGCCGCGATCGGCCTGATCCTGATCCTCAAGCAGGTGCCGCACGCGGTGGGCTGGGACAAGGACTTCGAGGGCGACGAGTCCTTCGTGCAGCCGGACGGCGACACGACCTTCACGGCGATTGACCATGCGCTGCATGCGATCCAGCCGGGCGCGCTCCTCATCGCGGCCGTCGCGCTGGCGCTGCTCGTGCTGTGGGACAAGACCGGACTCAAGCGCCTGAAGCTGATGCCGGGGCCGCTGGTGGCGGTGCTCGCCGGTGTCGGCATCAACCTCGCGCTGAAGCACTCGGGTTCGAGCTGGACGCTCCTCGCCGAGCATCTGGTGCAGCTGCCCGTGGCGACCAGCGCCGGCGAGTTCTTCTCGTTCTTCACGCTGCCCGACTTCTCCGCGGCCCTGCGCGCGGACACGTGGCGCGTAGCGGTGACGCTCGGCGTCGTGGCGAGCCTCGAGACGCTGCTCAGTCTGGAAGCGACCGACCGCATGGACACCCACAAGCGCGAGTCGCCGCCCAATCGCGAGCTGCTCGCCCAGGGTGTCGGCAACACGCTCTCGGGCCTCGTCGGTGGACTCCCGTTGACGGGCGTGATCGTGCGCAGCGCGGCCAACGTCGACGCGGGCGCACAGACCAAGCTCTCGGCGATCCTGCACGGCGTGCTGCTCGTCCTCGCCGCGGTGACCATTCCCGGACTCCTGAACGAGATCCCGCTGGCTTCGCTGGCGGCAATCCTGCTCTACACCGGCTTCAAGCTGGCCCACCCGCGCATCCTGCGCAGCATGTGGGGCCAAGGTTGGAAGCAGTTCACGCCGTTCGCGGTCACCATCGCGGCCATCCTGCTCACGGACCTGCTCATCGGCATCACGGTCGGCCTCGCCGTGGCGTTCGCCTTCATCCTGTTCGACGAGATCCGCTTCGACTGCTTCACCGTCACGAGCGCGCCGGGCTCGGTCCTGCGGCGCGTCCAGCTGCAGGAACAGGTCTCGTTCCTCAACAAGGCCTCGCTGGCGAGGCTCCTCGCGAGCCTCAAGACCGGTGATCGTCTCGAGATCGACGGCTCGCGCTGCCGCGTGATCCACCACGACGTGCTCGAGCACCTCGCGGACTTCCGCCAGCAGGCCCTCGAGCGCGGCGTCGACCTGCGCATCGTCGGCATCGAACTGCCGCCGCCGCCCCCCGCCCACTGACCTGAAGGACCGCCATGGAGAACATCCGCCGCCTGTTTGCCCAGAACCGCGACCTCGTCGCCGACATCACGAAGAACGACCCCGAGTTCTTCAAGAAGCGCGCGGGCAAGCAGGAGCCCCACTTCCTCTTCATCGGCTGCGCCGACAGCCGCGTGCCGGCCGAGACCCTGACGGGCGTTGCGCCAGGCGAGATGTTCGTCCACCGCAACATCGCCAACCAGGTGCGCAGCGTCGACCTGAACCTGCTCTCGGTGTTGCAGTACGGGGTCGAGGTGCTCGACGTGAAGCACGTGATCGTGTGCGGCCACTACGAGTGCGGCGGCGTCAAGGCGGCCATGGGCGACCAGAACTACGGCCTCGTCGACCACTGGCTCGCCGGCATCCGCGACACGTGCAACCGGCACGAGCAGGAGCTGCAGCGCATCGGTGACGACGACCGCCGCTTCCGGCGCGTGGTCGACCTCAACGTGCTGCGGCAGGTCTACAACCTCGCACGCACCCCGATCGTGCAGACCGCGTGGAAGCGCGGCCGCCGCCCCATGCTCCACGGCATGGTCTACGACATCCACGATGGGCTCCTGAAGGAGCTGGTGCTGCAGGTCGACGGCAACGACCGAGTCGCCGAGCTGCTCGAGACGACGCGGCGCTCGATCGGCGACTAGCCCGCTCCGGACACCTCAAGCCAAGGTCAAGGCCTGCGCAAGGCAGGGCCCTTTTCTTGATGCAGTGGGCCCAAAAGGGGCTGCCCTTGATCCAGCACAGGGCTCGTCTTGCCCTTCCCCTGATCTCTTTCCCTTCGCTTTCACGGGCCTTTACAAAGCCGCCGGATAGTCGCGCCACGTCGCTGGGGCTCCCCCACTTGGATCCCTGCCCCCCAGCGCGCCTTCCATCGATGTCCCACCGCCCTGTCGCCGCCGCCCTGCTGCTGTCCCCCACCCTGCTCGCGCAGTCGGCCGACCCGGCCGAAGCGAGCGCGCCGAAGGCAGGCTCGTTCGAAGCCTCGGTCAGCGCGCTCCAGCAGGACTTCGAGGCCCGGCTCGCCGCTCTCGAGCAGCAGGTCGCAGAGCAGAAGACCGCCCGCGAGGCCGCCGAGAAGGCCGCCAAGTCGAAGTGGTACGAGAAGATCAGCCTGCGCGGGTACACCCAGTTCCGCACCACCTCGCTCTTCAACGAGGACCTGACCCCGGACCTCGTCGTCCCGGCGGACAGCTCGGTCAGCGAGAAGGAAACCTTCATGATCCGTCGCGGCCGGTTCATCTTCTCCGGCGACGTCAGCGAGCACGTGTTCCTCTACGCGCAGTTCGACGCCTTCGGCTCGGTCGGAGGCACGGGCGACAAGGGTCTGCAGACGCGCGACCTGTACGCGGACGTGGCCCTCGATGCGGACAAGGAGTACCGCTTCCGCGTCGGCCAGTCGAAGGTGCCCTATGGCTTCGTCAACCTGCAGTCGAGCCAGAACCGCGCGCCCATGGAGCGCCCGGACGCGCTCAACTCCGCGGTCGAGGGCGAGCGCGACATCGGCGTGTTCTTCTACTGGGCCCCCAAGGAGATCCGGGCCCTGTTCCGCGACCTCGTGCGCAAGGGCCTCAAGGGCTCGGGCGACTACGGCGTGCTCGGCTTCGGCGCGTACTCCGGCCAAGGACTCAACCGCAGCGACCAGAACGGCGAGTTCCACTGGATCGGCCGCGCGTCCTATCCCATCCAGTTCGACAACGGCCAGATCCTCGAGCTCGGCGCCCAAGGCTACGTCGGCGACTTCGTGGTGAGCACGCAGCAGCTGGGCTCGGGCGGTGGTGCCGTCACGCCGACCGCCAAGTCCGATGGCCTCGACGACGAGCGCGTGGCCCTCTCGGCGACGCTCTACCCCCAACCCCTCGGCTTCGAGGCCGAGTGGACTTGGGGCGAGGGCCCGCAGCTCAACGACACGCTCACGGCAGTCGGCGTCGAGTCGCTGCAAGGCGGCTACCTGCAGGTCAACACGCTCGTGGAGACCTCGAAGGGGCCGATGTTCCCCTTCGTGCGCTGGAACTACTTCGACGGGGCCCGCAAGTTCCGCGCGAATGCCCCCGAGAACGACATCAACGAGCTCGACCTCGGCATCGAGTGGTCCCCCTGGCCCGAGCTCGAGCTCACGGTGATGTACACCCACACGTTCGAGCGCACGAACACCACCGACACCTCGGGCCCGGCCTTCTACGAGACCACCGAGGACGCCGATCGCCTCGCCTTCCAGCTGCAGTGGAACTACTGAGCTCCACCTCGTGACCGGGGATCGGCACGAGGGTTGCTAGCTTCTGTGGCCCGCGGGCGCCCACTGCGCTCGCGGGCCACGAACTTTCCATGCACGCACGTTCCCTCGTCGCGCTCCTGCTCGCTCTCGTCTCCGCCTGCGCCGCGCCGCGGCCCGATCGCCTGCTCCACCAGGATCCCGCCGCGGACCCGAACGCCAGCGCCGCGTCGCGCTGGCTCGATCTCGTGCAGGAGGCCGCCGGTCGCGATGTCGATCGCTTCGGCGCGCGCCCCACGATCCTCTCGCGCCAGATGGCGATCTGGGCGACGGCCATGTTCGACGCGTGGGCCGCCTACGACGACCTCGCCGTGGGCTCGCGCCTCGGCGCCAACCTGCGCCGGCCGCCCGCCGAGCGCACGCTCGCGAACAAGGAGCGCGCGATCGCGCAGGCGAGCTATCGAGCGCTGGTCGGCGTCTATCCGGACGATGCGCAGTGGCTCGCGGAGCAGGCCTGCGCACTCGGCGCCGACCCGACCAACGAGTCGATCGACCCGTCGACGCCGCTCGGCGTAGGCAACCTCGCGGCCCACGCGGTGCTCGCGTACCGGCGCAGCGACGGCGCGAACCAGTTCGGGGATGCTCCGGGCTCGAGCGGCAAGCCCTACTCCGACTTCACGGGCTACGCGCCGGTCAACACGGCCGACACGATCGTCGACCCCGATCGCTGGCAGCCGATCACGTTCACGCGCCCCGACGGCACGCGCTTCACGCCCGGGTTCCTCACTCCGCACTGGTTCCGAGTGAAGCCGTTCGTGCTCGAGAGCGCCGCGCAGTTCCGGCCCGAGCCACCGCCGACGACGAAGACGGACGACCGGCTCCTGCGCGCGCAGGTCGACGAGGTTCTCGCGCTCCAACGCGAGCTCACGCCCGAGGAGAAGGCCGTGGTCGAGTTCATGCGCGATGGCCCGCGCTCGACCGGGCAGAGCGGCCACTGGCTGCGCTTCGCGCAGGATGTGTCGCGCCGCGATCGCCACGGGCTCGACGAGGACGTGAAGCTCTACTTCGCGGTCGCCAACACGGCGTTCGACGCGTTCATCTCGTGCTGGGAGACCAAGCGCACCTACGACACGTCGCGGCCGTGGACCCTTGTGCGCCACTACTACAGGGGCCAGCGCGTGACGAGCTGGGCCGGGCCGCAGGGCGGCTTCGTCGAGGTGCCCGCGGAAGAGTGGCACCCCTACTCGCCCTACGTGTTCATCACGCCGCCGTTCCCCGGCTACACGAGTGGTCACGCGACCGTCAGCGGTGCCTGCGCGAAGATCCTCGAGCTGTACACGGGCAGCGACGCCTACGGGGCCGTCGAGCGCCGCAGCTGCTGCGCGCTCACCGAGACCGATCCGGGCGGGATCGTGGAGCTCGACCTGCCGACCTTCTCCGCCACGGCGGAGATGGCGGCGCGCTCCCGCGCCATGGGCGGCTACCACATCCCGATCGACAACGACGTCGGCCTGCGGGTCGGGCGCGAGCTCGCCACGTGGTCCTGGCCCCGCTACGAGGCCTTCTGGAAAGGCACCGCGCAGCCCCGCTGAGGCGGCCCGACCTGTCTGGGCCGGGCCTGCACGGCGCGTGATCCCTGCGACCGCGCTCGTAGATCCTGCGCGCGCCGCGCCCCGTTTCGCGCCGGGCCCGCGCCCTGCACGCTGGAACGAGAGTTGCCCAAGGCGCGCTCGCCCCTACCCAGAAAGCCCCCGATGAAGCGCATCGCCGCCCCCCTGTCGATCCTCGCCTGTGCCCCCGTCGCCTTCGGGCAGGCCCAGCCGATGCCGTCCACGCCCGAGCTGCCGGGCTACAAGCTGCTGCGGCAGGACGAGGACTGGTCCAAGTTCGTCGAGACCCCGGGCGGCGACACCTTCGACCCGCTCAAGCACATGAAGCTCGGCGACGCGAGCTGGCTCTCGCTCGGGGCACGCATCGAGGCCCGCGACGAGCAGTGGGACGGCTTCGGGTTCGGTGGCCGCTCCCCGAACGGCGTGCCGATCAAGAACAGCGACAACTTCGCCATCTCGCGCATGCTCGCGCACGGCGACCTCACGGTCGGCGAGCACCTGCGCGCTTACATCGAGCTCATGACCGCCCAGTGCACCGACCGCGACCTGCAGGGCGGACGGCGCATCACGGACATGGACACGTTCGAGTTCCAGCAGGCGTGGTTCGACCTGAAGGCCAAGCTCGGCGACGACAAGCTGCGCCTGCGCACGGGGCGCCAGAGCTTCGGCTTCGGCAACCAGCGCCTCGTGAGCTCGCTGCCGTGGGCCAACACGCTCAACCGCTGGGACGGCTTCACGGGCCTGTGGAACCACGGTGGCTGGGCGGTCAACGGACTGCTGACGTGGTACGTGCCCGTCGACAAGACCGAGCCCAACGAGCGCGATGACGACCGCTCGCTCTACGGCGTCTACGCCACCCGCGCTCCGCAGCCCGGCGGCACGGGGCTCGACCTGTACGTGCTCGGCACGACGCGCGCCAACGTCGCCATCAATGGCACCGCGCCCGGTGACGAGCGCCGCCACACGCTCGGCACTCGCAGCTGGGGCACCTTCGCCGAGCGCGGCGACTGGGAAGTCGAAGGCGGCTGGCAGGTCGGCGAGATCGGCGACGCGGACGTCAACGCGTGGTTCCTCTCGGGCGTGGCTGGCTGGAAGCCGGATACCGAGTCGCTCTCGCCGCGCATCTTCGCCGGCCTCGACCTCGCCAGCGGCGACCGGAAGCCGGGCGGAGACGTCGAGACCTTCTACCAGCTCTACCCGCTCGGCCACCTGTACCTCGGCTACGCCGACACGGTCTCGCGCCAGAACATCGCGGCCGCGCACGTGGGCGCGAGCATCAAGCCGAGCCCCGCGACGACCGTCACGCTCACGCTCCACACGCTCAACCTGATGAGCGACCAGGACGCGATCTACCAGCTCAATGGCACCGTCTCGCGCAGCGCTCCCGCGGGCGGCTTCGACTCGACGCACATCGGCGAAGAGCTCGACCTGCTCGTGCAGCACCGCCTCTACCGCCACCTCGACCTCTACGGCGGCTACAGCCACGTGTTCACCGGCTCCGCCGTCGCGGAGACCGGCGAGGCCGACGACATCGACTTCCTGTACCTCGGCATGATCTTCACGTTCTGAGACTGGAGAGAAGACGCGCCCTGCGCCGGGAATCCCCCAGCGCAGGGCGCGCTCCCTTCTCTCGCGCGGGTCGCGGCGACCCGCGGACGATCTCAGAAGAAGACGGTCAGCTGGGCGTACAGCACCTGCCGCTCGTCGTCGTCGAAGCCGTAGCCGATCCACGCGAAGGCGCCATCGAGCAGCTTCTTGCTGACCATGATGTCGAGCTCGTTCTCGCCGCCGGTCGGGACCTGCGAGTCGAGATTGACGTAGGCGACGTCGATCGAGAGCGTCTCCTGCGGCTTGAAGGTGAGCGCGACCTGATTCGTCGCGAGGTCGCTGCGCCAGGCACCGCCGTACTGGTGGAGCAGGCCAGCGCTGTTGAAGTCGCCGGGGTTGATGTGCATGCGGCCCTCGGCGTCGGTGCGCGTCAGGCGCACGCGATCGACCACGCTGCCCGAGAGGTCCGCGATGTCGGCGTAGGCGTTGACGCGGTAGGCAAGGAACGAGTCATCGGTCGTGTCGACCTCGCGCTGCGCCACTTCCGCGTTCCAGCTGAAGCGGTCCACCTTGCCCATGCTGGCGAGGCCGTACCACACGTCGTTGGTGAAGTCGGGGTTGCCCACCGCGACGTCGTCGCCGTCGCCCGTGCCGAACAGCACGTAGGGCTCGAGAGCGGACGCCACCTCATTGCCGAGGTCGATGCGCGCCGTGGCACCGACGAAGCGCTGTCCGTCGGCGGCCGGGTTCCCCGCACCGTTCTTGGTGAACGTGCCGTTGTTGTCGAAGCCGAAGATCTCGAGCTCGTGCTCTCCGAACTCCTTGGAGAGCCACACGCCGGTTCCGGCCGCCGGGTACTGCAGGAAGTCACAGGAGCCGTAGATCAAGCCCGACGCCAGCGCGTAGTAGCTGCGGCCCATGCGCACGCCCTCGCCGAGCCCGAGCAGGTCTTTGGTCTCGAGATAGGCCTGCGCGATGCCGTTGAACTCGGCCGCGGTGTTGTTGGGGTCGGCGTCGGAGTACGGGTCGGAGCCCGGCCAGACCTCGGAGAAGTTGAACTGCGTGAACACGCGCACGTTCTCGTTCACGGCGAAGTCGAAGTTGAGGCGCGCGCGGCTCGAGATCTGGTCGCCCGTGGCGTACGGCGTGCCGGTCGGCGCCCACGCGTTGCGCGAACGGAAGCGGATGTCGCCCGTGATCTTGAGCTTGTCCGAAACGAGCGAGAGGTCCTCGCCGATGTTGCCCGCCTCGGGGACCGGCGGGGCGAAGCTGAAGCACTGGGGAGTGCCGCTCTGGTAGCCGCACTGGGCATACGAGGGCGCGGCGAGCAGGATCGCGGCGAGCGCGATCGGGGTCGCGACACGAACGTTCATGGGTAGTTTCCTCGGGGGATTTCGGGGGAAACGGACCCAACCACGATGGCGCAGGGAAGAGATCCCGCGCGAAGCCGTGCGATCACGTCAGCGAGCTGACAGCGATGCGAGGAAGAAGCGACCGCTCTTCCGGCGACGCATGGGACTGCCCATGGGTCCGCGCGGAGCGCCCTCACGTGGGGCTGCGGTGGTCGCCTCTTCGAAGCACGCGGCAGATGCTCGCGCGGCAGCTCGCGCGACGCAAGAGCGCTGGCGCGCATTTTTCTCGGGCCGTATGTGCAATTGCTAGACTCCTCGCCCTCATGAGCACGAACGAGCATTCCCTGCACGCCGACGACCGCTGGGACGCCGGCGACATGGGCTGCGGAGAGCTCGTGATCGACCTGCGGCTGCGCCTGCGCGCGCTCGCCGCGGGACAGGTGCTGCGCCTCGTCGCGAACGATCCGGGCGCGCGCGAGGACTTGCCTGCCTGGTGCGGCATGACGGGCCACACGCTCGTGCACGCCGCGCATCCCGTCTACTACATCCGTCGCAAGGAGAACTGACATGGGCCGTTTCTGCGTTTCGCTGACCGCCGCCAAGGACAACTGCGACAAGGCCACCGTGGCCTTCGTCGTCGCCAACGCCGCCGCCGGCTCCGAGCAGGAGACGCTGGTGTTCCTCTCGACCGAGGCCGTGCGGCTCGCGGTCCCCGGCTACGCCGACGACATCCGCGAGGAGGGCTTCGCGCCGCTCGCCGAGCTGATGGCGAAGTTCGCGGCGGCGGGCGGCAAGATCTACGTCTGCTCGCCCTGCTTCAAGAAGCGCGGGCTCGACGAGACCAAGCTGGTCGCGGGCGCGACGATCGTCGGCGGCGCGAAGCTGGTCGAGTTCCTCGCCGGCGGCTCGCCCTGCGTCTCCTACTGAGGAAGGCCGCGTGAGCGGGCACCTTTTCGCGCCGAAGGCGAGCTTCGACGGCGGCGATCTCGACTGCGGCAACGGGCTCCTGCTGCTCATCCGCAAGCACATCGACCCGCTCGAGGCGGGCGAGCTGCTCGAGATCCGCTCGACGGAGATCTCGGTGCCCGAGGACCTGCCCGCGTGGTGCCGGCTGACGGGCAACGAGCTCGTCAGCCACGTCAAGACGGGGCGCGAGCACAGCTTCCTCGTCGCGAAGGGCAAGTTCGATCCCGCGCGCGCGAAGCCGGCCGGCGACGCGCGCGCGATGCCCGTGCGCCAGCCCGTCGTGCCCGTGAGCATCCCCGCCTCGCTGCCCGCGCCTGCGCCGGCGCCCGCGATCCAGCCGCTCTCGGTGATGGGGATCGGCAGCTGGCCCCGGCCGGCGTGGCTGCTCGACGCGCTGCACCGTCACCTCGAAGGTCGCCTCGACGACACGCAGTTCGAGGCCGCGTGCGAGGACGCCGTACGCCTGTGCGTCGACGCGCAGCTGCGCGCGGGAGTCGACGTGCTCACCGACGGCGAGCAGCGCCGCGACAACTACGCGAGCTTCGTCGGCGGCCTGCTCGACAACTGCCAGCTGATCCCGATCACCGACCTGCTCCCCTACGTCGACGACCCGGCGGAGTTCGAGCGCGAGCTGCGTGCGCTCGACGTGCCCGCGGGCAAGGTGCGTCACCCCGCGGTGTTCGGTCCGCTCGGACGCTCGCGTCCGCTGGCGCTGCACGAAGCCAGGTTCCTCGCGTCGCTCTCCGCGAAGCCGGTGAAGGTCGCGCTGCCTGGCCCGTACCTGTTGACGCGCACGATGTGGATGGAGTGCATCTCCGACCGCGCCTACGCCGATCGCGAGGCGCTCGCGCGCGACGTCGTGCGCGTGCTGCGCGAGGAGCTCGCGGACTTGCTCGCGGCCGGAGTCGCGCTGGTGCAGTTCGACGAGCCCGTGCTCAGCGAAGTAGTCTTCGGCCATGCGCGCGAGCGGCGCACGTTCATGTGTGGCGCGCTCGGCGAGAAGCTCGACACTCCGGCGGAGCTCGCCTTCGCGGAACGACTGCTCGCGGAGCTCACCGACGGCTTCCCGCGCGAGCGTCTCGGCCTGCACGTCTGTCGCGGAAACTGGTCGCCCGACGAGAGCGTCGCCCTGCACGGCGACTACGCTCCCCTGCTACCGATCCTCTCGCGCGCGCCCGTCGGCACGCTGTTCCTCGAACTGTGCACCCCGCGGGCAGGCGACGGGCGACTCTTGGCGCAGCTCCCGCGCGAGAAGCGCATCGGCATCGGCGCGGTGAACCAGAAGCGCGCCGAGGTCGAGACCCCGGACGAGATCTGCGCCCGAATCGGGCCGCTCGTCGAGCTGCTCGGGCCCGAGCGCGTGCTGCTCAACCCCGACTGCGGCTTCGCCACCTTCGCGGACAACCCGCTCGCGTCCGCCTCGATCGCCCAGCGCAAGCTCGCCTCGATCGTCGAGGCCGCCGCACTGCTGCGCGCGCGCTTGTCGCGCGGTTGAGCGAGCTCGGTCGCGACTCCGCGCGCACCGAAGATCAACCAAGTAGGCGCTGCGACATCGACGGGAGTAGGTGCGCCACGAGCGCGCGTGGTCGACGAGCTAGTAGCTCGACTTCGACTCGCCGCCCTTGACGATCGCCACCGAGGCGCTGGCGCCGATGCGCGTCGCGCCCGCCGCGATCATCTCCTGCGCCGTCTTCTGGTCGCGCACGCCGCCGGACGCCTTGACGCCCATGCGATCGCCGACCGTGCGTCGCATCAGCGCGATGTCCGCCGCCGTCGCGCCGCCCTTGTTGAAGCCCGTCGAGGTCTTCACGAAGTCCGCGCCGGCGCGCTTCGACGCCTCGCACGCGCGCACCTTCTCGGCGTCCGTGAGCAGGCACGTCTCGAGGATCACTTTCAGCCGCGCGCCGAGCTTGTGGCAGGTCTCCGCCACGGCCGCGATGTCGCGCTCGACCGCCGCGTCCGCTCCGGACTTCAGCAGGCCGACGTTCATCACCATGTCGATCTCGCAAGCGCCGTCCTCGATCGCGCGCCGCGCCTCGTAGCACTTGACCTCGGTCGCGCTCGAGCCGAGCGGGAAGCCGATCACCGAGCAGACGAGCACGCCAGAACCGGCGAGGATCTCCGCGCAGCGGCGCACGTGCGCGCCGTTGACGCACACGCTCGCGAACTTGTTCTTGAGCGCCTCGTCGCACAGCTTGTCGAGCTCCGCCAGCGTGGCTTCGGGCTTCAGCAGCGTGTGGTCGATGTAGGCCGCGAGCGTGTTGAGCTCGGGCGCCTTGCAGCCGCAGTAGCCGAGCCGGCACGCGCCCGCCGCGAGCACCTCTCGCGCGCGATCCGGGCAGAACTCGACCTCGACGCCGCCGCTGCCGTGCGGAAACACCGACTCCGGCCCGTGCTCGACGATGCGCCGTCCGAGCTCGACGAGCAGCGCTTCCAGCTCCCCGGCACCCATGTCCCGCGACAGTTTCACGCTTGCACTCCGCCCTGCGGGCCCTTCAGGTAGCGCCGCTCGATCTCGGTGATCTTCGCGACGCGCTTGCCATGCCGCGCCTCGCCGTGCGCGGTCGTGAGGAACGTGCGCACGGTCTCTTCCGCGACCGCGCGCTGGATCATCTTGGCGCCGAGCGAGAGCACGTTGGCGTAGTTGTGCTCGCGCGCGTTCTTCGCCATCGCGGCGTCGCAGCACGTCGCCGCGCGCACGCCCGGGACCTTGTTCGCGGCGATCGCGGAGCCGATGCCCGCGCCGTCGATCACGATGCCGAGCTCGCACTGGCCCGACGCGACGGCCTCGGCCACCGCGCGCGCGAAGTCGGGATAGTCGACGGGATTCTCGTCGCGCGTGCCGAAGTCGACCGGCTGGTGGCCGAGAGCGCGCAGCCAGCCGAGCACTTCCTGCTTGAGCGCGAAACCGCCGTGGTCGCACCCCACCGCAATGCGCTGGCCGCCATCGCGCTCGCCGCGCTCGATGCGGATCCGTCGGCGGTGCGCTTCCTCGGCCGCGAGCGGCGTCACGATCGCGCCGGTGGGCACGCGCAGGACACCGCCGTCCGGCGTGTCGGCGAGGCAGGTACCGAGCACGAGCTTGCGGCTGTCGTCCGCCGGCTCCGCGCGCACTGCGAGCCGCGGCGGCTTCGTCGGCGCGGGGGCCGTCACCGCGCGAGGCGGCTCGACGGGCGCCGGGCGCTCGGGCGCGGCTGGCGTCGGACGCGTCGCGCGCTCGGCGAGCACGCGCGCTGCGGCGCGACGGGCGATCTCTCGGACGTCGAGGGCCATGGGCGCGGGATTGTAGCGCCGCGGCCCGCGCTTCAGCCCGCGAGTCGCGCGGCGGCGTGCTGCAAGAGGTCGGAGAAGCGGCCCGCGGCCTCCTGGCCCGCCGCCATGACCTCCGCGTGCGACAGCGGCTCGCCCGTGATGCCGGCCGCCTGATTCGTGATGAGCGAGATTCCGGCCACGCGCGCACCGCTGGCGCGCGCAGCGAGCACTTCCGCCACCGTGCTCATGCCGACCGCATCGGCGCCCATGGCCGAAAGCATGCGGATCTCCGCCGGGGTCTCGTAGCTCGGGCCGAGCAAGCCCGCATACACGCCGCTCTCGAGCGCCACGCCGCGCTCGCGCGCGACATCGTGGAGGACCTGCGTGAGGACCTCGTCGTAGGGTCGCGCGTAACCGGACTCGCCGCGCCCGAGCGGCGAGCGCCCCTGCAGGTTGATGTGGTCGCGAAGGGTCATGAGCAACCCCGGTCGCCACTCGCGCCGGATCCCGCCGGCCGCGTTGGTCAGCACGAAGCGCCGACAGCCAAGCTGCGCGATCGCACGCACCGCTCGCGTCACTTCGCTCACGCTCCAACCCTCGTAGAGATGCACGCGCCCCTGCTGCGCCAGCACGCGCACTCCCCCGAGCTCGCCCACGACGAGGCGGCCCGCGTGACCCTTCACACCGCTCGTCGGCATGCCGTCGATCTCCGCGTACGGAATCGCGCGCGCGCGCTCGATGCGCTCCGCAAAGGCGCCCAGGCCCGAGCCGAGCACGAAGGTCACGTCGACAGCGCCGACGCCGTGGCGGCGCAGCGAGCTCGCAAGCCGCTCGACTTGCTGCGCGGCGCTCACAGGAACGCTCCCGCGATCGTGGCCGTCATCCAGCACGCGAACGCGCCGCCGAGCATCGCGCGGAAGGCGAGCTTCGCCACGTCCGGCTTGCGCTCCGGCGCGAGCGCGGAGATGCCGCCGATCTGGATGCCGAGCGAGGCGAAGTTCGCGAAGCCGCACAGCGCGTAGCTCGCGAGGATCGCCGAGCGCGAGTGCTCGAAGCGCTGCGCGGGGTCCGTCGCCTGCAGGATCTGCCCGAGCTGGCTGTAGCCGACGAACTCGTTGACCGACACCTGCGTGCCGAGCAGCGAGCCGACCATCTGGCAGTCGTGCCAGCCCTCGACGCCGATGGCCCACGCAAACGGGGCGAAGATCCAGCCGAAGATGCGGCCGAGCGAGAGCGGACCATCGAGCAGCCCGAGGGACCCCAGCCACTCACCGAGCGCGCCCAGCGGCCAGTCGACGAGCGCCACGAGTGCGATGAACGCGATCAGCATCGCGACCACGTTGAGCCACAGCTTGAGTCCGTCGCTCGTGCCGTTCGCCGCCGCCTCGATGATGTTGACGGCATTGCGCTCGACCTTGAGCTCGACGCCGCGCGCGGTCTCCGGCGCCTCGCGCTCCGGCAAGATGATCTTCGAGATCACGAACGACGCCGGCGCGCTCATCACCGAGGCCGTGATCAAGTGCGGCGCGAGCTCGGGCCCGAGAATCTTCAGGTAGATCGCCATGACCGAGCCCGCGATGGTGGCGAAGCCGCCCGTCATCAGCGAGTTGAGCTCCGAGCGCGTCATCTTCGGCAGGTAGGGCCGGATCACGAGCGGCGCCTCGGTCTGCCCCATGAAGATGTTGGCGGCCGCGGCCATCGACTCGCCGCCGGAGAGCCCCATCGTCGCGCTCATCACCTTGGCGACGGCCCACACGAGCACCTGCATCACGCCGACGTGATAGAGGATCGACATCAGGGCCGAGACGAAGATGATCACGAGCAGGCCCGTGCCGGCGAACGCGAAGATGAAGTCCGCGCCGCCATCCGTCGCTAGGTGACCGAACACGGCCTGCGCGCCCGGCACGGTCTTGGAGACGAGCTTGTCGATGAAGCGCGCCGCGCCCTCGAAGAACGCGCGCCCCGCGTCCGTCTTCGCCACGAGCAGCACGATCGCGACCTGCAGCGCAATGCCGCCGAGCACGACCCGCCACTGGAAGCGGCGGCGTTCCCACGAGATCGCCCACGCGAGGGCGATGAAGAACGCGATCCCAAGGAGGCAGCGCAGGTACTGCATGCGCTGCCCACTACAACGTCATGTGCTCCACGAGGCAAGCACGAGCGGCGCCGGGCGGTGGGCATCGACGAGCTCGTACGAGCGCTCGACGAGAGCGTGCGCCTGCGCGAGCCCGTGGCCCTCATGGTGCACGCGCAGCAGCACGTCACCGGCTCTCACGGCGGCACCTTCCTGCACCTCGAACTCGAGACCGACCCCGAGGTCGATCACGTCGCCGAGCTTCTTGCGGCCCCCGCCAAGCTCGCAGATCGCCGCCCCGAGCGCGCGCAGGTCACGCCACGCGAGCACGCCATCGCGCTGGGCGCGCACGACCTCGACCGTGGAAGCCCGCTTGAGGAGCGAGCGGTCGTCGAGGCAGCGCGGGTTGCCGCCCTGCTCCTCGATCACGCGCGCGAACACCGCGCGGGCGCTGCCATCGTCGAGCGAGCGCGCGATGCGCGCCTTGCCTTCGTCGAGCGTGCCCGCCAGTCCGCCGAGCCGCAGCATCTCGCCGCCCTGCAGGCACACGAGCTCGCGCAGGTCCGCCGGCCCGCCACCTTCGAGGCAGTCGAAGCTCTCGAGAATCTCGAGCGAGTGCCCCGCCATGCGCCCGAGCGGACGCTCCATGTTGGTGTGCAGCGCCGTCGCGCGCACTCCGAAGTCGCGCGCGAGCCCGAGCATCGCTTTCGCGAGCGCCTCGCCGCGCGCGGGCGCGACCATGAAGGCGCCCGAGCCAAACTTGACGTCGAGCACGAGCGCGTCGAGGCCTTCGGCAAGCTTCTTCGACATGATCGAGCTCGCGATCAGCGGGATCGACTCGATCAGGCCCGTGACGTCGCGCAGCGCGTACAGCTTGCGATCCGCCGGAACGATGTCGGGCGTCTGGCCGCCGAGCGCCACGCCCGTCCGTTCGAGGCAGCGCGCGAAGTCGGCCTCCGACAGGTGCGTGCGAAACCCGGGAATCGCCTCGAGCTTGTCGAGCGTGCCTCCGGTGTGACCGAGCCCGCGGCCCGAGATCATCGGCACGGCGAGGCCGCAGGCCGCTGCCGCGGGCGCGAGCGGAATCGACACCTTGTCGCCGATCCCGCCGGTCGAGTGCTTGTCGACCTTGGGCTTCGAGATGCCGGGGAACTTCATCACGCGGCCGCTCTCGAGCATCGCGCGCGCCCACACCGCGAGCTCGCCCTCCTCCATCCCGTGGATGAAGATCGCCATCAAGAGCGCCGAGGCGTGATAGTCCGTGATCGCGCCCGATACGTAGCCCGCGATGAACTCGCGGATCTGCGCGTCGGAGAGCCGCTTGCCATCGCGCTTGGTGGCGAGAATCCCGCGTGCATCCATGGCTAGCGCGCGATCTCGCGCCAGAAGGAGCGACCGGGACCCTTGGGAGCGAGACCGAGGAACTCCTCGACGGTGGCGCCGATGTCCGCGAAGCTCTCGCGTGTGCCGAGCGTCGCGCCCGGCTTCACCTTCGCGCCGTCCGCGAGCACGGGCACGTACTCGCGCGTGTGGTCGGTGGTCTGCGTGAAGAGCGGGTCGTTGCCGTGATCGGCCGTGAGCAGCACGAGATCGTCGGGGCGCAGGCGCTCCGCGAGCCGCGCGTACTGGGCGTCGAATTCCTCGAGCGCGGCGCGATAGCCGCGCGGGTCGCGGCGATGGCCGTAGAGCATGTCGAAGTCGACGAGGTTCACGAACACGAGCCCGCCTTCCTGCGTCGCCGCGAGCTCGATCGTGCGCTCCATGCCATCGCGGTTGCCCTCGGTGTGCACCGAACGGGTCACGCCCACGCCCGCGAAGATATCCTCGATCTTGCCCACGCCCGTCACCGGCAGCCCGGCGCGCTCGAGGCGCACGAGCGCGGTCTCGTGGAAGGGCTTGAGCGAGTAGTCGCGGCGGTTGTAGGTGCGCTTGTAGCTGCCCGGCTCGCCGACGAACGGCCGCGCGATCACGCGCCCGACGCCGTAGGGATCGAGGATCTCGCGCGCGACCTCGCAGCAGCGATAGAGGCGCTCGAGCCCGAAGTGGACCTCGTGGCACGCAATCTGGAATACGCTGTCCGCGCTCGTGTAGACGATCGGCTTCTGCGTGCGCACGTGCTCCTCGCCGAGTCGCGCGAGCACCTCGGTGCCCGAGGCCGGCGCGTTGCAGAGCACTCCCGCCACGCCCGCGCGCGCCACGAAGGCGTCGATGATCTCGGGCGGGAAGCCGTGCTCGAACACCGGGAACTGCGCGTCGAGCACGCACCCCATCATCTCCCAGTGCCCCGTCGACGTGTCCTTGCCCGGGCTCCGCTCCGCACAGCGCCCGAAGGCACCCGCCGGGCTCCCGCCGCGCGCGACGCGCGTCACGCCCGGCACGTGACCGAGGCCGAGCCGCACGAGGTTGGGAACTTCGAGCCCGCCCGCGCCCTCGACGATGTGGTCGAGCGTGTGGGTGCCGGTGTCGCCGAAGCTCGCCGCGTCGGGCAGGGCCCCGACGCCGAGCGAGTCCAGCACGATCAGGAAGACGCGTTTCACGGGGCCGATCTTAGGCCACGGCGCGCCCGCCGTCCTGCCTCAGCCGCGCCGCGCCCGAACCGCCTGCTCGATCAGGCCCTTGACGGCGTTTTCCATCTCCTCGACCCACTCGGTGCCGAAGTCGCGCTCGAGGATCTCGCGCTCGGAGAACTCGTAGCGGCCAGAGCGCGGATCGAAGTCGAACTGGTAGTCGTGCTCGCTGCCATCGTCCTCGGTGACCATCACCATCACGATGTTGTTCGGGGCGTCGAGCTCGCAGCGGAAGGTGGCCATGGGAGGGTGCGCGGGGGTCTTGGGCGACGAAAGCGGGAAACCAAGGTAGCGCGGGCGGTTCGGGCGGCAAGCGAGGCCCCGCGGGGGCTGCTCACGAAGTCCTTGCGAACTGCGGCGTCGCGGTGGCTGGACAGATGCGGCGCGGTGGCGCACGATCGACGTCATGCGGCTGGTTCTCCTCGCGCTCGGCCTCGCCCCGCTGCTCGGCGGCTGCGCGAGCTGGACCCCCGTGCTGCGCGACGACTCCTGGACGCTGTACGTCAAGGACGGCGAGAAGGTCGACGTCG
>CAITGX010000033.1 GCA_903892045.1 uncultured Planctomycetota bacterium | reverse complement strand
TGGCGGCAGGCGTACCAGTGGATCACCGAGCCCAACCTGCGCGGGCCGTGGAACGACGAGGGCCTGTGGAAGCCGCACTTCGAGGGCCAAGCGGCGTACATCGTCCCGCCGCTCGCCAACATCTGCGACGGCCCAAGCGGACTCGCGTACAACCCCGGCACGGCGCTCGGCGGTGCGCACCCGAACACGTTCTTCATCTGCGACTTCCGTGGCGACGCGAGCTACTCCGGCGTGCACACCTTCACGGTGAAGCCGAAGGGCTCGGGCTTCGAGCTCGACACGTTCGAGAAGTTCTTGTGGGGCACGCTCGTCACCGACTGCGACTTCGGGCCCGACGGCGCGCTGTGGTTCTCGGACTGGGTCGAGGGCTGGAACAAGACTGGCAAGGGCCGCATGTATCGGCTGGAGCCCACGCAGGCGCACGCGGAAGCGGCGGATGTCCAGCGTCTGCTCGTGGCGGACTGGTCGAAGCTCGCGGATGCCGAGGTGCGCAGCTGGCTCGTGAGCAGCGACTCGCGCGTGCGCTTTCTCGCGCAGTTCGAGCTCGTCGCGCGTGGCAAGAAGCAGGTGCTCGCGCGGCTCGTGGAGGACGCGACGGCGACGCGCCATGCCCGCATCCATGCGATCTGGGGACTGATGCAGGCGGGCTTCGAAGAGCCCGGGCGACTGGCCCTGGTGCGCGCCTGCGAGGACGAAGACCCGATGCTGCGCGCGCAGGCCGTGCGCGCGTTGGGCGCCCACGATGCGCCCAAGTCGGTCGCCACGATCGTGGAGCGTCTCGCCGACGAGAGTCCGCTCGTACAGCGCTATGCGTTGCTGGCATGCGTGCGAGCCGGGCTGCGGTTCGATGACGGAATCACGCTGCTGCTGGTCGAGATCGTCGAGCGCGCCGGCGAGAGCGATCTCGCGCTGCGCTCCACCGCAATGCACGCGCTTGCCAGCTGCGCCACTGCCGAGCAGCTCGTCGAGCTGACGAGTCATGTCTCGCCGCACGTGCGCGTCGCGGCGGTCGTCGCGTTGCGGCGACAGAAGAGTGCGCTCGTCGCGCACTTCCTCTCGGACAGCGATTCGCGTGTCGTGACCGAGGCGGCGCGTGCGATCTACGACGAGCAGATCGCTGAGGCGATGCCGGCGCTGGCGAAGCTTGTCGAACGCGAGGACTTGTCGGGTACGCCGCTCGTGCGGCGCGTGCTGAACGCGAACTTTCGGCTTGGACAGCCCGAAAATGCGGCGGCGCTCGCGAGCTTCGCCTCTCGCTCGGAGGCCGATGAGTTGCTGCGCTGGGAAGCGCTCGAGCGCATCTCGAAGTGGAAGTTGCCGCCCGGACGCGATGCGGTCACAGGTGAGTGGTGGCCCTTGGAGCCCCGCGGCAGCGCGGAGCTCGCCGCTCTTGCCGAGCAGCTCGCAGCGAAGGACATCGCCAAGGCGCCGGAGCGCGTGCTGCGCGCGTGGATCGACCTCGTCGAGACGAGCGACTGCCGCGCCGTCGGCGCGACGCTGCTGCAACTTTCGCAGGACGCTTCCGCGCCGAAGGACGTGCGCGCCGCCGCGATTCGCGCCGCAAAGCAGGTCGCGTCGGCGGAGCTCGAGCCCGCGCTCGCGAAGCTCGTGAAGGACCCCGAGAGCGCCGTCCGTGCCGCCGCACTGCGCGCCATCGCCGGTGTCGAGCCCGCCAAGGCCTTCCCGCTGCTCGAGGAGGCCGCTCTGCACGGCTCGGTCGACGAACGGCGTGTCGCCTACTCGCTGTTCGCGAACCTCGCCGATGCGCGCGTCGACACGCTCGTCGCGAGCGAGCTGCGCCGCCACGCGGCCGGCCTCGTGCCGCGCGAGGTCGCGCTCGATCTCGTCGAGCTCGCCGAGGCCCGGCAGGACGTCGCGGTCACGGGCTCGCTGGCGAGCTTGCGGTCGCTGCGCGAGATCGACGCGGCGCTCGCGTACTTCACGGACTCGCTGTACGGAGGCGACAAGGCGCGCGGCAAGGAGATCCTGCGCGGCAAGGCCGAAACCGAGTGCCTGCGCTGCCACAAGATCGAGTGGGGCGAAGGGGGACAGGTCGGTCCCGACCTCGTCGGCGTCGGCAAGCGCCTGTCGCGCGCGGACCTGCTCGCGTCGATCTGCGATCCCAACCGTCGCATCGCGGACGGCTACCAGGGCACGATCCTGTTCCTCGAGAGCGGCCGCAACGTGGCCGGCATCGTCGTGCGCGAGGATCGCGAGACGATCGTCGTGCGCACGCCGCAGGACGAGCTCGTCGAGGTCGCCGCCAGCGATGTCGAGAGCCGCCGTCCCGACCTGTCGGCCATGCCGCAGGATGTTTCGAAGCACCTGTCGCGCCGCGAGATGCGCGACCTGATCGAGTACCTCGCCAATCTCTGAGACGGAGTCCGCCCATGCGCTCGTTCGATCGTCGTACCCTACTGGCCGCCTCCGCCGCGATGGTCGCAGCCCCGCGCTTGCGCGCGTCGGGTTCTTCCACGACCTCGGCTCGCTCGGCGAGCGATGTGGCCGAGCGCGTGCGCAAGCTCAAGACGCGCTTCGCGGTCAACGGCGAGATTTGGTGGAGCGGGATGCCGTTCGAGAAGCGCGTCGAGACTGCGCTGGCGCACGGCTTCGACGGAATCGAGTTCTGGCCGTGGCGCAACAAGGACCTCGCGGCACTCGAGAAGCTCGCGAAGGACAAGGGCGTGAAGTTCGCGCAGTTCACGGCCTGGGGCTTCGAGCCGGGCCTGTGCAACCCCGACAACCACGCGAAGGCCGTCGAGGAAGTGCGCGAGGCCTGCAAGGCCGCCAAGCGCATCGGCGCGCCGATGATGACCATCGTCGCGGGCAACAACCAGAAGGGCATGACGACCGAGCAGATGCACGCCCACGTCACGACGGGCCTCAAGCTGCTCGCGCCGATCGCGGAGGAGCACGACGTGATGCTGATCCTCGAGCCGATGAACGGCCGCGTCGATCACCCCGGCCACTGCCTGTATGGCTCCGAGGCCGCCGTGCGCATCTGCCGTGAGGTCAACTCGAAGCACGTGAAGATCAACTGGGACCTCTACCACATGCAGCTCGCCGAGGGCGACCTGTGCGGGCGCCTCAAGGACGGCATCGACCAGCTCGGGTACGTGCAGGTCGCGGATGCGCCGGGGCGCAACGAGCCCGGAACGGGCGAGATCCACTGGCCGCGCGTGTTCCGCGCGGTGAGCGAGCTCGGCTACAAGGGCTACGTCGGCCTCGAGTGCTGGCCGAAGGACGGCGAGGTTCAGGCCATCGAGCGCCTGATCGCGACCGACGCGTGGTGAGCGCGGCGCTAGCGTGAGGAGGACCCGAGCTCGAGCGTGAGCTCGAGCGGCGCTCCGTGGTCGGCGATCGTGGCCTGCACGCGCGTCTCCGCGCCGTCGAAGGCCAGGCCCTCGACCTGCCAGTTTCCGGGTGCGAGGCCCGCGACGAACGCGTGCCCGCCCGGCGCCGGATGCTCGCTGCGCGCGCCCGTCGCATCGCGCAGCGCGATCGAACCTTCGACGGCGGAGCCGCTCGCATCGACGAGTCGAACGGAGATGCAGCCCGTCGGCAGCGCGGCTTCGACCCGCACGTCATCCGTGCCGATCTCGGCACGCGCGATCTCGACCTGACCATCGCGACCGGCGACGTAGGCGCTCCACGTTCCCGGCCGCAGCGTCAGCTCGAAGCTGCCATCCGGATGCGCGCGAGTTGTCGCATGCCAGTCGTGCTCGGTCTCGCGCCAGCGCAGCGCGACTTCTGCGTGAAGCGTGGTACCACCCGGAGCGACGAGGCGACCTTCGCACCGACTGCCGGTCGCGGCAGGCCCGAGCACCACCTCGCGGTCGGCCGTCGGAGAGAGTTCGACTCGCACCGCGCGCCCAGGCGAGAGCCAGCTCGCGTCCGGGTGGCCGTCGATCGCGAGCGCGGAGCCCGGAGGCAGGCGCAGGAACTCGAAACGACCGAGTTCGTCGGTCTGCGCGGTCGAGAGTAGCTCGATCTCGCCACCCGCCTGCGCCAGCGCGAGGCGCACGAGCGAGCCGCGCCGCGGTTCGCCCTCGTCGCCGAGTACGGTGCCGCGCACGCGCGCGCTGCCGAAGCGCACGACGCAGCGCTCGCGTCCACTGCTTGCATCGACCTCGACGCTGCAGGCCAGCTCGGCTCCGGCGGGATGCCGGACCCGCGCGTCGTACAGGTCCGTCGAGAGGTCGAGCCAAGTGGCGAGCCCGTTCGCGTCCGTCGTCGCGCGCAGGAGCGGCGCAAGGTCATCCGTGCATCCGCGGTCGATCCCGCCTTCCTTGCGCGCGACCACGAGCACGTCGGCGCCGGGCACCGGCTGTTCGTTCTCGAGCACGAGCAGCGCGAGAGTGCCCGGGGCGCACAACGTCGGCGCTCGTACGGATTCCACCTGCTGCGTCGGCTCGACGCTCGCGGCGGCATTCGCCGGTCGGATCACTCGCTCGTCCCGCACCTCGAGTGCGGCTCGTTCCGAGGACGGCAGCAGCGTCTCGTTCACCGCGACGCGTCGCGGCCTCTCCCGCTCGAGTTGCACCGTGTCCGCCCGCGGGGCGCGCGTCTCCATGTAGCGAACGAGCGCCACCAGGGACGTCACCGCCGCGGCTGCGGCGGTCATGGCGAGGGCTCGGTCGCGCGGGCGCATGCGAGCTTGGATTTCGGCGCGCTTCCTTGGCGTTCCGCACTCGATCGCGAGCTCCGGCGGGTGGCGTGGGGGACCGCTCGCGCGCGGACGCCTCGGAGCGCGAAAAAACTGCGTGGTCGCGGACCGGCTGGCCCTTCGAAGGGCTACCTGCCGCGGCGTCGCGCTCGTCGTTGCGGCGTCGGCACGCTCGTCGGGCCCTCCTCAGGCGCCAGACTGCCACTGCCGCCCCTCGGTTGCTTTCCCGGGCACGACGAGGAACGCCGGGCCTCGCGACGGGACTTCCGAGCGGGTCGCTAGCGCAGCTCGTCGGGCAGGCGGAATGTGACGGTCTCGCGCTCGCCGTCCATCTCGGTCACCGAGCTCACCCCGAGCTCGCGCAGGCGTCCGAGCACCTGCTGCACGAGCGACTCCGGCGCGCTGGCGCCCGCCGTGACGCCGATCTTGATGCCGGCGCGGAACCACGCCGGGTCGATCTGGTGCGCGCCGTCGATGAGGTGCGAGGGCACGCCCTTGCGCAGGCCGAGCTCGCGCAGACGGCTCGAGTTCGAGCTGTTCTGGGAGCCGACGACGAGCAGGAGCTCGATCTCGTCCGACATCTGCTTGACCGCGTTCTGGCGGTTCTGCGTCGCGTAGCAGATGTCCTTGAGCTCGGGGCCCTTGATCGCGGGGAAACGCCGCACGAGCGCGTCGATCACCTCGCGCGTGTCGTCGACCGACAGCGTGGTCTGCGTCACGTAGGAGAGCCGCTGCGGGTCGCCGACCACGAGGCGCTCGACTTCCTCGACCGTCGAGAGCACGTGCACGGGTCCGTCGATGCGCCCGCGCGTGCCTTCGACCTCGGGGTGGCCGGGGTGGCCGATCAGCACGACCTCTCGTCCTTCCTTGCGATAGGCCTGCGCTTGCAGGTGCACCTTGGTGACGAGCGGACAGGTCGCGTCGATCACGCGCAGCTTGCGCGCCACGCCGCGCTGCACGACTTCCTCGGCGACGCCGTGCGCGCTGAAGATCGTGACCGAGCCCTCCGGGACCTCGTCGAGGCTGTCGACGAACTTGACGCCGCGACCCGCGAGGTCGTCGACCACGTAGCGGTTGTGCACGATCTCGTGCAGCACGTACACCGGCGCGCCATAGAGCTGGAGCGCCCGCTCGACGATCTCGATCGCGCGGTCGACGCCAGCGCAGAAGCCGCGCGGCTGGGCGAGGAGCACTTGCATGTCGAGCAGCATGGTGGCGTCCGTGCGCGTGCGCTTCTAGTGGTGGTCTTCGCGCACGAGGTTGCGATTCCAGCTCGGAATCTCGACCACGACGTCACAGCGGCCGTCGGGCACGGCCTGGCAGGCGAGGCGCGAGCGCGGCGTGACGCCGCGGGCGTTGTCGAGCTGGTCGAGCTCCGGGTCCCCGGCCTCGTTGCAGCTCTCGAGGCCCTGCTTCACGATCACGTGGCAGGTCGAGCAGGCGCACACCCCGCCGCAGGCATGGTCGATGTCGATGCCGTGGCCGAGCGCGATCTCCAGGATGGAGCCCTTGGCCCCGTCGCGCGAATAGGGGAGTTCCTCGGGCCGCACCTCGACCGTCCGGCCGAGCGGCAGGAAGGTGAGCTTGTAGGGCCGCGTGGGGAGCGCGTACTTGGAGGACTGGATGTAGGGGTTCGAGCCGCCCATGGGGGTCTTTCGAGGGGGCCTCTCTTGGGCCAGAAGGGCGCAAGATCCTACTCGCTCGTCGGGATCCGCGATCGCTGCGCGGGCTCAGCCGTCGGCCGGCAGGCGGCCTTCGCGCTCGAGCCGCAGGCGCTCGCGGGTCGACATCGCCCGCTTCGGCCGGTCGCTCGGCGCGGCCTGCGTCGAGGCCGGCGGGGGAGCGGGGCGACGCGCGCGCTCGGGCGGCGGCGCCGC
>CAITGX010000032.1 GCA_903892045.1 uncultured Planctomycetota bacterium | reverse complement strand
GGAGCTGCCTCAGCCTCCGGCCCACCTGCTCGAGCGCGTGTGCGGCGCGGGCTGCACGCTGGAGACGTTCCGCCGCGGCGGGATCGTGGACTGGCGCCGCATCGCGACCTGCCTGCGCGACGCGGGCTTCGACTTCCTCGACGCGTCGGTGCTCGAGTTCGGCTGCGGCTGTGGTCGATTGTTGCGCCACTTCGCGCGCTTCTCCACGCGTTGTCTTTTCACGGGCGTCGACATCGATGCGGATGCGGTCGCTTGGGTGCGCGCCAACCTGCCGTTCGCCGAGGCACAGAGCTCGAATCCTCTCCCGCCCCTCTCGTTCCCGGCGGCGAGCTTCGACGCGACGTACTCGTTCTCGGTCTTCACGCACCTGCCGCGCGAGGCCCAGCGCGTGTGGCTCGCCGAGCTCGCGCGAGTGCTGCGCCCGGGTGGACTCGCGGTGCTGACGGTGCACGGACGACGCGCGATTGCGCGCTGGTTGTCGGGCGACGTTGCCTCGACCACGCCAGATGCCAAGGCACTCCGCCGTGACCTGCCGCGCCTGGAGCGCGAGGGATTTCTCTTCTACCCCTTCGGGACGCTGGACTCCGTCCACGACGCGAACGAGCGCTACTGGGAAGACATGGATCGCAGCCTGTACGGCAACGTGTTCCTGACGCGGGCCCACATCGAGCGCGAGTGGCTGCGCGAGTTCGAGCTCGTCGCGCACCTCGAGGCGCCCGACGACTGGCAGGACTACGTCGTGCTGCGCCGGCGCTGAGTCAGGCGCGCTCGCGCAAGGACTTCCAGGGCTCGTCCTCGGAGACGTCGATCACGGCCGGGCCGTCGAAGCGGTTCTCCGAGAGGATCGCGAGGAACACGGCGGGCTCGCTGAAGATGTTGTAGGAGCCGTGCACCTCGTCGCGCGGCACGTGCGCGAGGTCGCCGGGGCCGAGGATGCGCTTCTCGCGGCCGACCCATTGTTCGATGCGGCCGGAGATCACGTACAGGAGCTCCTCGAAGCACGGATGGCGATGGAAGCGGTGCGCGCAGCCGCCGGGCATGGTCACGCGCACGAGCTGCAGGCGCTCCGCGTCGACGAGACTGGGGCGCGCGAGCCACTCGTGGGGGCCCCACGGCAGCACCTCGACCTGGGCGTCGGCGGAGGTCACGAAACGCAGGCAGTGTTCGCAGCTCATCGTGCAGTCTCGTGGGCCGTGCGGCCGTGGGGGAGCTTCATCAGGTCGAGCAACTCGCGCGCGCAGCGCTCGGCGAACTCCGCGTCGTTGATGTGCAGGTCGCACTCGGCGATCTCGATCGCAGGCGTGACCGAGCGCAGGCCCTCGAGCAGCGCGGCGCGCGCCGCCGAATCGTCGAAGGCCTGCCCCGCGCGGTCGAGCGCGCTCACCCCGCGCAGCGGAAAGAGCAGCTTCGCCGGTCCGCGGCTCGCGCCGAGCTTGCGTGCGATCTCCGCACCGATGAGACGGTTCTCGTCCGGCGTGGTGCGCATCAGCGTCACGTGGTCGTTGTGGCGGTGCAGCTTGCGCGCGCGGAACTGTGCGGGAACCGTGTCGAGCGCGAGGAAGTTCACCATGTCGGTCGCTCCGACGCTGGCGACGGTGGGGATGCCGGCGAGCGCGGCCGCCGCCATGCGCTCGGGCCCCGCGGAGAGCACGCCGCCGACGAGCTCGTCCGCCAGCTCGGTCGTGGTGACATCGAGCACGCCCTGCACGAGGCCGTCGCGCACGAGCGACTCCATGGCCTGGCCGCCGGTTCCGGTGGCATGGAACACGAGCACCTCGCAGCCCGCGGCCTCGAGCACTTCCTTCGCGCGCTGCACGCAGGGCGTCGTGACTCCGAACATCGTCGCGGCCACGAGCGGCTTGTCGCGCGCGCTCGCGTCATCGCGCTCGAAGCGGACCATGCCGGCCATGGCGTGCGCAGCCTGCGACAGCACGCGTCGGCTGACGCGGTTGATGCCGAGCACGTCGACGACGCTGTTCAGCATCAGGATGTCCTTGTCGCCCACGTAGGAGCGCACTTGGCCCGACGCCAGCGTCGAGACCATCAGCTTCGGGATCCCGATGGGGAGCGCGCGCATGGTCTCGGTCCCGATGGTGGTTCCCGCCGACCCGCCGAGAGCGAGCACGCCCGAGAGCTCGCCGCGACGCAGCAGCTCGAGGGCGAGAACGCGCGCGCCGCGGGCCGCCGCTTGCACGGCGTGGGCCCGATCTCCGACCGCCCGGACCGCCTCCAGCGACGTGCCCGCGGCTGCGAGCACGGCCTCGCGCGGGACGTCGGGCGCGACCGAGGGCGCCGCAAGCGTGCCGCAGTCGACCAGGCGGACCTCCACCCCGAGCTCGCGCAGGCGATCTCGCACGAACGCCGCCTCGACTCCCTTGGTGTCGAGCGTCGCGAGGAGCAGAACGACCATACTCCGGAGTGTGAAGGGCCGACCAAAAGAGGGCAAGCCGCGAGTCCCACATCGCGGCTTGCCTGGGCCCCCGTCCCTTGCGGCACGGGCCCCGGAGTCGGTGGCCAGCGCGGAGGAGGATCCGGCTGGCTGTGTTGGCCTCTTGGAGGCCGCGCACCTGCATGTCCGGGCGATGATGCCCAAGCCCAGCGGGTGCCTTGCGAGGTTCGATCTCCCCCGTGGTCGGGGGGGCAGACCCATCCGGTCTGCAAGGGAAGTAACCCCCGCTTTGGCGCCCTAGGCAAATCGAAATTGCATTTTTCTCATCCGGCCCGCGAGGCTCCCGGCAAAGGCTCGAGCCCGCCTCCGCACGGGGCGGAAGCGGGCTCGGTGGGGCTGGAAGCGCTGCGCTCAGCTCTCGGCCTGGAACGGGTAGCGCCAGTCGGTGGGCGGCACGAAGGTCTCCTTGATCGTGCGCGGCGTCACCCAGCGCAGGAGGTTCAGGATCGAGCCCGCCTTGTCGTTGGTGCCCGAGGCGCGCGAGCCGCCGAAGGGCTGCTGGCCGACGATGGCGCCCGTCGGCTTGTCGTTGATGTAGAAGTTGCCGGCGGAGAAGCGCAGCGCGTCGACGGCCGTACGCACGGCGGCGCGGTCGTTGGCGAGGATCGCGCCCGTGAGCGCGTACTCGCTCGTCGTGTTGCAGAGCTCGAGCGTCTCCGCGAACTTCGCGTCGTCGTAGACGTGGATCGTCAGCACGGGCCCGAAGAGCTCGGTGCACATTGTGTCGTAGCGCGGGTCGATGGCCTCGATCACGGTCGGCTCGATGAACCAGCCCTGCGAGTCGTCGCACTTGCCGCCGAAGAGGATCTTCGCGCCGCTCGAGGCGCGCGCGCCGTCGATGGCGCTCTTCAGCTTGCCGAAGGAGCGCTGGTCGATGACCGCGCCCATGAAGTTGGTGAAGTCGGTGACATCGCCCGTCTTGACCGCGGAGAGCAGCTCGCCCATGCGCTCCTGGAGCTTGGGCCACAGCGAGCGCGGCACGTAGGCGCGGCTCGCGGCCGAGCACTTCTGCCCCTGGTACTCGAAGGCACCGCGCACCAGCGCGACCGCCGCGACGTCGACCTCGGCCGAGGCGTGCACGAACACGAAGTCCTTGCCGCCGGTCTCGCCGACGAGGCGCGGATACTGCCCGTACTTCGCGATGTTCGCGCCGACCGTGCTCCAGATGCCGTTGAACACGCCGGTCGAGCCCGTGAAGTGCACGCCCGCGAGGCGCTTGTCGGCGATGCCGGCCGCACCGACGGTCGCGCCCTGTCCGGGGACGAAGTTGATCACGCCCGGCGGCAGGCCCGCGGCCTCGTAGAGCTTCATCATCCACCAGTTCGACAGGATCGAGGTGCTGGCGGGCTTCCACACGATCGTGTTGCCGAGCATCGCGGGCGCACTGGCGAGGTTCGCGGCGATCGAGGTGAAGTTGAACGGGCTGATGGCGAACACGTAGCCATCGAGCGGTCGGTGCTCGAGACGGTTCCACACGCCGGGCGCCGACTGCGGCTGCTCCGCGTAGAGGCGCTCCATGAAGTGCACGTTGAAGCGCATGAAGTCGATCGTCTCGCAGGCCGAGTCGATCTCGGCCTGGTGCACGGTCTTCGACTGGCCGAGCATGGTCGAGGCGTTGATGCGGTCGCGCCACGGGCCGGCGAGCAGCTCGCCGACGCGCAGGAAGATCGCGGCGCGCTCTTCCCACGGCATGCGCTCCCACTCGCGCTTGGCCGCGGAAGCCGCATCGATCGCCTGCTGCACGTGCGCCGGGCTGGCGCGGTGGGCACGCGCGAGCACGTGTCGGTGGTCGTGCGGCATCGTGATCGTCTCGAGGTCGCCGGTGCGGATCTCCTTGCCACCGATGACGAGCGGGATCTCGAGCTCGCCCTTCGCCATGCGGGCGAGCTCGGCCTTGAGGCTCGCGCGCTCGGCGCTCTTCGGCGCGTAGGCGCGCACGGGCTCGTTGATCGGCGGGGGAGTGCGGAAGATGCCGTGGGTCATGGGCGTGGCCTCTGTGGAGGAGTACGGGGCCGGAGAGCCTATCGGAGCTCGGCGGTGCTTGTCGAAGGCGCGAACCGCGCGCCGCGGCGGCTCCTCTGGGCTCGGGAGCAGGGCTACCCCTTTCGGCGGAGCGTCGCGCGCGACATCATGTCGGCCCGCCGCGGCCACAGAGGCCGCGCGCACCGCTTCAGGAGACCTTCCGCGATGTCCGCTTCGACCCTTGTGCGCCTCGCCGCGCTGCTCGCGATCCCCGTCCTCTTCCCGTCTTGCATCCTCGTCGCCAAGGAGACCACGGAGACCGTGCCTGCGACCTGCGAGACCACTCCGGCGCAGCCGACCCAGCCCGCGGCGGCCCCGAAGGCCGACGCGACGCCGGTCGCGAAGCCGACCGACGCGAGGGTGGACGACCCCAAGGCCGCCGAGGCCAAGTCCCGCGCGAAGGCGCGCAAGGCCGAGAAGCGGGCGCACGAACTCGAGCTCGCGCGCATGGAGCTCGAGCTTGCGGGCATGGAGGCCGAGCGCGAGCTGCAGGAGTGCAAGCGCAAGGCGGAGGACGCGCGCCGCGAACTCGATGAGGCGCGCCGCGCGATGGAGCACTTCCGCGCCAAGAGCCCGCGGGAGCTCGCCGACAAGCAGCTCGACCTCGACCGCTCGGTGCAGGGCAAGACCGAGGCCGAGCAGGAACTGCGCGAGATGGAGGCGACGTACGCCAAGGACCAGTTCGCCACCGACACGAAGGAACTCGTCCTGATGCGCCACCGCAAGCGCGTGGAGTTCGCCGCGCGCGGGCTCGAGCTCGCGCAGGCGGAGTTCAACGACATGAAGCTGGTCGACCTGCCGCGCCGCGAGCGCGAGCACGAGCAGAAGGTGCGCGACGCTGAGGCCGAGCTTCGCAACGCGGAGTTCGCGGTGGTGCGCAAGGAGCTCGGCAATCGCATGGAACTCGCGCGCAAGCGCTGGGCCGTGGCCGAGCTCGAGCGCCCCGAGGACGACGGCGAAGCGAAGGGCGAGTAGGCCGTGCTGTCCATCCTCGCGCTCGCGCTCCTCGCGCAGGAGCCGCAGCAGAAGCCCGAGCGCGAGCTGCGCCCGGCGCAGGACGTGCCCGAGTCGATGACGCAGGAGCAAGCGCTCGCCTCGCTCGAGCGCTCGCTGGCGTTCATCACGACTTCGCAGAATCCCGACGGCTCGTGGTGCGGCAGCGCGCCCGACAGCGTGATGGAACTTGGGTTCAACCCCGAGACCTACTACACCTGGCAGCTCGCGGCCGTCGAGCTGACGTTGATGTCGCTGATGCAGTGCGACGAGACGCCCGAGCGGCGGCGCGCGCTCGAGCGCGGCATGGACTGGTTCTGCACGACGCGGCTTCCGGCCCGCGGCAGCGACTGGGACGTCGACTACATGTGGCCGTCCCTGTACGGAGTCGTGTGCGCGCTCGACGCGCTCGACGACCCGCGCTTTGCCTCCGAAGAGTGGCAGCGCAAGATCGACGCCCGTGGTCGCGCGTTCATGGAGATCCTCGAGCGCAGCCAGGTGCCCGACGGAGGCTGGGGCTACTACGACGATCCGCCGTTCACGAACCGGCCGAAGTGGGCGACGAGCTTCGCCACCGCGACGGTGATCCCCACGCTCGCGGACGCGCAGAAGCGCGGCTGGTTCTCCGACCCCAAGGTGCGCGAGCGCGCCGTCGCGTACGTCGCGGGCTGCGCCCTTCCCAACGGCGCCTACGAGTACGACCTCAATCCGATCCCGCGCGCCGGGGTGGGTGAGAGCATCAACAGCGTGAAGGGCTCGCTCGGACGCATCCAGATCTGCAACTGGGCGCTGCGACGCTGCGGCATCAAGTTCGTGACGGACGACAAGATCCGCGAGGGGCTCGGGTACTTCTTCGAGCACCACCGCTTCCTCGACGTGGCGCGCATGCGCCCCGTCCCGCACGAGGCGTACTACGCGAACGCTGGCTACTTCTACTTCTTCGGCCACTACTACACGGCGCTCGCGATCAACGAGCTGCCGGTGGCGGAGCGCGAGGCATGGCACGCGAAGCTGCGACCGCACCTCGTGAAGTGCCAGTACGACGACGGATCCACGAGCGACTTCCTGCACTCGCGCTACGACATCCTCGCGTCCACAGCCTACGCCGCGATGGCGCTGGACCTCGGTCTTCCGGACGCCCGCGCCAACGCACGATGAAGACCCTGCCGATCCTGCTCGACATGCTCGCTCGCCGGCTCTCGCCGGAGGGAGCGCGCTGGTTCGACTCCGCCTGCCGCGAGATCGTCCGTGGAGTCGAGGCCGAGCGCTTCTGCGCGCTGTTCTCGGTGGCGAGCCGCTACGCCCCACGCGGGCCGCTCGTTCCGTCTGCGGAAGAACTGCGCGCGGCGCAGACGGCCCTCGCAGGCTGGAGCCCCGAGCGCTGGACGACGCTGGAAGCGTTGCGCGTGGCCCTGATCCTCTCGCGCGGCGACCTCGGGCAGTCCGCGGCCGTTGCGGCCATCGAGGAGCTCTTCCGCTATGCCGACATGGGTGAGCTGTGCGCGGCCTACAAGGCTCTCGCGCACCTGCCGCAGCCTGAGCGCTTCGTCTGGCGCGCCGGCGAGGGCGCGCGCTCGAGCATGAAGGCCGTCTACGAGTCCGCGTGCTGCGACACGCCGTACCCGGCGGCTCACTTCGACGCGATCGCGTGGCGGCAGGCCGTGATCAAGGCGCTGTTCGTCGAGGCGCCCCTGTGGCGCGTCGGCGGAGTCGATCGCCGGCTCGACGCGGAGCTCGCGCGCATGGCGCTCGACCTCGCGGAGGAGCGCCGCAGTGCGGGGCGCCCCGTGAATCCAGAGCTCTGGATGTGCCTCGGAGCCTTCGGTGGCGAGCGTGCGCTCGCCTCGCTCGAACTCGAGTTGCGCTCGGGCCCAGAGCGTGGTCGGGCGGGCGCCGTGCTCGGCCTCGCACGCGCCGGGGCCGGAGCCAGGCTCGCCGCGCTCCAGGCCTCCGAGACGGATCCGCTCGTCCATGCCACCATCGTCGCGGCGCTCGGCGGTGCGCACGACTCGCGTGCCTTCGCCGCCCTCGACCCGAACCAGCAGGGAGCCCGCTAGCGATGCGCTTCTTCGATCCGCACATCCACATGATCAGCCGCACGACGGATGACTACGAGGCCATGTCGAAGGCCGGCGTCCGCGCGGTGATCGAGCCCGCCTTCTGGATCGGACAGCCGCGCACGACGCTGGGGGCGTTCGTCGACTACTTCTCGCAGATCCTCGGCTGGGAGCGCTTCCGCGCCAGCCAGTTCGGCATCGCGCACTACTGCTGCATCGGGCTCAACTCGAAGGAGGCGAACAACGAGGCGCTGGCGAAGGACGTGCTCGCCGTGCTCGAGCGCTTCGTGCTCAAGGAGGGCGTCGTCGCCGTGGGCGAGATTGGCTACGACGAGATTTCGGCCGCAGAGGAGTTCGCGTACGTCGAGCAGCTCGCGCTGGCGGTGAGGCACGACATGGTCGTGATGGTGCACTCGCCGCACCGCGACAAGAAGCGCGGCATCCAGCGCTCGCTGTCCGTCGCGAAGGAGTGCGGCCAGCCGATGGCGAAGCTCGTCATCGACCACAACAACGAAGAGACCGTGCAGGACGTGCTCGACGCCGGTGCGTGGGCCGCCTTCACGATCTACCCGCACACCAAGATGGGCTCGGAGCGCATGGTCGAGATCGTGCGCAAGTACGGGCCGGAGCGGATCATCGTCGACAGCTCCGCCGACTGGGGCATCTCCGACCCGCTGTCTGTCCCGAAGACTGCCGCGCTGATGCTGCGCAGCGGCATCGATCCGGCCTGGGTCGAGAAGGTCACGTGGCAGAACGCCCTCGACGCGTATGCCCAATCGGGCCAGATCGACGTGCCCGCGCTGCTCTCGACGCCGGTGATCGACCAGCGCGCTCTCTTCAGCGACAACTCGGTCCTGCGCGGCCAGTCGCCGCGCGTCGACGCGACGGCCGTTCCCAACTGAGGCCGAGCTCCTGCGAGCGGGTTGCCCGCGCGGGGGAGGTCTGCCTCAGGACTGCGGCGTCGGAGCCGCCCGTTCCGCGACCCCGGCCTCGAGCCCCGAGGCGCGCAGCACGAAGTCGTCGGGCAGCTTCCACATCGCGCCCGTGAGCGGGTCGACGATCAGGATGCCGATCAGGCCGCCGAAGATGATGTTGCCGAAGTACCAGGGGTCGAGGGACGCGTCGAGTCGCGCTTCGATCGGGTTGCCGGGCGTGCCCGTCGAACGAAGGACGTACTTCGCCCGCTGGAAGAAGCCCTTGTGCGCGTCGAGCGTCACGATCTGCGGCGTGCGTCCCTTGTGAACGCTGCGGCCGTCTGGGGCCAGAATCTCGAACTCGAGCCCGGCGGGCTCGCTCTGGATCGAGACGGGATACTTGGACTTGCTGACGATCGAGGCGCAGCTGGCGCAGGTCGTCAGCGCGAGCGCAAAGAGGGGCATGCGACGGTTCATGAGCGATCCTCCTGCCCGCAACGTGGGGCCGAACAGGGAGGATTGCGGTGGTCCGAACTGCGCAGGCCGAGCGTCTCAACGCAGCAGTCGCAGAGCGTTTTCGCCGAAGACCGGTCCGAGCGCGGCGGGCGCGAGTGACTCCACGATGGCGCGCTGCTCGGCGTGGCGATCGTGGCGCCAGCCGGCGGGGAACGTGTTCGAGTCCGTGCCGAAGAGCACGCGCTCCGGCCCGAAGACGTCGAGTGCGCGCGCGAACACGTCGCGCAGCGTCGGCTTGTCGGGGTGGGTGGCGATCCACGAGTTCGAGGACGAGGTGTCGACGAACACGTTGGGGCACTCGGCGCCCGCCCGGAGCGTCTCGTCGAAGAGTCCCGCGCCGAAGTGGGGGATCACGAAGCGCACGTTGGGGAACGCGCGCGCCGCGGGAATCACGTGGAGCGGCGTGGCGAAGCGCTCGTCCATCGTGCGCGGGATGCCGAGCAGGTCGCGCAGCTTCACCACGAGCGCTCCGCAGTGCACGTAGGCGATCGCGCGATGGGCGTCGAGCACCTGCAGGAACTCGCGGCACTCGGGCGCGGAGAGCTCGTAGTGATGCAACGCGGGGAAGAGCAGCACGCCACGGAAGCCCTTGGTCTCGAGCAGCGTGCGCACGCGACCCGCCGCGCCCTCGACCTTGGGGTTCACGAGCGCGAAGGGGGTGATGCGTCCCTTTGCCAGCACGGCGGCTTCGGCCAGCGCCGCCGCTTCCTCGGGTGCGCTCGCGAACGCGGCCGCGTGCTCGACGCCATGGCGATCGAACTCCGCGATCCAGCGCGCGACATGGGCCGCGAGGTCCGACGGCGGCAGCTCGATCTTCGCCTTGGCGGCCGCCTGCGCGAGCCGTTCCTCGACCGTGCCCGGCATGGGGGAGAGCGCGGCGAGCGCCTCGAAGTAGGGGCGCGAGAAGAGGTGCAGGTGGAAATCGACCAGCGTCATGGTTCTCAGTCTTCCTTGAGGCTGCGCACGAGTCCGTGCAGTCGCGCCTTGAGGCCGAGCACGTGGAAGGGCGCGCCACGCGTGCCCCACAGGTCGATGCCACCCTTCACCGCGTCGCGGCGCGAGACCTGGGCAAGGATGCGCTCGGCGTTCATGGGGAACGGCGCCTCGGTGGCCTTGCCCAGCGTGAAGCCCTGTTCGACCAGGAACTGCAGCAACTGCTCCGGCTTCGCACCGCGCAAGGCGTAGGGCCAGAACTCCATCAGCAGCGCCATGCGCGGGCTGCGGGCGAGCGTGGCGCGCATGCCTTGGAGTGCGAGCCACTCCGAACCCTGGGTGTCGATCTTGGCGAAGTCGAACGCGCCTTCGACGAGCTCGTCGACCGGCGCGAGTTCGATCTCGAGCTCCCGCGCCGCGCGCATGTCCGCGGGCGCTGCGCCCTCGATCACGCGGTTGTCGCCGAAGTTGCGCGGGTCGAGCGCGATGCGAGCCTTGCCGCGTGCGGAGCCTGCGGCGACGCGATGCACGCTGCAGCGGCCCTTCCCGGCAGCCATGGCGCGGGCGACGTTGCGCTCGCAGACCTCCGCGATGTCCGGCACCGGTTCGAAGGCGTGCACCTCGCAGCCCGCGAGCACGGCGGCCGCGCTGAACCAGCCGATGTTCGCGCCGAGGTCGAGCACGCGCATGCCCGGCCGCAGGTGGGCGAGCATCAGGTCGGTCTCGTGATCGGCCCACGAACCGCGCTCGATCGCGGGGCCGATGATGGCGTCGCCGGCGAGGACCTCGAAGTCGATCCCGAGGCGCTGCGGTCGGACCGTGCGGGTGGTGGCGCTCACGGACGGCGAAGATAGCAGCCTTGGAGCGCCGATGCGCTCACTCGAGCGAGGCGCCGCCGCCCGTCACGTAGGCGAACTCCCTGTTCCAGCTGCGCTCGAGACACTTGAACCAGCCGACGTTGCGCTGGGCGAAGCTCGGATCCTCGAAGGCGGTGATCGCGAGCACGAAGTAGGTCCCGCTGCCGACGCAGCCGTGACTTCCCGCCGCATAGCGTGCATAGCGGTAGTGGAAGCCGGCGTCGTTGCGCGGGTCGCTCGGGATGCTGTCGAGCAGCCCGACCTCGACGAGCGGTGCGAGGAAATCGCCGTCCAGCGAAGTCGACCATTCCGAGCGCGAGGCCGGATAGTCGCCGTGCTCGAAGCGGAAGCGCTCGAGCGCGGTGCGCAGTCGCTCCATGTCGCGCACGCGCTCGAGATCGCGCGCGTGGCTGCGGCGAGCCTCGATGCGCGGGGCGATCACGCCGGCGAGCGCGCCCACTCCGACCAGCGCGAGCGCGAGCTGGGGCAGTGCGGACAGCGGGCCTTGGGCGTCGGTCTTCATGGGGGGATCGGGAAGATCGGCCAGCCTGCCGCAGAGACCTTTGGCCGGCGGTCTCCGCGGCCCGGGTGGCCTTCCCCGACGGGAAACCGCCCGCGGAGGCCCTTCGGGCGCGGGTGCGGCGCTGCCGGACGCTATCCTCCTCCCGCCCCATGGAACGCTGGTCCATCACCATCGCGAAGGAGTACTTCAAGTTCTCCGCCGCGCACTTTTTGATCTTCCCCGACGGCAGCTCCGAGCGCCTGCACGGCCACAACTACCGCGTGCAGTGCGAGGTCGAGGCGCGCCTCACGCGCTTCGGGCTGGTGCTCGACTTCAAGGAGATCAAGCCCGTCGTGCGCGCGCTCTGCGACGAGCTCGACGAACACTGGCTCATTCCGGGCGAGCACCCCGTGCTGCGCCACCAGCAGCGCGCGGACGGCGTGACCGAGGTGCGCTACCTCGACCTCTACTACGCGGCCCCGAGCGGGGACGTGATCGTGCTGCCGATCAACAACACGAGCTCCGAGAACCTCGCCACGTGGTTCGGCCGCGAGCTGCATCGCCGCATCGCCGCGCGCTTCGAGGACCTCGACATGATGCGCCTGCGCGTGTCCATCGAGGAGACCTCGGGGCAGGCCGGCGTGTACATGTACGAGAAGTAGCGCGCCGGCTCGTGGATCATGCCGCGCGAGGACGGCACAATCGCGCTGTGAGCGAGGTCCTGATCGAGGTGCGTGGGGCGGGCAAGCGCTTCCGGACGTGGAAGCGCCGCGAGGGCGTGCGCGGCTTCTTCGCGAACCTGTTCGCCCGCGAGTGGACCGAAGTGACGGCGCTCGAGGGCATCGAGCTCGAGATCCGGCGCGGCGAGTTCGTCGGGCTGATCGGTGCGAATGGCGCGGGCAAGACCACGCTCCTGAAGTGCGTGAGCGGCATCACGCCGGTGTCGAGCGGTTCGGCGCGCATGTTCGGCTGCGACAGCTTCGAACTCCGAGACGAGCACAAGCGGCGACTCTCGATGGTGATGGGGCAGCGCTCGCAGCTGTGGTGGGACCTGCCGGCGATCGACTCGTTCCGGCTGCTGCGCGAGATCTACTCGATCCCGAAGTCGGACTTCGATGCGCGCGTGGCCGCGGCGGCCGAGCGCCTTGCGGTGGGCGACAAGCTCGAGCGCCAGCTGCGCAACCTCTCGCTCGGCGAGCGCATGAAGATGGAGATCATCGGCGCGTTCCTGCACGAGCCGGACGTGGTGTTCCTCGATGAGCCGACGATCGGGCTCGACCTCGTGTCGCGCGAGACCATCCGGCGCTATCTGGTCGAGATCAACCGGGCGCGCGGCGTGACGATCGTGCTGACGAGCCATGACATGGAGGACATCGAGGAGACCTGTCGCAGGCTCGTGATCCTCCGGCAGGGGCGCGTGCTGTTCGACGGCGGGCTGGTCGACCTCAAGGCGCGTGTCTACGAGCGACGCGCGATCGAGGTGCACCTCGAGGCGAGCTCGCCCGGCTGGGATCCCGCCTGGGAGCCGCTGCTGGCGCCGTTCGATGCGCGGCTCGAGCGCGCCGCGCCGCTGACCTTGCTGTTCAGCGTCTCGGCTCCCGCCGTGCAGCGCTTCGTGCCGTTCCTGTTCGAGCGCTTCGCGATCCGCGACCTGTCGATCGAGCACCACCCGCTCGACATGATCATCCGCCAGATCTTCCAGGGCCGGGAGAGCGGCGCTTGAGCTCGCTTGCGCCGGTGCACCCGCTCGTGCGCGACCTGCGCCTGCTCGGTGTCGCCTTCGGCTACGAACTACGCAAGGTCACCGCGTGGCGCGCGGGATTCGTCGTGCGCGAGCTGATGCGCAGCCTGTGGCGACCGCTGGTGATGATCTTCGTTTACCGCGCGATCCTCGCCACGCCGGACGCGCGCGTCGGCGGCTTCGACTTCCCGACCATGGTGGCGTACCTGATCCTCGCCGCGAGCTTCGAGAAGCTGCTCTTCCACCAGCGCGGACTCGACCTCGCGGACCAGATCTTCCAGGGCTACGTCACGAAGTACCTGACGATGCCCGTGCGATTCTTCGTGCTGGCCCTCGGGCGTTTTGTGCAGCACGTCGCCGTGCAGGCGAGCGTGGTGGCGATCCTGTGGATCGCGGGCTGGGCCCTGTTCCCGCAGTGGTGGCCGCGGCCGGCGAGCGCCAGCGCGGCGCTGCAGGCCTTCGGGCTGGTCCTGCTCGGGAGCTACTGCGCGTTCCTCGTGTGCTTCCTCGTCAACGTGCTCGCCTTCTGGCTCGAGGTGGTGTGGACGCTCTCGGCGATGGCGAGCTTCGTGTTCAGCTTCGCGGCGGGCGTGCTCGTGCCGGTCTCCGCGATGCCGGACGGGCTCGCGGGGACGCTGCGCTGGCTGTTCCCGTACTGGGCGGTGAGCGCGCCGGGGGAGCTGTTCCTCGGGCGGCTCGGCACTCCTGACTTCGTGCGCGGCGTACTGGTGCTGCTCGCGTGGATCGTCGCGCTCGAACTGCTGCGCCAGTTCCTGTGGCGGCGCGGTCTGCGGCGGCACGTCGGGGCCGGGGCCTGAGCGATGAACGCGCTGCTCCACCACCTGCGCTTGGCGCGTGAGTTCGCGCGCGTCGGCGTGATCCGCAAGTCGCAGTTCCGCGTCGAGTTCCTTACGCAAGTCGTGATGGACACGGCGTGGTATCTCGTTCACATCGCGACGTTCGAGATCCTGTTCGCGCACACGGACTCGCTCGCGGGCTGGAGCCGCGCGGAGGTGCGCGTGTTCCTCGGGTTTCTGTTCCTCTCCGACGCCTTCTGGATGATCTGGCTCGGTCAGTGCTGGCACTTCGGGCGCGAGCTCAAGGATGGCGTGCTCGACTCGCTGCGCCTGCGGCCCGGCGCGCCCGTGTTCGTGTACTTCTTCCAGCGCTTCAGCCTCGAGGCCTGCATCAACGGCGCGATGGCGCTCGGCTGGCTCCTGTTCGCGCTGTGGGACATCCCGGGCGCGCTCGCGCCGCTCGGGCTGCTGAAGCTCGCGTGGGCCCTGACGCTCGCCTTCTGGGCGCGCACGGCGCTGAGTGTCGGCTTCACGATCGCGGAGTTCCGCGCTGTCAACTCGGACCTCTCGAACCTCGCTTGGGAGGTGACGATGACGCTCGCGGATCGTCCGGTGGACGTCTTTCCGTTGCGCATGCGGCAGCTCCTCACGTCGCTCGTGCCGGTCGCCGCGCTCTCGTCGCTTCCGGCGGCCTTCGTGCTCGGCCGGATCAGCGCGCTCGAGGCCGCGGCGCACAGCGCATGGATCTTCGCGCTGGGGCTGGGAGTCTTCGCCTGGTGGCGCCGCAGCTTCCGCCACTACGCCTCCGCGCTGGGCTGAGCTCGCGCGCTAGGAGCCGAGCGGCGCGATGCGCTGGCCGGCCCCGTAGACGCCGCTGCGCTCCGAGTCGAGCTCGCCCGCTTCGCTCCAGAAGCGCCACTCGCCTGCCCGCAGCCCGTGCTCGTACTGGCCCTGCCATTCGAGCGTGCCGTTGCGGTGCCACTGTTCCGAGAGCCCGTGCTTCTGCCCCTCGACGTACTCCGTCGAGTTGCGGCGCGTGCCGTCGGCGTGGAAGCTCACCTGCGCGCTGGCGTCGCCCGCGTGGAGGTAGCTCTGGACTCCGCCGGCAATGGCGACGGCACCGAAGGCGAGGCTGGCGACGAGGATCAGGGTCTTCATGGCAATGGGAGTGGACGACCGAGCCACTCCGGCTCTTCCTCCGAACGTGCGGAATCCACGTTCTGGCCGCTAGTCCTCGCTCGCGGGCGCGCCGAGGGCTTCGCCATAGGCGGCAAGGCCCTTGGGGCGGGCCGTTTTTTCCGGGTGGGCCTCGCCGGCCGCGAGGTGCAGGTAGGTCGGCGGGTCGATCCAGACGCTCAGGCGGTACTCGGCGTCACCGCTGTAGGACATCACGACCAGCTGGAAGTCCTCGTACATGCCGGAGACCGTGAAGCGGCCGGACTCGGTCGCGTAGGGGCTCTCCCAGACCAGCACGAACTGCCCCAAGTAGGGATCCCACACGCCGAGGTCGAGGTCGGCAGAGCCGGCGACGGGCTCGAGGAAGAACTCGACGTCGTGGGGCTCGCCCGAGGTCAGCCCGAAGCCGTCGAAGGGGTCGTAGAAGTCGTCGCGGATGTGACCGCCGATCACGAAGCTCTCGCCCGCGTAGGTCGTGCCGAGGTAGTCCGGGCAGCAGCCGTCGTCGTTCGGCTCGAGCTCCCAGAGGTCGTAGTAGGGAGCGGAGGGCGGGGGCGGCGGGGCATCGGGCGTGCCACAGCCGCCGCAGTCGGTGCAGCCGGGGAGCAGCAGGGCGAGCGGGGCGAGCAGCAGCGGAGCGGTCGCGAGGCGGGGGAGGAGCATGGCGGCGGTCCTTCTGGAGCCAGCGGGGTGCTGGTTCCGGAAGGCAAACGGCAACGGGCGTGCCAGCCGAACAGGGCCTCGCACGGCGCTGGCGGAGGGGCCGGGGCCGGGGCGCGCGTCCTCCCGAGCGGACACCCGTCCCCGCGCGGGCTCACCAGCGGTGGTAGGCGGGGTGCCCTTCCTTGACCGCGACGAACACGCCGCGGCAGGTGGCGGTCACCACGCCGTCCGAGGACAGCGTGGCCTCGATCGTCGCCCGGTCGTCGCTTGCCTCGACCACCTTGGCCTCGAGGTGCACGGGCCTGGTCGAGGGCGTCGGCCGCTTCATCTTGACGTGGAACTCGGCCGTCACGGTGCAGGGCGGAGCGTCGGCGCCGCGGCGGTTCATCAGGTGCCACGCGGAAGCCCAGTTCGAGTGGCAGTCGAGCAGGGCGCCGATGATCCCGCCGTTCAGCATGCCGGTGAACGCCTCGTGGTGGGGCTGCGGCGTCCAGTCGGCGACGACGAGCTCGCCCTGTGGCAGGCTGCGGATGCGCAGTCCGAGGTCGTTGGCGGGGCCGCAGCCGAAGCAGCGGTTCTTGGGCGCGAAGCGCTCTTGCAGGCTCTGGTTCATCGCGGCGTGAAGCGGCACGTTCTCCCCGCTTCCGAGAGCTCCCGGGCGCCCGCGGGGTGACAGGGGCACGCGGTGCGGGCACAATCTTGCGCCCTCACAAGGCCCCGACTATGACCCTGCCCCGCTTCCAATCCAAGGCCCACGGCGACGCGACGTCGGCCCCGAAGCTGCACGTGGTCACGTTCGGCTGCCAGATGAACAAGTACGACTCCCTCTCGGTCGAGGGACGCTTCCGCAAGCAGGGCTGGCAGACCACGGAGGCCATCGACGAGGCCGACCTCGTGCTGTTCAACACCTGCTCGGTGCGCGAGCACGCCGAGGAGCGCGTGTTCAGCTGGGTCGGGGAGTTGCGCAAGGCCAAGGAGCGTCGCCCGGACCTCGTGGTGGGCGTGATGGGCTGCATGGCCGAGCGCCTCGGCGACGAGATCTACGGTCGCTCGCCGATGGTCGACCTCGTGGTCGGCACGCGCTCGTTCCAGCACCTGCCGGCGCTCGTCGACGAGGTGCGCGAGAAGCGCGCTGCGACGCCGCTGCGCCCGGCGCGCGTGACGCGGCTGGGCTTCGACGAGGAGCCGGACGCGAGTCGCACGGGCGAGGCCTACGCCGGCGGTCGCCATGCGTACCTGACCGTGATGCGCGGCTGCGACCTCAACTGCACGTTCTGCATCGTGCCCAAGGTGCGCGGGCGCGTCCTGTCGCGCGGCATCGACGCGCTCGTCGACGAGGCGCGCTGGATGATCGACTCGGGCGCGCAGGTGATCACGCTGCTCGGCCAGACCGTGAACAGCTGGGGCGAGGACCTGCCGGTGCCCGAGGGTGACGCGCCGCGCGGCCGCGGGCGCCAGGGCCGGCCCGCGCTCGCGGATCTGATCTATCGCCTGCAGGAGCTCAACGGTCTCGAGCGCCTGCGGCTGATCACGCTGCACCCGTCCTACGTGACGCCCGCGCTGGCGCAGGCGCTGCGCGACTGCGACAAGTGCGATCGCTTCCTGCCGCTTCCGGCGCAGTCGGGCTCCGACGACGTGCTGCGGCGCATGAAGCGCGGCTACACGACCGACCTCTATCGCCGGCGCGTCGACATCCTGCGCGAGCACTGCCCCGACATCGAGCTCGGCTCGGACTGGATCGTGGGCTTCCCCGGCGAGAGCGACGCGGACTTCGAGGCCACGGAGCGCTTCCTCGCCGAGCAGCGCTTCCTCGTGAACTACGTCTTCCAGTACAGCCCGCGCCCGTCGACGGCCGCGGAGGCGCTCGCCGACGACGTGCCCGACGCGACCAAGCGCGAGCGCAACAATCGCCTGCTCGACCTCGGCGAGACCGTCGCGCTCGCGCGCCTGCGCGAGTACCTCGGACGCGAGCTGCCTGTGTTCGTAGAGGATCCGCACGAGAAGCACGCTGGCGTCCTGCGCGCGCGCACGCACACCGGCATCTCGGTCTCGCTCAAGGGCGACCCGTCGCTCGCGGGCACCACGCAGCGCGTGAAGATCGAGGACTGCACCGCCTTCAGCCTCGCCGGCACGCTCGCCAGCGAAGTCGTCGCGCGGCCCGAGTAGGCGCGGCGCAGGTCAGCGCGCAGGCAGCCAGCCCAGCCCGTCGGGCTCGCGCCCGGTCGGGATGCGCGCGGTGAACGTCCACGTCTCGAGCGAGAGCTCGCTCACGAGGTCGCTGTTCGTGGCCGCGATCCAGGCGCGCGGCGCGCGTGGGTGCACGTAGATGCCGATCGGCGTCGGGCTCGCCGCGAAGTCGCGGCCGAGCAGGTTCGATGCGGCGCTCTCCGTCGGCGACAGGCCGAGCGGGATGCGGCGCGCTTCCGTGCGCGTGCGCGCGTCGAACACCGCGAGGTCGCCCGACTGCGCGCAGGAGACGAGCACGTGCCGGCCGTCGCGCGTGAACTTGAGCCGGATCGGGAACTTGGGGCAGGGGAGCGTCGCCTTCGTCTCCAGCGTGCGCGCGTCGAAGATCGTGAGCGTGTCGTCGCTGCGATTGCCGACCCACAGCTCGGCGCCGTCCGGCGACAGGTCGAGCGCTTCTGGTCCCTTGCCGGTCGGGAGCTGCGCGACGAGCGCGCCTGTCGCCACGTCGAGCACGGAGACCGTGTCGGACTGCATGTTGGTCGTGAACACGCGGCTCGCATCCGGCGCGAGCGCGAGCATGTGCGAGAGCTTCGCGCCCGTGGGCAGCACGCGGCGCACCTCGCCCGCGAGCACATCGACTTCGACCACCGCCTCGCTCGCCTCACAGGTGACGAGCACGCGCGCGTCGTCGAGCCACTCGATGCCGTGGGGGCGCCCGTGGCCGAGCTCGATCTTGCGCACCAGGCGTCCGTCCCGCGCGTCGAGGACGGTGAGCGTCGTGCCCGCCGTGCCCGCGCCGTAGTCGCACACGATCGCGAGCTCTCCCCGGCAAGCGACCTCGTGGGGGCCGGTGCCCGTCGGGGCGCGCAGGCGCTCGGCGCGCGCGTCGAGGTCGAACCACATCGCCGTGGCGTCGCTCTTGTGCAGCACGACGAGCGTGCCGAGCGGCTCCGGCGCGGGCGGCGGGGTGCTGGCGCAGGCCGCGAGGAGACAGGCGGGGAGGAGGCGGGCGAGGGTGCGAAGGGTGGACATGGCGCGGCGCTGCGTTGAGGGGCCAAGGCGACGCGCGTAGGATCGCACGGGAGCCGCGAGGCTTCCAACCATGCCCCAAGACGCCCCTTCCTCGCCGCGCTCGCCCCTCGTCCGCGGGCTCCTGCTGTCGCTCGCGACGCTGCTCGTGCTCCTCGTCGCGTTCGAGACCGTGCCGCGCTTCGTCGCGATCGACAAGCTGAAGCCCGAGGAGCTCGATCCGCTCGCCGCGGCCTTCAAGGACTCGCGCATCCAGCCGCACCCGTACCTCGCCTACGCCAACCGGCCGGGGTTCCAGAAGCCCGCGACGGCCAAGGATCCGGTCGAGGTCGCGCACAACAGCCTCGGCTTCAACAGCGCCGAGGTGACGTGGAACAAGCCCCAAGGCACGTTCCGCATCGTGTGTCTCGGCGGCTCGAGCACCTACGGCATCGGCCCGAGCTCCACGTGGACCAACTGGCCCGTCAAGCTCGGCGAGGAGCTCGGCGCGCGCTCGGCGCGATCGATCGAGGTCGTCAACCTCGGCTGTCAGGGCTATTCGACCTTCGAGAGCCAGATCAACCTCGCGCTGCGCGGCGTCGACCTCGAGCCGGATCTCGTGGTCGTGTACCACACGATCAACGACCTGCGCTGCGCGCTCTACCCCGGCGTGGCGCGCGACAACACGCACTGGCGCGCGGTCTGGCCGGTCGATCGCGAGCTTCCGCTCGAGTCGGCGCTCGAGCGCAGCATCACCTACAAGGCGTGGCGGCGCTACATGACGAGCTGGTGGGAAGAGCGCCAGAACCTCGGGTCGTACGTGATCGTCGACTTCGGCAAGTACGCGCCCGATGACTATGCGCAGCCCAGCGACCCGGACCTCGGCTTCGACGCCTATCGCCGCAACTTGGTCAACATCGTGGCGCTCGCGCGCGCTCACGGCGCGGAAGTGCTGCTCGTCACCGAGGCCTGCCGGATGGGGGACCTCGATCGCTTCGGCTCCGCAGCGCTGCAGCGAGCGGGCTACGAGCGCATGACGCAGCTGATCAAGGACGTCGCGCAGGAGCGCGGCGTGCCGCTGTGCGATGCGCGCGCAGTGCTCGAGAGCACCGCGGACGCCCAGCGCGCCGAGAGTGGCACCGATCGCATCTTCGTGCGCCCCGACAAGAAGAATGGCGAGGTGCATATGACCAACGAGGGCTGCCTGCTGCTGGCCCAGACGCTCGCGAAGCGCATCGCCGAGCTCGGGCTCGTGAAGTAGCTCGCTCGCGCGACGCGGCGCCGCAGGGAAAGCGAGCGCGCCCGCTGCGGAACGCGTGGTTCGCAGCGGGCGCGCGGTGAGAGGATCCGACGTCGCTCAGGCGAGCAGCGCCTTGACGACCTCGCGCTCGCCTTCGAGCTCCTTGATCGTCGCGGCGAGCTTCTCCTTGAGGAAGTCGTTCATCTCGAGGCCCTGGACGATGCTCCAGCCGCCCTTGCCGTCCGAGCGCACCGGGTAGCCGAAGATCAGGCCCTCGGGCACGCCGTAGGAGCCGTCCGAGCACACGCACACGGAGCGGTATTCGCCGGTCGGAGTGGCGAAGTGCAGGTCGCGCACGTGATCCACGAGCGCGTTGGCCGCCGAGGCCGCGCTCGACACGCCACGGGCCGCGATGATGGCCGCGCCGCGCTGCTGCACGGTCTTGATGAAGTCGCCCTTGAGCCACGCCTCGTCGGTGATGACCTTGGCGGCGGACTGGCCGTTGATCTTCGCGTTGTAGAAGTCGGGCACCTGCGTGGCGCTGTGGTTGCCCCAGATCAGCGCGCCGCGGACGGAAGTGATCGGCACGCCGGCCTTCTGGGCGAGCTGCGCCTGCGCGCGGTTCTGGTCGAGGCGCGTCATGGCGGTGAAGCGCTCCTTGGGCACGCTCTTGGCGGCCTGCATCGCGATCCACGCGTTGGTGTTGCACGGGTTGCCGACGACGGCGACGCGCACGTTCGCGGCGGCGTTCTCCGCGATCGCGCGGCCCTGGCCGACGAAGATCGCGCCGTTGTCCTTCAGGAGGTCATTGCGCTCCATGCCCGGGCCGCGCGGCTTGGCGCCGACGAGGCAGGCCCAGTTCACGTCCTTGAAGCCGACCTTGGGGTCGCTCGTCAGCACCATGTCCTGCAGCAGCGGGAAGGCGCAGTCCTCGAGCTCCATCGCGACGCCCTTCAAGGCCGCGAGGGCCTTCTCGTTGGGGATCTCGATCAGGTGCAGGATGACGGGCTGGTCGGGCCCGAACATCTGGCCGGAGGCGATGCGGGGGAGGAGCGCGTAGCCGATCTGGCCGGCGGCTCCCGTGACAGCGACGCGAATCGGGGCGGGGGTCATGGTGGGGTCGGATGGAGTTCGTCGGGGTCGGAAAGGCGTGACAGTTTGCAAAGCGCGGGGCCCCGATGGCACCCCCGGCGGGTGCAAAATGGACCGGGCCAAGGGAGGGGCGTTCCGGCCAAGTGCGTAGGCGGCTTGGCCGCCCCTCCCGGGGCTGGGCGCTCGAACGGCGCCCGCCGGACGCTACCTTGTGCCTTGGGGCGACCAAAATCCGAAGAGGTGCTTGGATCCTGCGCCCCGCGGACTCACGAAGGGCAAGCGCAACCTGCGTAGGATCCCCATGAGCGAGATGGCCACCACCAGCTTGAGCGAGGCTAGCCTGCGCGAGATCCTCGTCGATCTCGCCGCGGAGGCCCGCCGTCGGCGCTTCGAGGTCGCGCCGAACCCCTGCGTGGGCGCGGCGGTCATCGCCGGAGGCCAGGTCATCGCCCGGGGCTTCCACGAGCGCTGGGGCGGGCCCCACGCGGAGGTCGAGGCCATCGCGGCGGCCGAAGCCAGCGGCGTGCCCCGCTCGAGCTGGGAGGCGCTGGTGGTCACGCTGGAGCCCTGCTCGAGCCACGGCAAGACCCCGCCCTGCACGAACGCGATCCTCCACAGCGGCCTGCGCCGGGTGATCGTCGGCGCTCTCGATCCTGACCCGCGTCACCGCGGCGCCGGGCTGCGGCTGCTGCAGGAGGCGGGCATCGAGGTCGACTTCGTGCCGCGCGCCAGCGAGCTCGACCGCACGGCTCCGCACTTCCTGCGCTGGGTCGACATCGACCGCCAGCGTCGCCCGCGCCCGTGGACGATCGCGAAGTGGGCCCAGACGCGCTCGGGTCAGCTCACGCCGCCGCCCTCCGTGGGCGGGGGGCGCTGGATCAGCGGACCGGACTCGCTGCGCGAGGTGCAGCTCCTGCGCGGTCGCGTCGACGCGATCGTGACGGGCGTCACGACCGTGCTGAACGACGATCCGCGCTTCACCGTGCGCCCTCCCGGCGACCCGTCGAAGCCGCCGCTGCGCGTGATCCTCGACAGCTACCTGCGCACGCCGCCCGACGGCAAGCTGTTCGCGCCGCCGGGGCCGGGCGAGGGCGCCGGTCCGATTCACATTCTCTGCCAAGCGGGCGCCAACGCGGCGCGGCACGTCGCTCTCGAGCGCGCCGGAGCCAAGGTCACGGGCCTGCACTCCAGCGAGGAAGACCATGTCGCGCTGCGCGACGTGCAGGAGTGGCTGTGGGAGCAGGGCGTGCGGCGTGTGCTGCTCGAGGCCGGCCCGCAGCTCCTGTCGCGTCACCTCGAGGCGGGCTTCGTCGACCAGCTGCGCGTGTACACGGGCAACGTGATGGGGGGCGAAGGCCCGACCATGGCGCCGTGGTTCACGCGGCTGCGGCTTGCGGAGCGCCTCGACCGCGAGGTCGCGGAGGACGCGGTGCTCGAGAGCTTCGTGCTGCCGAGCAACTGAGCGCGGCCTACTTGGCCTCGCGCTTCTTGTCCTCGTCCGCGGCCCACTCGGGGTGGCGGGTGCGCGCGCGCGCGCCGGCCTTCGTGTCGCCGAACTTGCGCAGCAGCGTGCGCACCTTGGCCTCGGCCTTCTTGGGCTCGGCGCTCTCGAGAGCCTGCGCCTCGCTCCAGAGCTTCTCCGCTTCCTGCTCGCGCTTCCACGCCGCGATGGCGTCCTTGGCGGCCTTGTCCTTTTCCATCGCGACGAGCTCGCGCGCGAGCTCCTTCTCGAGCGGCGTGCCGGCGAGTGCCTCGCGCAGCGCCTCGAGCTCGCGGTACGCGTCGACGTGTTTCCCGGCGGCGAAGCCCTCGCGCGCAGCCTTGCGCGCGTCCTCGATCGCGCCGAGCGCGCGTGCCTCGCCCTCGCGCGCCGTCTGCGCGTAGCTGGTCTTCGTCGTGATGCCGAGCACCTTCGCGTAGGTCGCCCACGCCGCGCCGAACTGCTCCTTGTCGAGCTCGCTCGCGGCCCGCGAGAGCAGGGCGCGCACGTCGGCGAGCTGCGGCTCCGTGAGCCCCTCGCCGGCCTTGGCCTGCGCGAGCTTGATGGCCGCGATCACGTCGTCCCAGCTCGCGGCGCTGCCCGTCGCCCACGTCTCGATCACCTTGCGATCGGGGCCGAGCAGCAGCGTGGCCGGAGTCTTGAGCTCGCCTTCGACGTTGTGCTCCTTGTAGACGCTGTCGAACAGCTTCTGGTGCGCCATGCAGGTCTCGCTGCGGTAGTGCGAGCACAGCTGCACGGTGGTCTTCTTGCCATCCGACTCGACCTCGAGCGGCGCCGGCTCGTGGATCCCCGTGCCGCCGACGACGATCACGAGCAG
>CAITGX010000031.1 GCA_903892045.1 uncultured Planctomycetota bacterium | reverse complement strand
GTGCACGACCCGCTCCCAGTCGCGCTCCCACTTCTTGCGCCACTCGAACTCCCGGCCGCAGGTGACGCAGGTCTTGCGGGGCTTCCCTTGCCGTCCCCCGCTCATCGCCCGCCCTCGCCGGCGGCCCGCGCTCCGCCGAAGTCGCCCGCCCGCTCCCGCCACAGGGTGTGGACGTGGTTCGCGTCGTTCTGGCTGTTCTGGTACTCGAGCGAGAAGCGCGGGGAGTGCAGGCGGTAGTAGTGCCCCGCCCCCGGACGCGTCGAACCCACCCACAGGAAGCGGATGGCGGTCGGGTCGGCGACGAGCTCGGCCGCGCGCGCCCGCGCCGGGCCCTCGAAGCGCCCGACGTAGGTCGCAAGGAGCTGCGCCACCAGACTGCGGGCCCCCTCCGGCAGCTCCGCGAGCGCCACCCCCTCGTCCGCGGCGAAGCGCTCGTCCCGCCCCGGCCCGAGGACAACGTCGCCCGGCGCCGGAGCGTCGACGCGGGCACGCTCCGCCAAGGACCCCTCGAGCGCGAGGGCCAACTCGCGCCCGAGCGCCTGCTCGCGGACGAGCGGCTCGACCACGCGGCCGTCGCGCTCGTGCCGGGCCGGGTTGGTCCCGAAGAACTGGGGCGTGAAGGAGAGCTCCCCGTCGATCTCCGTGAGGTGCAGCACGACGTGGTGGCCCTCGAAGCGCCAGCCCCACGGATCGGGCGAGGCAAGGTCCCCGAACACGGCCACGCTGTAGGCCCCGGCGTCGCGCCACGTCGCCGGACGGTCCGGCGTCGACTCGCGCTCGTGCAGCACGTCCTCGAGCGCGACGATCTCGTCGAGCGCGCGCTCGCCCTCCGCGCTCAGGACCGTGCGCAGCAGCGTGCGCAATGCGCGCAGCTCGCGCTCGTCCAGCGAGCGCAGCGGCACGCCCGCGCGCTCGCGCGGAACGTAGTGCCAGTCGAGGCGCTCCGGCGAGTGGAACGGAAACAGCGCGCGGGCGCGGTCCTCGTTGTCGAGCGCGGCCACGAAGGCCTGCGCAGCCGTGCGCATCGCGGTGGGCTCGGGCTGGGCGAGCCACGCCGCCGCCCCGAACGTCGAGCAAGCTGCGAGGAGGAGCGTGCGGATCAAGGGAAGTGGGGCGCCGTGGCGGGACTTTTCGGCCGCGGCGCGGGACGCCATGCTAGCCCGCGCCGTGGAATCGCGCCCCGCCCCCGCCTGCGCTCGCTGCCGCCACTACTGGGTCACGCACCAGCCCGCCACGCCGCACGGCTGCCGCGTGTTCGGGATCCTGTCCGCCCGGCTCCCGTCCGTGGAGATCCGCATGGCGACCGGGCAGGACTGCAGCGCCTTCGAAGAGCGGCCGGCGCCCCCCGCGCGCCCCCACGGGGCCTGAGCAATGCCCTCCGCGCTGCTCGAGAGACTGCCCACACCGATGCTGCTCGTGCGGCTCGACCGCGTGCGCGGAAATCTCGCGCGCATGGAGGAGCTGCTCGCCGCGCACGGCGGCCTCGCGCGCTGGAGACCGCACGTGAAGACGGCCAAGGTACCGGAAGTGCTCGAGCTGCTGCTCGAGCGCGGCCTGCGACGCTTCAAGTGCGCGACGACGCGCGAGGCGCGCGTGCTGCTCGAGCTCGCAGAGCAACGCGGCGAGTCGGTCGACCTGCTCGTGGCCTACGCGCACCGCGGCGCGAACCTCTCCCGCATCGTGGAGCTCGCGAGGCTCCATCCGCGGCAGCGCATCTCGATGCTGAGCGAGGACGTCGCGCACGCGCGCGAGCTGCGCGAACAGGGGCTTGGCGTGTTCGTCGACCTCGATCCCCAGATGGGCCGCAGCGGCATCGCACTCGGCGAGCGCGCGCGCATCCGCGAGGTCGCGCTCGCGGCAGGCCATGCGCTGCGCGGCTGGCACGCCTACGAAGGCCACGTCCGCGCGACGACCGCCGTCGAGCGCCGGTCCGCGTGCACCCCGCTCTTCGACGAGCTCGCGGATCTCGCGCAAGCTCTCGGCACACGCGAGCACGAGACGATCACGAGCGGCACACCGACCTTCGTCGAGGCACTCGAGCACCGCGGCCTCGCGGCACTCGAACACACGATTTCTCCGGGCATTGTCGTGTATTGGGACCACAACAGCGCCGCGCTCGGCCTGCAGGGCTTCCGCTGCGCCGCCAGCGTGCTCGCGCGCGTCATCTCGAAGCCGCGCGCGCAGCGCGTGACGGTCGATGCGGGCTCGAAGTCCGTCGATGCGTCCGTGGCAGACCCGTGCGTGAGCGTCGCGGGCTGGCCGGGGCTCGTGGCGGCGCGACCGAGCGAGGAACACTTGCCGCTGGATGTGCGTTTCGGACCCGCGCCGGCGCTCGGGGAGCTCCTCGAGCTCGAGCCGCGCCACGTCTGCCCGATGGTCAATCTCGCCGAGCGCTGCGCCCTCTTCGAAGGCGACGAGCTGCTGCGCATCGCGAGCGTCGCAGCCCGCGCCCACGGCGACTAGCTAGCGTAGCTCGTGCCGTGCCGGGTCGCGCGGCGGATGGGCCGCGATCTCGCGCAGCCTTCTCAGCTCGCTGCGCAGCGCCGACGGCATCGCGCCGACGAGCGCCTGATCGTAGGACTCGCGCGCGACGGCCCAGCGCGCTTCCTGCGCCGCCTCGAACCCGCGCGTCGCATGCAGCAGCGTGCCTTCGCCGAGCTCGTCGCCGACGCGCCGTGCCGATTCGACCTCGAGCCACGGCCGGCCGAGGAACACTTGCCGCGCCTCGACGATCGCCTCGAAGCGCGCGAGGCGCCGCGCTCCGGAGAGCGCCTGCTCCGCGGGGCTGCCACGGCGCACGAACAGCCGTGCGATCGGCGCCTCCCACTGCTCCTTCTCCCACAGGAACTGGCGATCGGACCAGACGTCAAAGGCGCGATAGTCCGCGCTGCCGAAGCGTGTCACGAACGGGTTCCAGCGCTCGCACTCACCGCGCAGCTGGAAGCGCACGCGCACGCGCTGCCCCAGCGCGGCCTGCGAGTCCGCATGCAGTTCCTCGAGCGAAGAGAGCGGCGCCTCGAGCAGCGCCTCGTCACCCGACGAGCTCACGGCCACGCGCGGGAGCGCGATGAGCGCGAACAAGAGGAGCAGCGCAGCGAGAGCCTTCACCGCCTCGTAGTTCGACCCGCCTCCGGTTCCACTGGAGCGGCACGGGGACCCTCAGGCCGCTTTCGGGACGGACTCAGCGCGCGCAGCCGCCCGACGACGCCCCGGGGCTGAACCAGCGCACCTGCAGCCAGCGCGCGGCCCCCACGAGCGCGATCAGCGCCGGGACTTCCACGAGCGGACCAATCACGGCGACCAGCGCTGCCCCGCTCTCGATGCCGAACGTCGCGACCGCCACCGCGATCGCGAGCTCGAAGTTGTTGGACGCGGCCGTGAACGACAGCGTCGCCGAGCGCTCGTAGCCTGCGCCGAGCTTCCAGCTCATGAAGAACGACAGGAAGAACATCAACACGAAGTAGGCGAGCAGCGGCAGCGCGATGCGCAGCACATCGAGCGGCAGCTGCACGATCGCCTCGCCCTTGAGCGCAAACATCACGACGATCGTGAAGAGCAGCGAGACCAGCGTGATCGGTCCGATGCGCGGCGCGAAGCTCGTTTCGAACCACTCGCGTCCACGCGCGCGCACGAGCACGAGCCGCGTGGTGATGCCGGCCGCGAAGGGAATGCCGAGGTAGATGGCGACGCTGGTCGCGATCTCCCCCATCGACACCGGCACGACAGTGCCCGCGAGACCGATGCGCTCGGGCAGCCAGGTCGCGAAGAACCACGCGTAGACCGGGAAGAGCAGGATCTGGAACAGCGAGTTGAGCGCCACGAGACCCGCGCAGTACTCGCGATCGCCGCCCGCGAGGTCGTTCCACACGATCACCATGGCGATGCAGCGCGCCAGCCCGATCAGGATCAGGCCCAGCATGTAGTCCGGCTCGTCGCGCAGGAACACGACCGCGAGCGCGAACATCACGAGCGGACCGAGCACCCAGTTCTGCACGAGCGAGAGCGCGAGCACGCGACGGTCGCGCAGCACGCGCCCGAGCTCCTCGTAGCGCACCTTGGCGAGCGGCGGGTACATCATCGCGATCAGGCCAACCGCGATCGGGATCGAGGTCGTGCCGACGCTGATACGGCCGAGGACCAGCGCGAACTCAGGGATTGCCCAGCCGAGCAGCACGCCGCAGGCCATGGCGAGGAAGATCCACGCCGTCAGGTAGCGATCGAGAAACGAGAGACGACCACCGGTCTTCATCGCGCCAGTCCTCGCAGGATCCGCTCGAAGCGGCGCAGGGCCGCAGGCTCGAGGCAATAGCAGGTACTCGGGCCCGAGATCGTGCCGCGCACCAGCCCGGCCGCCTTCAGCACCTTCAGGTGCTGGGAGACCGTCGACTGCGCGAGCCCGAGCTCGTCGACGATGCCCCCGCACACGCAGCTCTCCCGCTCGCGCAGGAAGCGCACGATGCGCACGCGCGCGGGATGGCCGAGCGCCTTGGCGAGGCGCGCGAGCTCGCGCTCGCCCGCTCGTCCGGAGAGGGACGGCAGATCGCGCTCGCGGCGCGGCGCCGGACAGCAGCCCTTGCCTTTCATCGTCGTTCTACGATAAGAAGCGCACAGCCCCGGAGGCAACCGATGAGCCAGAGCCCGCTGCGCGTCCTGTTCGTCTGCGTCGAGAACTCCTGCCGCAGCCAGATGGCCGAGGCGTTCGCGAAGCTCGACTTCCCCGCCCTGTTCGACGCGCACAGCTCCGGCTCGCGTCCTTCGGGCGTCGTCAACCCCAAGGCCATCGCCTCGATGCGCCTCGTGGGCTACGACCTCGCCCGCCACCGCTCCAAGAGCCTCGCCGAAGTCCCACAGGTCGAGTGGGACTGGGCCATCACCATGGGCTGCGGCGACGAGTGCCCCAACGTGCGCGCCCGCCACCGCGCCGACTGGCAGGTCCCCGACCCCAAACACCTCGACGGCCCCGCCTTCGACGCCGTACGCGACTCCATCCGCGCCCGCGTCGCCGAGCTCGCGCGCGCGCCGCGCTAGAGGGCGGTCACTTCGAGTCGCCTTGGGTGGCGGGCGGCGGCGGGGTCCAGCCGGTCGGGCGGTCGAGGGTCGGGGCGAGCAGCGCGATCAGGCCCATGGCGGTGCCGTAGTTCTCGCTGCGCGGGAAGATGCGGTCGTTCCAGCCGCCGGAGTCTTCCTGCACCTGGAACAGGCGCTCGAGGAAGCGCTCGCGGTAGCTCGCGCGCTCGGCCTCGGGCAGGAACTCGATCGCCTGCGCCGCGTAGCCGTGGGCGTAGAAGAAGTAGTAGGGCGCGACGCCGTAGGGAGGCACGTGCGTGCCCGTGCCCTTGCGACGCTTCTCGAGCCACTCCCAGTGCTCCAGGAAGTTGTCGAGCGAGCGCCGCACGTTGTCGACGCTGCTGCGGCCGGCGAGCACGAGCACGCACTCGGTGATCGGCGAGCGACCGATCGCGCCGGGCCACTCGTCCTTCTTCGCGCCGGTGTTGTAGGGAATCGCGCCGGCCTCGGTGCGGCAGGCCTCGAGCGCGTCGAGCGCGCGCGCGATCATGGCCGCGTCGACGCTCTCGCCCTGCTTGCGCGCCTCGAACAGCGCGATCAAGGTCGGCGCCGTCATGAACGGCGAGGCCGGAGCGCGCTTCGCTCCCCCACCGGGCCGCGAGTAGTTCCAGCCGCCCGTCTCGACGATCTCGGTCTGGTGCAGGACCTCGACGAGGCGCTTCACCCACGCGTCGAGCGCCTCTTCCTTGCCCTTCGGCACGAGCTTCTCCGCGCGCAGGCGCAGGAACAGCTGCAGCGCATAGGCGTGGCCCCAGCCGCGCACGTCGTAGCCGCCGCTGAAGCCCGCGGCCATCGCCGGGTCCTCGAGCGTCTCGAACAGGAAGTCGACCGCGCGCGCCACGGCGGCCTGCGACTCCTTCGACTTCGCGTGCTGCGGCGACTCGACCAGCGCCCAGGCGGAGATCGCGGTGCCGCCGACGCGGTAGCCCACGGGAATCTGGCCCTTCTCGCGGTACACGCCCTCGTAGGGCCACTCGCGCTCCGTGCCCTTGGGATCGGCGAGATTCTCCTGCAGGTCGACGAGCAGCGCGTGCGCCTTCTTCGCCGCCGACTCCACGTTGGGCAGCTTCTTCTTCGGCTGCGCTTCCTGTGGGGCGAGCGCGACGACGGACGGGACGAGCGACAGGAGCAGCGCGGAAGCGATCATCGGGGGGGCCTCGAAAGGGACCCCGAAAGACTAACCGCGGAGCGCCGATTCGCCGCCGACGAGCACGTCCTCGAGCTCGAGCTCGGGGCCGCGCAGCACGATCAGGTCCGCGCGCGCACCGGGCACGAGCACGCCGAGCTCGCGCTCGAGGCCCAACGCGCGCGCCGGCGTCTCGCTCGCCATCTCGAGCGCCTCCTCGAGCCCGACCACGCCGCGCTTCACGAGCCGCCGCACCATGTCGAGCTGCCCCATCGCCGTGCCGGCGAGCTGGCGCTCGGGGCGCCCGGGCCCCGGCGGGTAGTAGGCCGTGCCGTCGTCGATCAGGTGGTCGCGCCCGTGCGAGTGGAACACGTCGCAGCCCGTCCCGGCACCGCGCAGCGCGTCGCTGACGAGGGCGAGCCCCTTGGGGCCGCGGGCCGCGAGCGCGAGCTCGATCGCCTCGCCGCCGACGTGCACGAGGTCGCCGATGATCTCCGCATAGCGCGCGCGCTCGATGAGCGCGAAGCCCGCGAGGCCCACCTCGCGATGGTG
>CAITGX010000030.1 GCA_903892045.1 uncultured Planctomycetota bacterium | reverse complement strand
CGCCCACGGCTACCTTGCGCGCGTCGAGGAATACGACCCCACGCTGCTGCGCTCGCTCGTCGACACCAACGTGACCGCCGTGCTCGACGTCGCGCGCGAGTCGCTGCCGCTCCTGCGCGCGGGCGAGCGTCCGACGATGGTCCTCGTCTCCTCGATCGTCGCGCGGCGCGGCATCCCGGGGCAGGTCGCCTACGCGGCGAGCAAGGCGGCGCTCAACTCGATCGGCGAGGGCCTGCGCATCGAGTGGGCGAGCGATGGCATCGCGGTCTGCTTGCTCGACGTCGGCTTGACGCGCACGGCCTTCTTTGCGACCCAACCCAACCCCAGCCACCTGCCCGGTCCCGACGTGAGCGCCGCGGACGCCCCCGAGCGCGTCGCCGACGAGATCCTCGCCCTCGACCGCGCCCCGCAACCCGAGCGCTGGCTGTCGTGGAAGTGGCGCGCGCTCTCGCTCGTCGGCCTGCTCTCGCCTCGCCTCTCCGACCGCTACCTCGTGCGGCGCATGGGCGGCGGCTGGCGCACTCCGGAGCGCTAAGCTGGGTCCGCCCACCGTGTTCCGTCTCGCCTACAACACCAACGGACTGGCCCACCACCGGCTGCTCGACGCCCTGCGGATGCTGGCCGACCTCGGCTACGAGGGGGTGGCGATCACTCCCGACGTGGGCCAGCTCGACCCGCTCGAGCCCAGCCCGCGACTGGTGGAGGACGTGCGCCGTTGGAGCGAGGAGCTCGGCCTCGAGCTCGCCATCGAGACCGGCGCGCGCTTCGTCCTCGACCCGCGCCGCAAGCACTGGCCGACCCTGTTGGAGCCCGACCCGGCTGACCGTGCCCGACGGGTGCGCATGCTCCAGCGCTGCATCGACCTCGCGGCCGGGCTGGACGCCGGCCTGGTCTCGATCTGGTCGGGGGCGGCCCCCTGTGGCTCGGTCGGGGATCACCGCGGCGGTCCGGCGGCCCCCGAGGAGCTCTGGGTGCGCCTGTGCGACGGCATCCGCGCGGTGCTCGACCACGGCCGCGAGCGTGGGGTGACGGTCTCCTTCGAGCCCGAGCCCGGGATGTTCCTCGAGCGCCCGGCGGGCTACCTCGAGCTGTGCCAACGCCTCGGAGCCGACGGCGACGACCTCGGCTTGACCCTCGACGTCGGGCACTGCCTCGTCACGGGCGACCTTCCGGTGGGGGAACAGCTCCGCACCCTGCGGCCGCACCTCGCGCACGTGCACCTCGACGACATCGCCGACGGCCGCCACGAGCACCGCATGTTCGGCGAGGGTGTGCTGAACCTGCCCGAAGTTCTAAATACATTGTTGGAAACGTCTTACGATGGAATGGCGGCCGTGGAGCTGTCCCGCGACAGCCACCGAGGGGCATGGGCTGCCCAAGAGTCCCTGCGCCGCATTCGGGCCGCGCTCGGCCGTTCGGACTGAAGCGACCTTGCGGGCCAGCGGCCGCGGGGGTCACAATGCCGCCCAGCGATGAGCGACCCCCAGCAGGACGGCCCGAGCTTGGCCCCGAACCAGCGCATCTGCCCCACCCGGGCCGATGGGCTGCTGGCCTTGATCGCGGCGACCATCCACACCTCCGAGTGCCAGAAGCGCCAGCGGGAGCACTTCCACAAGTGCCCGACCTGCGTGCACTACAACGCTCGCGCCATCACCCCGCCGGCTCCGTCCAACCTGCCCGGTCGGCTTCCCGGCCGCTAGAGCCGTCGCGTCCCCCCGGTCGAGCCGGTCCCGGGCTCCCGGTCGGAAGGGCTTTCCTTCCCGAGAGCCGGTCCAGCCACCGATCTTCCGATGGCTCCGCGCGCGCCGTCAGGTCGGGGTAGGGTTCGACGGCGAGTCTTGGGCTCGGGCACTTCCGCCCCCGAGCGCGCGTTCGCCGCACCCCGAACCACCGCGCCCCGATGCTCTCCCGACGCACCCGCGCCATCCTCGTTGCGAGCCTAGTGCTCGCTTCCTCGGCGTCTGCCCAGAACGCCTTCCGCCCTCTCCCGGCGGTTCCCGATGCCCTCGAGTGGTCGGGAGCCCCTCGGGCGGTGCCGTCGCTCGCGAGCTACATGGACGATCTCGAGCGCGCCGCCGAGGCGCCTCGCCCGACCAGCTTCCTCGAAGCCCGGGGCTACCTCGACGCCGCGGGCTCCGCGGGCCTCGAAGGCGGCGGCGATGTCTCCCACCAGCGCGGCGGCTGGCAGGTGATCTTCGGGACCGAGCTCGACGAGGAGCGCCTCGCGGCCTTCTCGCTCTCGACCGAGGCCCACTTCTACAACTTCGGCGGCGCTCCGAACCTCGTCCCCGGCGCGAGCGAGCCCTTCAACGACCTCTACCGCGCGTCCCTATCCGGCATCGTGCGCACCCCCCAGCAGCTCGGCATGGGCTGGTTCGGCGGCTTCGAGTTCACCCTCGGCGGCGAGGATGAGGCCAGCCCGCGCGACGCCCTGGTCGCCGGTGGCGTCGGCGGCGTGCACTACGTCGCGAGCGAGCGGCTCGAGGTCGACGTCGGCCTCGCCATGCTCTCGCGCCTCGAGGACGACCCGTGGATCTGGCCGTTCCTCGGCCTGAAGTGGCGCGCGAGCGAGGCGCTGACGTTCGAGGCCAAGGGCACGAGCGTCGAGGCGCGCTACGCGCTCGACCCGAGCTGGAGCCTGTTCGCGCGTGCCGAGTACCAGCTGCGCCAGTTCCGCCTCAACGACAACAACCCGCTGCCCAGCGGCGTGTTCCGCGACGAGGAAATCCGCGCCGGCGCCGGCATCACGCATCGCTCCGAGAGCGGCTTCAAGCTCGACCTCTTCGGTGGCCTCAACGTGTGGCGCGAGCTCTCGACGCTCGACGCCGTCGGCACGAAGGTGAGCGAGTCGGAGGCCGATACGGCTCCGTTCGTCGCGCTCGCGCTGCAGTTCAGCGTGTGAGCGGCTAGCCGAAGCGCAGCCCGCAGTCGGGGCAGCGCCGCGCCGTGGTCTTGAACGCCGCCCCGCAGGCCGGGCAGTTGGCCTCGTCGGCGTCGAGGTTGATCGCGCCGCTCGCGCGCGCGAGCGCGTCGGGATCGATGTCCGAGCCCCAGTGCTCGTGCACGAGCTGGGCCGCCACCGCCGCATCTTGGCTCGCGACCGCGAGCCACAGCTTGGTCCCTCACCCCGTGCCGCAGCCGCCCGGCGGCGAGACCATCTGGGCCTCGACGCCGCGGTGGCGCAGGTAGGCCTGCACGTCGCGCAGGAGCGCCATGTCGCCCTGGGCGACGATCGCGTGATCGGGTGCGTGGTCCATGGGGAGCGTTCCTCGCGTCTAGCCGCGAGCGGCGGCGAGGATCTCGTCCTTCTCGAGCAGGCGCGGCGTGGTCTTGGCGAGCGTGAGCACCGCATCGACCGCCTTGTCCGTCGGCTGCACCCCGTGCTTCTCGAGGAACCAGATCACGTTGGACTTGCCGGACATCGGCCCGACCTTGATCACCTGCTCGAGCCCGACCATGTCGGCGGGAACGCCGGAGTAGACGCGGTTGGCGAGCCACGTGTCGCCCTTGCGGAAGGCCTTGATCACGGCGGCTGCGTGCACGCCGGTGCCGGTCTCGAAGGCATCCGAACCGAACACGGAGTAGTTCGACGGCAACGGCACGCCGATCGCCTTGTGCGCGAGGCGCACGTAGTCGCCGAGGACGGACAGGTCGTTGTCGATCCAGCCGAGCAGGCGCAGGTTGACGAGCAGCATGTCCATCTCGGCGTTGCCGGCGCGCTCGCCGACGCCGAGCGCCGTGGCGTGCACGCGCGTGGCGCCCGCTTCGAGGGCCGCGAGGGCGTTCGCGAGCCCGAGCCCGCGGTCGCGGTGGCCGTGCCAGTCGATGCCGACCTTGGGGTTGGTCGCGTCCACGATGCTCTTCACGTAGCGGATCAGCTTGGCGGTCCCGTCCGGCGTCGCGTGGCCGCAGGTGTCGCACACGCACACGCGCTTGGCGCCGGCCTCGATCGCGGTGGTGTAGAGCGCCTTCACGTCGTCGGGATGCGCACGCGTCGTGTCCTCGGTGACGAACATGCAGTCGAGGCCGTTCTTCACCGCGAACTCGACCGCGTCCTTCGAGAGCTTGAGCATCGTGCTCATCTCCCAGTTCTCCGCGTACTGGCGGATCGGGGACGAGCCGATGAACGCGCACACCTCGACCGGCTGGCCAGTGGCCTGCACGACGTCGACCACCGGCGCGATGTCGGTGATGACCGTGCGGCAGGCGACGTTGGCCTTGATCTTCAAGCCCGCCATCTCGCGCACGAGCGCCGTGATGTGCTCGCGCGCGCGCGCGCCGGCGCCCGGCAGGCCGACATTGGCGGTCTGGATGCCGAGCTGGTCCATCAGCCGCACGAGCGCGATCTTGTCGCCGAGTTCGGGGTCGCGGGCAGAGGGACTCTGCAGGCCGTCGCGCAGGGTCTCGTCGTCGAACTGGATCGCGCCAGCAGGCCGCTTCGGGGCCTGTCCGGCGGTGTTCCAGTCGTAGATCAGGGCTTCGCGGTCGATGGCGGTCATGGGAGTGCGATCCTCGGTGGAGAGCGCCTTATCATAGGCGCTCCCGGCCCGTTCCGAATCCGCCCGATGTCCCTGCTGCCCCGCCCCGCCCCGCGTCCCGTCCACAAGTTCGGTGGGGCGTCCCTGACCGATGGTCCGGCCGTGCGGCGCGTGGGGGCGTTGCTCGCCGAGCGCGTAGCCGACTGCCCGGTGGCGGTGGTCAGCGCCGTCGAGGGCGTCACATCCGCCCTCGACCGCGTCGCGCACGCCGCGGCCGAGGGGCGCGACGAGCTCGGGCCCGTGCGCGTGCGCCACCGCAGCCTGCTCGCGCAGCTCGAGCTCGACCCCGAGATGCTCAACCGGCACTTCGCCGAGCTCGCGACGATCCTCGGCGCGATTCGCTCGCGCGGCGTCCTCGCGGCCCACGAGCGCGACCACGTGCTCTCGTTCGGCGAGCGCGTCAGCGCGCGCATCGTCGCCGCTCACTTGAGTGCACGCGGCCTGCGCGCCGTGCCGATCGATGCCTATGACCTCGGCCTGCAGAGCGACTCGAATCACGGCCGCGCCAAGGTGCTCGCGCAGAGCGCCGAGCGCGTGCGCAGCGCGCTCGCGCGCTTCGACGGCATCCCCGTCATCACCGGCTTCCTCGCCGCCGACGCGCACGGGCGCCTGACGACGCTCGGCCGCAACGGCTCGGACCTCTCGGCCACGCTGATCGGCGAGGCGATCGGAGCGCGCGAGGTCTGCTTCTGGAAGGAAGTCGGCGGCGTGATGACTGCCGATCCGAAGCTCGTGCCGAACGCGCGCACGCTGCGCGCGCTGTCCTACGAGGAGGCGGGCGAGCTCACGCGCCACGGCGCGGGAGTGTTGCACTCCGAGTCCGTGCAACCGCTCGCTCGCGCGGGAGTCCCGGGGCGTGTGCTGTGCGTGCGCAACCCATCCGACCCGGGCACGCTCGTCTCGCGCGAAGGCAGTGGCGCCGAGGCCGTCGGAATCGCTTGTCGTCGCAACGTGCTCCTCGTGCGCATCGCGCCGGACAGCGCGGATGTGCGCGCCAGCGTGAGCGCCGCGCTCGCGCGTCTTGGCCTCGAGCCGCTGCACCTCGGAGCCGCGGACGGCGCGCTGCTCGTCGTCACGCCATCGAGCGACGAGCTCGCTCGCGAACTCTTGCCGCTCGGCAGCCGGATCTCGATCGAGCGCGACCTTGCCAGCGTGGCCACCGTCGGCAGCGACTCGCCCGTTCTCGACGCCGCGCTGCATGCGGCCGGCATCGACATTCGTGCGCGCTGGAGCGACGGTCTGCTCGTGACGCGCGTGCACCTGTTACCCGCGGCCCAGCTCGCGCTAGCTGCACGCGCCCTGCACGCCGCCGCGTTCGAAGTTGCCGTGCCTCCGGAGCCCGCCCGATGAAGCCTGTCGCTCTCTTCCTGCCTCTCGCCCTGCTCGCCGCCTGCAGCTCGACCGCGAACGAAGAAGGCGCGCCCCCCGCGCGCGAGGCCGCGGCCGCGTGGACTCCCGCCGAGACCAACGGCGTCGGCACCCCAGCCGCGTGGACGACGACGCTCGACGCGCAGCACGGCCGGATCAAGACCGTCGCCACCGACAACACGGGCCACAACTACAACCTGCTGCTCTCGGGCGAGACCTTCGGGCCCGACGTCTCGATCCGCACGCGCTTGCGCGCGAACTCAGGGCTGGAGGACCAGGGCGGCGGGGTCGTGTGGCGCGCGCAGGACGCCGCCAACTACTACGTCACGCGCTGGAACCCGCTCGAGAACAACCTGCGCATCTACAAGGTCGAGAACAGCAAGCGCACGCAGCTCGCCTCGATCTCGGGCGAGCTGCCCCACGACTGGATCGACCTCTCCGTGACGATGCGTGGCCCGAAGATCCTCGTGACCTGCGGCTCGCTCTCGCTCGGCGTCGAGGACACGACCTTCGCGGCCGCCGGCAAGGCCGGCCTGTGGACCAAGGCCGACGCCAACACGAGCTTCATGCTCCCGCACGTCGAGACGCTGCGCTAGGCGGCGAGGCGCCCCCCAAGGACCGAGAGCCCGCGTCGGCGTTGGCCGTGCGCGGGCTCTCGGACTTTTCGCGATCGCCGCGCGTCAGGGCGTCGAGATCAGCTCGATCTGGAACACGAGCGTGGAGTTGGGCGGGATGTCCGCGCCGGCGCCGGCTTCGCCGTAGGCGAGGCCCGGCGGGATCACGAACTTGTAGATCGCGCCTTCCTGCATGAGCTGCACGCCTTCGGTCCAGCCCTTGATCACGCCACCGAGCGAGAAGCTCGCGGGCTGGCCCGTCGAGTAGCTCGTGTCGAAGCGGTTGCCGTTGGTGAGCCAGCCGACATAGTGGACGGTGACCATGTCGCTGGCGCCGGGCTTCTTGCCCGTGCCAGGCTTGACGACCTCGTAGGCGAGACCGCTCGGCAGCGTCACGAGCTTCGAGGCCTCGGGCATGGAGAAGGTCGGCACCGTGACGATCTCGAGCAGCTTCACTTCCCAGACGATGGTCGACTCGGGCTTGGTGTTGGGCGGCAGGCGCTGGAACGAGGCCGAGGCCGGCAACTCGATGCGCACGGAGCCGTCGAGCGGGCAGAGCTTGAGCGCCTCACTCAGGCCCATGGCCGGCATCTCGCCGACCGTGCCCGTGGCGCCCGGCTTGGGGCGCGGGCGACCGCGGCTCTCGCGATCGTCGCAGGAGAGCAGCTCGCCGCTCGAGCGCCACACGGCGAAGTGGAAGCGCACGAGGTCGCCCGCCTTGGGCGTGACGCCCGTGCCCGGCGCGAGCACCTCGTAGCCGACGCCGCTCGGCGTGGTCTTCTTCGTCGAGGGGTTCACCTGCGCGAAGCGCCACACGACGTCGAGCAGCTCGACCTCGAACACCAGCGTCGCGTTGGCCGGGATCTTGCCCGTGGCGCGCGCGCCGTAGCCGAGCTCGGCCGGGATCGTGAGCTTGAGCTTGTCGCCCTTGTTCATCAGGGCCACGCCCTCGTCCCAGCCCTTGATCACCTCGCCGCGTCCGAGCTCGAACACGAACGGCGTGCCGCGCGTGACCGACGAGTCGAACACCGTGCCGTCGGTGAGCCAGCCGGTGTAGTGCATGCGCACGATGTCGCCCTTCATCGCCTTCGTGCTGCTGTCGCCCTTCTTGAGCACCGAGTACTTCAGGCCCGAGGGCAGTGACACGATCTCCGTGTCCGCGGGCATCTTCGGCGCGTTGTCTTGGGCGTGCGCGAGGGCCGGCAGGGCGAGCAGCGCAGCGAGGAGCGTGTGCAGGAGCTTCAAGTCGTGGTCTTCCTTCAGAGGGTGGGAGAGAGGCTAGCGCAGCGGCGCGCGAGCCAGCGAAAGAACTGGGTCAGGAGCGCGCGGCGTCGACGCGGTCGATGTAGGCGGCGCAGACTTGGTCGCCCATGACGTTCGTCACGGTGCGGCCCATGTCGAGGATGCGGTCGACGCCGAGCACGATGGCGATGCCATCCGGCGGCACGCCCGCCTGCGCCATGACGCCCATCAGCAGCGGAAGCGAGCCACCGGGCACGCCCGCGGCGCCGATCGCCGTCAGGACGCACATGCCGACGACCATGGCCTGCGTGCCGAGCGAGAGCTCGATGCCAAACACCTGCGCCACGAACAGCACCACCGCGCCCTCGAAGAGCGCCGTGCCGTTCATGTTCATGGTCGCGCCGAGCGGCAGCACGAAGCCGGCGATCTGCGGGCGGATGCCGAGGGACTCCTGGGCCACGCGGATCGAGGTGGGGAGCGTCGCATTGCTCGACGAGGTCGAGAACGCGGTGACCATGATCGGCATGGCGTCCTTCAGGAACTGCCACGGGTTGCGCCGTGCGAGCAGCGCGAGCAGCAGCGGGTAGAGCACCAGCAGCTGGATCAGGTAGCAGACGAGGATGATGCCGACGTAGAGCCCGAGCTTCTGCAGCAGCCCGAGGCCAAAGCGCGCGGTGACGCCGAAGATCAGGCAGAAGACGGCGTAGGGCGCGAGCTTCATCGCGAAGCCGACCACGGTCACCATCGCGTCGGACACGCCCTCGAGCGCCGTGGACAGGAGCTCGCGCTTGCGCGTCTCGACGAAGGTCAGCGCGGCGCCGAGGAGCAGCGCGAAGACGATCACCGGGATCATCTGCATGTCGACCGCCGCCTTGAGCATGTTGCGCGGCAGGAACATGTCGAGGATCTGGTTCACGCGCCCGAGCAGGTCGAGCGGCGCGCCCGCGGCGGCCTTGTCGGCGAGCGACTTCACGTCACCGGCGTACTTGGACTGCAGCTCGGCCACCGTGGCCGCATCGAAGCCGGCTCCCGGCTGCAAGAAGTGCAGGGCGGCGATGCCGAGCACCGCCGACGCGCCCGAGGTGACCACGAAGAAGGCCAGCGTGCGCGCGCCGAGGCTGCCGAGCTTGCGGATGTCGCCGAGGCTCGCGACGCCGACGGCGATCGAGGCGAACACGAGCGGCAGCACGACCACGAACAGCAGGCGCAGGAAGATCTGCCCGATCGGGTGCGCAACCGTGTCGATCGCGATGTCGAGCGTGCGGCGCGCCTCCGGCGAGTCCGCGACGAGCGTGTTGGCCACGACGCCGCACAGGGCGCCGAGGCCGAGGCCCGCGAGGATCCGGTTGTGGCCGCCGCCCGAGCTCATGACGCGCCGTGGGCGTCCTCGCGCTTCTTGAACACCACGCTGAGCAGCACGGACAGCGCGAGGATGCCGAGCACCGCGCCGAGCGCCCAGGGAATCGGGATCTTGTACCAGTGCGCGATCAGCATCTTCACGCCGACGAACACGAGGATCAGCGCGAGGCCGTGCTTGAGGAAGTGGAACAGGCCGATCAGGCCTGCCACGGCGAAGTACAGGGCGCGCAGGCCGCAGATCGCCATGACGTTCGAGCTGTAGAGCACGAAGCGGTCGTGGGTGATGCCGAGCGCGGCCGGCACCGAGTCGACGGCGAACAGCACGTCCGTGGCCTCGACCACGAGCAGGCACAGGAACATCGGCGTCGCGTAGGAGTGTCCTTCGCGCTGCACGAAGAACTTGGCCCCGTCGAAGTCG
>CAITGX010000029.1 GCA_903892045.1 uncultured Planctomycetota bacterium | reverse complement strand
TCGAAGGGCAGGCCAGCGCGCGCCAAGAGCTCGTCCTCACGATCGCCGTCGGAGTCGGAGTCCGCGATCACGTTGTCGCCGACGAGCACCGAGAACGAGCCCGAGCGCGGGATGCCGGTCGAGTGGACGCGGTTCGACTCGAGCGCGAGGTTGCGCGCGAACTCGTCGAGCTTGCCGGCGATCCCGTCGAGATAGCCCGTCTGCAGTCCGAGCAAGCCGCCGAGGCGACCGCCGAGCGAGTCGATGGCCTCGCCGTCGATCGAGAGCGTGACGTTGCCGCTCGCGGGGTCGCCGCCGAGCTCGAGCTGCTCGACCGAGGTCGGGCTCACGAGGATGCGACCGCCGACGAGCACGCGCACGGCGCCGCGCGAGTCCTCGACCGCGCGCACGTCGACGAACTGCGACAGCTCCTTGACGAGTTGGTCGCGACGGTCGCGCAGGTCGTTGGCGGTCGACGTGCCGAGCTCGCTGCCGGTGATCTGTCGATTGAGATCGCCGATGCGCTGGGCGAGCGCGTTGACCTCCTCGACGCTCGCGTCCATCTGCAGGAACACGTTGCGCTGCAAGGACTGCGCGTTGCCGGCCGCCTGGTTGAGCGCAGCGGCGAGACCGACGGAGGACTGCACCGCGCCCGTGCGCAGCACCGGGTCCTCGGGCGCCGTCTGGAGCGAGGCGAACGACTGGAACATCTTCTTGAAGAGCGCGGGCATGCCGCTCTCGCTCGTACCGCCGAGGAAGCTCTCGACGGTGGAGATCGTCTCGAGGCGCGCGTCGATGCGGCCGAGCGAGGAGACCTGCGACGAAATGCGACCGTGCAGGATCGAGTCGACGGTGCGCGTGATCGTGTCGGCGCTGATGCCCGTGCCCTGCACGAGCCCGCGCAGGCGAATCGGCGAGGACGACGAGACTTGCAGCGATTGCCGCGAGTAGCCCGGCGTGTTCGCGTTCGAGAGGTTGTGCCCGATCGTCTCGAGGTTCGCCTGGGCGGCGAGCAGCGACTTGAGGCCGATGTTGAGTCCCAGCGTCGACATCGCTCAGCCCTCCGCATCCACGAGCGCACCGCCCTCGGCAAGCACGGCGTTGTCGCCGCTCTCGACCAGCACGGCCTGCAGGACCTCGGACGTCACGCGCTGGTGCAGCCGCGCGACGAGGCCGTTGCGCCGGCTCTGGCGCGCGACGTTGCCCACGGTCGCGGCGAGCTCCTCGCGCTGGCGCGCGAGCCGGCGGCCCTCGTCGCCGACGCGCTGGACGATGCTGCCGAGCGTCAGGGTGCCCGTGGGCAGGCTCCATGCCGCGGCGAGCGCCGAGAGCAGCTCGTTGCGCCGCTCCGTGCGGCGCGCCTGCGCCATGATCTCCGCGTCGAGCGTCGAGGTCGCGGCGACGATGCGCGCGGACTCGTGCGAGCGCAGCGCCTCGCCCTGCGCCTCGAGCGCGGCGAGCACGCGCGACTGCGCGCCAATTTCCTCCTGCACGTGCGCTTCGAGCTGGCGCAGGAGCGTCATCACCTGGTTCATCGGGCTTCCTCCGACTGCTTGCCCTGGATCGAGAAGCGGATCGACTGCGCCAGATCGAGCGCGCCCGTGTCCGCCAGTGACTTGCCGACATGCTGGTCGAGCCAGCCCTCGTAGACGTCCGAGCCGGAGCCGCTCCCGAAGAAGCCGCCCTCGAGCCCGCGGCGCATCTCGCGCACCATCATCGTGGCGAGCAATTCCTCGAACATCTTGGCGGCCTTGGCCGGATCGCCGGAGCCGGACGCCGTACGGGCGCGTTCGAGGTCCGCGCTCTGGGCGCTCGCCACCGCGTCGCTCGAGCGCGCGGCCATGTCTCCCTGGATCGGTTGCATCGCGCTGCTCACATCCGGCGCACTTCGGCGAGCAGGAGGCCCGCCTGGTTCATCGCCTCGAGGATCTGGATCAGGTCGCGCGGCGTCGTGCCGAGCACGTTGAGCACCTCGACCACTTCGTCGAGGGTGACCGCGCCGGGCACCTTCACGAGCGCGTTGTTGCCTTCCTTGACGTTGATGTCCGTGCGCGGGTTGGTCTGCGTCGTGCCGCCGGACAGCGGGCCGGGCTGGCTGGTCTCGGGCGACTCCGCGATCGTGACCGTGAGGCCGCCGAGCGCGATCGCACCCGAGCGCAGGCGCACGCCGTCGCCCATCACGATCGCGCCGGTGCGCTCGTTGACGACGACGAACGGCTGCTGGCTAGGCTCGACTTCGAGTCGCAGCACGGACTCGAGGTACGCGACATGGGCGGCCTTCGGCAGGTCTGCGGGAACGCGCAGCTTGATCGTGCGCCCGTCGGTCGCGGCTTCCGCGGCCTTGGGGTAGATGGTGTTGACCGCCTCGGTGATGCGCACGAGGTTCGAGTACGACGACTGCGCCGCGCGCAGGTCGAGGTAGATCAGGCCGTGCTCGCTGACGAGCTCGCTGGCGAGCGCACGCTCGACCTTGCCGCCGCCGGTGATCATGCCGACCGTGACTTGGTTCTTCTGCACGGAAGCGGACGCGCCCTGCGCCATGAAGCCGCCGACGTTCACGGGCCCGCCCGCGGTGGCCCACACCTTGCCGGTGGCGTCGCGCAGCTCGGTGAAGAGCAGCACGCCGCCCTGCAGGCTCTTGGCGTCGCCGAGCGTCGAGACGCGCACGTCGATGCGCCGGCCCGGCTGCACGCCCGGGAGCAGCGTGGCCTCGACGGACACGATCGCGACGTTCTTGGGCGTGAGCTGCTGCGCGTCGATGCGCACGTTGTTGGCGAGCAGCACGTTCTCGAGCAGCTGGCGCGTCATGTTGACCGAGTCGCCGCTGCCGCCGAGGCCGCTCACCACGCCGATGCCCGTGATCAGGTTCTCTTCCTGCCCGCGCACGTCGACGAGCGTCTCGACCGTGGCCGTGATCGAGCGGCCCGCGGCGCCACGGCCGGGAACCGGCGTGAAGCGCGGGGCGACCTCGTAGGTCGCCGTCGAGCGCGTGTTGGGCTGCGCCGGGGCCTCGACGCCGGACGGCACGAGACCGACGCCGACGCCCTGCGCGACGAGCGAGCCGGCGAGGCACAGCGGAGCGAGGAACTGGAGGACTTGCATGGGCGAGGAGGCTCCGATCAGAAGGGCCACAGCCACGAGAAGAGGTCGTGGATCCACTTGCCCAGGCCGCGACGGTTGGTGGAGTCCGTCAGCGGGCCGGAGCCCTTGTAGACGACCGTGGCGTTGGCCACGAGCTCGCTCGCCACCGTGTTGGCGGCGGTGATGTCGTAGCGGCGCACGATGCCGCTGAACTCGATCAGCTTGGTCTCGCCGTCGATCTTGATCTCGCGCCGGCCGCTCACGACCAGGTTGCCGTTGGGCAGCGTGTCGACCACGATCGCCGCGAGGCGTGCAGTGAACGCGCCCGACTTCTCGTACTTGGCTTGGCCGACGAAGCCGTCGGTCGAGTCCGCGTCGACCACCGTCGGCAGCTGCGAGAACATCTCGGGCTTCAGGTCGAACAGGTTGACCTTGTAGTTCAGGTTGGTCGCCTTCGAGAGGTCCGACGCTTCCTGGTTGCGCACGTTCTGCGACTCGGCAATCAGCACGGTCACGATGTCGCCCTTGTGCATGGCGATCTTGGCGCTGATGGGCGAGCCCGGGCTGCGGTCGGGATCGTAGGTGGAGCCGGGGCGGCCCTGCGCGAGCGCGGGAGCCGCGAGCGCGAGCAGGGCGAGCGAAGCGAGGAGGTTCTTCATGGTGTCCGTTCTCAGCCGTTCTGCTGGAGGTCGATCAGCGCGAGGTCGCGCGAGACCACGGTCGCGTTGAGCGAGCGTTGCGAGTTCGACAGCGTGACCTTGATGCGCTCGCCGGGATGGGCGTCCTGCTCGGCGACCGCCGGCATGCGCGCGTGAACCGCGCCGCGGCGCACTTCGACGAAGAGCGTGTCGCCGCGCTTGACGATCACCGAGCGCAGCACGTCCGACTCGCGCAGCACGTGGCCCGCCGCGAGGCTGCGACGCGCGGTCGAGCCCATGGCGAGCCCGGCCGCGAGTGTCACTTCGCCCGGTGCGCCGCTGCCGAGCACGCGCTTGCGCTCGAGCATCTCGAGCGTGATCGTCTCGCCGGCCGCGACGTCGCGGCGCAGCACGTTGGCCTCTTCCCACACGGACAGGCGCCAGTTGGTCCACACCGTGCGATAGAGCTGGCCGTCGACGCTGATGCGGACAGCGAGGTTCACGGGGCCCGCGCGCAGCGCGGTGTCGCCCGCGATGGCGCGCACCTCGACCGGCGCGTTGCCGGCGGGCACCTCGAGGTCGGCGAGGGTCGTGTTGAGCGCGACCTCATGCTCGACGCCCTTCAGCACGCGCGCCATCTCGGCTCGCGCGGCAGCCTCGATCGAGGCCGCAGCGACACGCTCGACTTGCGGCGTGACACGGCAGGCGAGCGCGCCCTTCAGGTCGATCGCGATGCCTGGGACGAGGCGCGCGACGTCGGCGGAGACGCGCGGCGCTGCGAGCGTGCGCGAGTAGCCGGGAGCCGGCGCGTAGCCGAGCTTGAGCGAGCGCACGCGCTCGACCTCGGCAGCGTCGTCGCCTTCGACGGTCGCGACCTGCGCGAGCGAGATCTCCGTGCCGCGCACGGTGGCCTCGGGATGCAGCGTGACCTTGACGCCGCCGACGAGAAGGAGTGCGAGGAACATGCGGCGTGCCTCAGCGGATCATGTTGTTGACTTGCTGGAGCATCTCGTCCGACACCTTGATCGCGCGGCTGTTGATCTCGTAGTTGCGCTGCGCGAGGATCAGGCCGACGAGCTCGTCGACGACCTGCACGTTCGAGCGCTCGAGGTAGCCCTGCTTGATCAGGCCCGTGCCGTCCTGTCCGGGCGTGGCCTGCGCGGCCTGCCCGGAGCTCGCGGACTCGGAGTACAGGTTGCCGCCCTGCGCCTTGAGGCCCGCGGGGTTGGGGAAGCGGAACATCGAGATGTTCGTGATCTGCTCGGGCAGGCCCGACTCGCTGCGCATCACGCTGACCGAGCCGTCCTCGCCGATGATCACCTCGAGGGCGTCGGGCGGGATCTGCACGGGCGGATCGAGCGGGTAGCCCTCGGCGTTGACCAGCGTGCCGGAGCCGTCCTGCCGGAAGCTGCCGTCGCGCGTGTAGCGGTACTCGCCGTTGCCGATGCGCACGCGGAAGAAGCCCGCGCCAGTGATCGCCATGTCGAGCTTGTTGCCCGTCGGCGCGATCTCGCCCTGGCGGAATGCCTTGACCGAGCCCGCGACTTCCGAGCCACTGCCGAACTGCAGACCGGTGGGCTTCATCTGCTGCGCCGACGTGGGCGCGCCCGGATCGCGCACGGTCTCGTAGAGCATCTCGCGGAACGCGAGCTCGTTCTTCTTGAAGCCGGTCGTGTTCACGTTCGCGATGTTGTTCGCGATCGTGTCGACCTGCATCTGCTGCACCTTCATGCCGGAGGCGGCGGTCATCAGCGCTCGGATCATGGTGTCGGTCTCCCTTGGTGGATCTCGCGCGCGTCAGCGCGGGTTGGTCAGTCGGCGGTAGGACTGCTCGATGCTTCCCATCACGCGCGTGCCCATCTCGAAGCGCCGCTGCACGGCGATCATCGCGACGAGCTCGTCGACGGCGGACACGTTGGCCTGCTCGATGTGGCCCTGACGGACCTCGGCCTCGCTCGGGCGCGGCGCGAGCTGCGCCGGCGCCTCGAAGAAGCCGCCGCGGCGCGAGACGAGCTGGCTCGGGCGATCGAAGTCGACGATGCGCAGCTGTCCGACCTCGGCGTCGCCCTGACGAACCGTGCCGGAGGCATCGACGGTGACGGCCGCGCCGGTGGGATCGATCGTGCCCCGCGCGCCTTCCCACGCGACCGGCAGACCTTCCTGCGTCTGCAGCACGCCCTTGTCGTCGACGAGGAAGCGCCCGTCGCGCGTGTAGAGCTCGCCCTGCGCGCCCTCGACGGTGAAGAAGCCGCGCCCGTGGAGCGCGAGGTCGTAGGTGTTGCCGCTCGCCTGCAGC
>CAITGX010000028.1 GCA_903892045.1 uncultured Planctomycetota bacterium | reverse complement strand
GCGGCATCGAATGCGCCGGATCGCACTGATCAACCAGAAAGGCGGCGTGGGCAAGACCACGACCACCGTGAATCTCGGCGCCGCCCTCGCGCGTGCCGGGCGACGTGTCGTGGTGATCGACCTCGACCCGCAGGCCAACCTGTCCCTGCACCTCGATGTGCAGCTCGAGAGTGGCGAGCCCTCGTCCTACTCGGTGCTGCTCGGCAACTGTGCCTTCGGCGACGCGCTGCGCGACACCAAGACGCCCGGACTGCGCCTGTTGCCTTCGAACATCGACCTGTCCGGAGCGGAACTCGAGCTCGCCAACGCGTTCGGCCGCGAGCTGATCCTGCGCGACGCGATCGACACCTGGGAGAAGGAACACCGCGAGAAGCACGGCGTGTCCCCGGCGGACTACGTGCTGCTCGACTGCCCGCCCAGTCTCGGCCTGCTCTCGGTCAACGGTCTCGTCGCCGCGCACGAAGCCGTCATATCGGTGCAGACGGAGTTCTTCGCGCTGCAGGGCATGACGAAGCTCGTCGACGTCGTCAGCCTGCTGCGACGCCGGCTGAATCCGCGCCTCGAGGTCACCGGCTTCCTGCCGTGCCTCTACGACAACCGCACGAAGCTCGCGCGCGAGGTGATCGCAGAGCTGCGGTCCTACTTCCCCGGCAAGGTGTTCACGCGCGCGATCGCGAAGAACGTCAAGCTCGCCGAGGCCCCGAGCTACGGGAAGACGATCTTCGAGTACGCGCCCGAGTCGTCCGGAGCTCAGGACTACGAGCTCGTGGCGACCGAGGTCATGGCGCAGGAATCCGTGCATCCGGAGCTTGCCGAGCGCTACCCCGCGAAGCCGGCCGAGCCGCAGCCCGCGCCCAAGCCGCGCACCACGGCGCCGCGCAAGCCCGCGGCTCGCTCGCCCGAGCCTCAGCCCAGTGCGCCGCCGGCGATTGCGGTCGTGGAGCTGGCTCCCCAGCCGGGTACGAAGGCCCCGCCGGAGCGAGCGAAGGAAGACGAGCTGCCCGAGCTGCCGCCCGATGCGGTGTTGCTCGAAGGTGCAGCCGACTAGTCCCGTGACTCGCAAGCTGCGCATCGGGATCCTCTGCCATCCCACGTACGGCGGCTCCGGCGTGGTGGCGAGCGAACTCGCGCTCTCGTTGGCGGATGCTGGGCACGACGTCCACGTCTTCAGCCATGAGGTGCCGCCACGTCTCGCGCGCTCTCCCGGACTGGTGCAGATGCATCGCGCGCAGGGCGTGCCCTACCCGCTGTTCCACTCGACACCGCACGACCTCGCGATCACGTCGGCGATTCTCGACATCCACCGCGCCAGCGGGCTCGACATCCTGCATGCGCACTACGCCCTGCCGCACGCCGTGTCGGCATTCCTCGCGCGCTCGGCCGCGGAGAGCGACCGCGGCCGTCCAGCGCCGCGCATCGTGACGACGCTGCACGGGACCGACATCACGCTCATCGGCAACGATCCTTCCTACGCCCCACTGACCCAGTTCGTGATCGGCGCGAGCGATGCGGTCACCGCGGTCTCCCACTGGCTGGCGCGTGAGACGCGAGCACGCTTCTGCCTCGATGGGGTCCTGCCCCACGGCGTCGAAGTGATCCACAACTTCGTCGATACCGAGTGGTTCTCGCCCAGCTCGCGACGCGAGGCCAGCGCGTGCCGGCGGCCAGACGGACCGAGCGTCGTGCACGTGAGCAACTTCCGTCCTGTGAAACGCGTGCCGTGGCTCGTGCGCGCGTTCGCTGCGGCCTTGAAGGCTCGCGCGGCGACGCTGGTGCTCGTCGGGGACGGCCCTGACCAGCTCGAGAGCCGCTCCGTGGCCCGTGAACTCGGCGTGGCGGATCGCGTGCTGTTCCTCGGCGAGCGCGACGTGCTGCCCGAGCTCCTCGCACCGGCCGATGTCTTCGCGCTCTCGAGCTCCTCCGAGTCCTTTGGACTGTCCGCGCTCGAGGCGATGGCCTGCGGCACGCCCGTGGTGGCGACGGATGTCGGCGGCGTCTCGGAAGTCGTCGAGCACGGCGTCACGGGCTTCCTGTCGCCCGCCGATGACCTCGAGGGATTCGCCGCCCATCTCGCTGCGCTGCTGTTCGCTCCCGAAAGCGCTCGCAGGATGGGCGCAGCGGCGCGTGAAAGCGCCGTGCGACGCTTCAGTCGTGCTGGGATCGTGAAGCAGTACGAGGCGCTCTACCTGCGCGTCTTGGGCTCCGGATCGTGAGCGAGCCGCTGTACTTCGACTCGAACGCGACGGCGCGCATGCGACCGGAAGTGCGCGAGGAGTTCCAAGAGGCACTGCTGCGCGTGCGCGGGAATCCGTCCAGCCTCCACGGTCCGGGTCGCGTCGCGCGCCACATGCTCGACGAGGCTCGCGAGAGGATCGCCGCGGCGCTCGAAGTCCACGAAGACGAGCTCGTCTTCACCTCCGGTGGAACCGAGTCGAACAACTTGGCGCTGCTCGGCGCGCTGCGTCCGCTTGCCGCCCGCCGCGGGCTCGCGATCTCGCCGATCGAGCACTCTTCCGTGCTCGGACCCGCCCGTGCGCTCCAGCGAGCGGGGCGCACCCTGCGCCTGCTCGAGGTCGACGTGTCCGGGACCGTCCGGCTGGAGTCCCTGCGAGAGGCGCTCGACGACGCGTCGATGGCACTCGTCAGCATCATGGCGGCCAACAACGAGCTGGGGACCTGCAGCCCGCTCGACGACATCGCCACCGTGCTGGACACGGCCGCGAAACGCCCGCTGTGGCACATGGATGCGGTCCAGGCTCTCGGTCGAGTGCCTCTGAAGCTCCGCGCGTTGCGTGTCGATCTGGCCAGCTTCAGCCTCCACAAGGTCGGGGCGCCGGTCGGCGTCGGCCTCCTCTATCGCCGAAGCGGGGTGGGACTCGAGCCGCTGATGTACGGCGGGGAGCAGGAGCATGGCCTGCGGCCGGGGACGGAGAACGTGGCCGCCGCCGTGGCCGCCGCCCGCGCCGTCGAGCTCGCCCTCGGGGAGCTGGAGCAACACCGCCAGCGCCTTCGGACGCTCGGGATCCTGCTTTGGGGAGAACTTGTCTCCAAGTTGCCCCACCTGCGCCTACTGGGCCTGCCCGTGGATCACCCACGTCGGCTGCCCGGAACGCTCAACATCCTGTCGCCCGGCCTCGAGGGCAAGGTGCTGGTGATGCGGCTCGACCTCGAGGGCGTGGCCGCCAGCGCCGGTTCCGCCTGCGCCAGCGGCTCCCTGGAGCCGAGCCACGTGCTCAAGGCCATCGGCTGCAGCGATGAAGAGGCCCGCAGCGGCCTGCGCCTCTCCTGCGGCCGCGAGACCCGTGCAGAAGACGTCCACAGGCTGGTGGAGATCTTGTGGAGAACCCTGAAGAGCCGGACGTAAATTGCGCCCGGGTCAAGGGCTTGTGAACTCTTGGTAGATAGATCGCCCTGCGCCCGTTGACAGCGTCGAGGGTACGCCGTCGAATGCGCCTCCGCGTCCGTAGTCGTTTCGATCGACAGCTGCGCCTCCAAGAGCCCGTTTCCCACTTCCCCTTCGACCTCGGCCCCCCCTCGGCCGCTGCCTCCGCACCCTGCGTTCAACACCGGGGTCGAAAGAAGAAGAAGGAGTCTCTTTGAGGTCCACTAAAGGATCGTTCGATCCCCATCTGGTCACCCCCAGCTGGGCGCTCGGCAGCCCCTGAGGGGGCCTGCACGCCCGTGGTCCGCGGAGCCAACCTGCCCCATCACGACCCCGCCATCGCCCCGCTTCCGGGCGATGCGTGACGCCAAACGCAGCCCCCAATGCAACCTGACCAAGACCCGAGCCTCGCCGGAGAGGGCCTCGCGCTGCCCGCCGCCGGCCCCGAAGCCGAGCTGGCTCACGAGCCTCAGGGCTCCGGCCCGGCGGACACGGCACGCGACGGGGACGACTCCCTCGCTCGCGCCTGGGACGAAGTGCTCGAGGAGCTGCGCAAGCTGCTGAACCGTCAGCAGATGGAGACCTGGTTCCGCACGGCGCTGCTGCGCTCCGCCGGACCGGAAGGCGTCGTGCTGGTGGTGCAGAACTCCTTCACCTCCAACTGGCTTCGCTCGGCGCCCTACATCACGGCCCTGGAGACCGCGGTCCGCAACGTGTTCGGCGCCGCCTGGCCGGTGCAGATCGTGGTCGACGCCGAGCTGGTCGTGCGCGCGCGCAACCTCGCCCCATCCAACCCCGGCGCGCCGACCGTGCCGGCCGCGGCCCCGCGCGCCAACCCCGCTCCCGCGCCGTCCCTGCCCGCGACTCCCCGACCTGCTCGGGAAGGGCGCGCGCCGACCGAAGCTGGCCTGCTGTGGAGCTCCGACGTCGCCCTCAATCCGCACTACCGCTTCGACAACTTCGTCGTCGGTCCGTGCAACCGCTTTGCCTACGCCGCGGCCGTGGGCGTTTCCGAGTCACCGGGTCGCTCCTACAACCCGTTCTTCTTGCATGGGTCCGTGGGACTGGGCAAGACGCACCTGCTGCAGTCGCTGTGCTACTCGCTGCTCGAGCGCGATCCCGAGACCCGGATCCTGTACCTGTCCTGCGAGACGTTCATCAACCACTTCATCAGTGCGCTGGAGAACGGCGACCTGCAGAAGTTCCGGAACAAGTACCGCAACGTCGACGTGCTCGTGGTCGATGACATTCACCTGCTCGCCAACAAGGAGCGCACGCAGGAGGAGTTCTTCCACACGTTCAACACGCTCTACAACGCGTCGAAGCAGATCGTGCTCTCCTCGGACTCGCCGCCCAAGGAGATCCCGACGCTGCAGGATCGACTCGTCTCGCGCTTCAAGTGGGGCCTCGTTACCGAGATCGAGAAGCCCTGCTACGAAACCCGCATGGCGATCCTCAAGCGCAAGAGCCGCGAGCGGGGCAAGGAGATCCCCGACAGCGTGGCACAGCTCGTCGCCGAGCATGTGGACTCGAACATCCGCGAGCTCGAAGGTGCCGTCAATCGCTTGCTCGGTTACGCCAGCCTCAACGGCCTCGACGTGACACCCGATCTCGCGCGCCACGTGCTGCGCGACGTGTTCCTGTCTCCCAAGGGACAGCCGTCGATGGACGACATCCTTCGGCTTGTGACTTCGCACTTCCAGATCAAGGTGACCGAGCTCCAGTCGCGGCGCCGCACCAAGGCCATCGCGCATCCGCGCCAGATCGCCATGTTCCTCGCGCGCTCGATCACGCGTCACTCGCTGGAGGAGATCGGTGGCTTCTTCGGTGGCCGCGACCACACCACCGTGCTGTATGCCGTCGAGCAGATCGAGAAGCAGATGAAGTCGGACGATCGGTTCCGGGCCATGATCCAGGGATTGCTCGGCCAGCTGCAGCGCTGAGGAGCCTCTCGTCGCGACGCACGCGCGGCTGCTCGCACGCCTGTCGCCTCGCGCGCTGCTCGTCCTTCCTTGCCTGCTTCCATGGGCGCTGTCCGGAGTCCGTTGGCTTCGGGCAGCGCCTCGCCTTTCCAGACCACCGCACGACACACCTCCAAACTCCGCACAAGGCATGTCGAGAACTACGTCAATAGGCTGGGGAAACGAAGCGCACGAAGCGCGTGTTCACCGGGGACTGACGGGCACAACCAAGACCGTTTCCTTGCCCCCAAGTTCTCCCCGTGGAGGCCTGTTGGAAACCCCCGCCTTCATCCACCTCCTCTGCACAGTTTTCCGCCTCACCGCGAGAGCCCACAAAACGTCCTAGGTCCTTTCCTGACAAACACATACATCCGCTGACCTCGACGTTCTTAACAGCTCTGCTCCCCGTTATGATGATGATGAAATCTAGATCCCTCCGGGAGAGGGAAAACCGCCGAGCCTGCTCGCTCCGCACCCTGTCCAACCCCAAGCCGTCTGGAAGTCTCACATGAAGGTCCTGTGCTCTCGCGAGAAGCTGCGCGAAGGTCTCGCTCTCGCCAACAGCGTCATCCCGAACAAGAGCCCGAAGCCCGTGCTCACCAACGTGTGCATGACGGCCGCCGGCGATGCGCTCGAGCTGGTCGGCACCGACCTCGATGTCTCGCTGCGCTACCGCATCCAGGACTCCGTCAAGGTGATCGAGCCCGGCACCGTGGTGGTGTCGGCTCGCGTGCTCCACGACTTCGTGCGTGACTTCTCCGGCGAGACGGTGGAGATCGACACCAAGGACCAGAACTGTGTCGTGCGCAGCGGCGAGGACTCAGCGGAGCTCGTGACGGCCGACGCGGACGAGTTCCCGGAGGTCAAGCCGTTCGACGAGCACGGCGCCTTCTCGCTGCAGGCCGGGACCTTCACCGCACTCGTCAACAAGACCCAGTTTGCCGCGGCGCGGGAACAGGGTCGCTACGCGATGCACGGTGTGCTCGTGGAGATCGGTGACGGACTGCTCAAGATGGTCGGAACCGATGGTCGGCGCCTTGCGCTCGCCAACGCGCCCATGGACACGCAGTCCGGACAACGGCCGCAAAAGGCCGCCATCGTCCCGACCCGTGGCACGCAGCTCATCTCGCGCGTCATGAGCGACCCGCTCGACCAGGTGAAGCTCTCGTTCACGGACAGCCAGATTGGTGTCCGCACGCGCAACGCCGAGATCTTCGCTCGCCTGCTCGACGGCGAGTTCCCGCGCTACGCGGCGGTCATCCCGGCCGAGTCTCGCAACTACTGCGAGGCGGACGCCGCCCTGCTCGAGCGCAAGATTCGCCTGGTGGCCAACGTCACGGGCGAGGAGGCGCGCGCCGTGCGTTTCTCGCTGTCCAATGGGCGACTCGAGCTCTTCGGTCACAGTGCTGGCCGCGGCGAAGCTCGCGCGTACATGCCGGTCGAGTACAAGGGTCAGGATGCGGAGATCGCGTTCAACCCCGACTACGTCATCGATGGCCTGAAGAACAGCGAGAACGGTCTGGTGAAGCTCGAGTTCAACGAGAAGACATCGCCGGGCAAGTTCAACCTGGGCGAGAACTACATCTACATCGTGATGCCGATCACGATCGACGCGTAGTGACCCCGGACGCGAGCGAGCCGGAGCGCCGCCGAGGCGGCATCACTCCCATGCAGGTGGCGCTTGGGCGCTTTCTGCGGGACACAGGCCTTCGCTCGCGGCTGCGCAACGTCGCCATCTTCAAGGCGTGGCGCGACGCGGTCGGGATCGTGCTCGCCCAGCGCGCACGACCGGTCGCCTACGACAACGGTGTCCTCGAGGTCACCGTGCAGTCTTCCGCCCATCTCCAGGAGCTCGTCGCCTTCACTGGCGAGCAATACCGCATCAAGGCCAACCGCAAGCTCGGCTCCGAGAGGATCCGCAAGGTGGTCTTCCGACTCGAACGATCCACATGAGCGAAACGACGACGACCAACGAATACGGCGCAGCCTCCATCACGGTTCTCGAGGGCCTCGAAGCCGTCCGCATGCGCCCGGCCATGTACATCGGCGACACCGATGTGCGCGGCCTGCACCACCTGATCTGGGAAGTCGTCGACAACTCGGTCGACGAGGCTCTCAACGGACCGTGCCGCAACATCGAGGTCGAGATCCGCACGGACGGTTCGCTCTCCGTGACCGATGACGGCCGCGGTATTCCGACCGAGATCAAGCAGCCCTACGGGATCTCGTCCGTCGAGCTCGTGCTCACCAAGCTTCACGCTGGCGGCAAGTTCGATCACGGCGCCTACAAGGTGTCTGGCGGCCTGCACGGCGTGGGCGTGTCGTGCGTCAACGCGCTGAGCGAGTGGCTCGAGGTAACGGTCGAGCGCGACGGCAAGAAGCACTGGATGCGGTTCCAGCGCGGCGCGCCGCAAGCCCCGCTCGTGGAGCGCGGCGCTTCCGCACGCCGCGGGACGCAAGTCGTGTTCAAGCCGGACGCCAAGATCTTCCGGGTCGTCGACTTCGACTACGCGACGATCGCCAACCGGCTGCGCGAGACGGCCTACCTGATGGGAACGCGCGGCCTCTCCATCACGCTCGTGGACCAGCGGACGGGCCATCGCGACCACTTCGCGTTCCCGGGCGGCATCCGCGACTTCGTCGCGCACATCAACACGAACAAGGAGCCGCTGCACGCCGACGTCATTCACTTCGACAAGACGGGCGTGGCCGAGGAAAACCCGGGCGTCGAGTACCGAGCGGAGATCGCTCTCCAGTACACGGACGCGTACCAGGACAGCGTCTTCACCTTCGTCAACAACATCAAGACTCCTGGTGGCGGCACGCACCTGTCGGGCTTCCGCACCGCGCTGACGCGCACGCTCAACGCCTACGCCAAGCAGCAGAAGCTGGTGAAGGACTCCGACAAGATCCAGCTCACCGGCGATGACTTCCGCGAGGGCCTGACAGCGATCATCTCGACCTTCGTTCCCGACCCGCAGTTCGAGGGCCAGACGAAGGACAAGCTCGGCAACCGCGAGGTCGAGGGCGTGGTCAACTCCATCGTGGGGGACGTGTTCGCGCGTTACCTCGAAGAGCACCCCGCCACCGCGAAGGCCATCATCAGCAAGGCCATCAACGCGCAGGCCGCGCGTGAGGCCGCTCGACGCGCGCGCGACCTCGTGCGGCGCAAGTCGGCGCTCGCGAGCGGCAACCTTCCGGGCAAGCTCGCGGACTGCCAGAGCGACGACAAGAGCGAGAGCGAGCTGTTCCTCGTGGAAGGTGACTCGGCAGGTGGCTCGGCCAAGGAAGGCCGCGACCGGCGCTTCCAGGCGATCCTGCCGCTCAAGGGCAAGATCCTCAACGTGGAGAAGGCGCGGCTGGACAAGATGCTCGCGCACTCGGAAATCCAGACGATCATCTCGGCGCTCGGTTGCGGCATCGCGGAGGAGTTCGCGATCGACAAGGTGCGCTACGGCAAGACGATCATCATGACCGACGCCGATGTGGACGGCTCCCACATCCGCACGCTGCTCCTGACCTTCTTCTTCCGGCACATGCGGCCGCTGATCGAGGCCGGCATGCTCTACATCGCGCAGCCGCCGCTCTACAAGGTCAAGG
>CAITGX010000027.1 GCA_903892045.1 uncultured Planctomycetota bacterium | reverse complement strand
TACGGCCGCAACCGGCTGGCCGAAGGCAAATTGCCGGCGTGCGCAGAAATGTGCTCGACCAAAGCGCTGCTCGGCGGCGACGGGCGCGGCGCGGTGGTGCTCACGCGCGTCGGAGCGGCGCGGGCGGCCGCGGAGTGGGACGCGGGGCGCGGCTCGCTGGCGCTCGCCCCGGAGCTCGGCCCCAAGGAGACCTTCGCCGGCGATGGCGTGGCTTCGGCCACGCGCGCCCTGTTCGCCTCGAGCCGCGGCCTGTACCTGCTCGACCGCAGCCGCGAGCTCTACCTGCTCGACTACGCCCCGCTCGTGCCCCCGCTCGAGGGACTGGCCCCCAGCGGTGGCTCGGTGCGCGCCGAGGGCGGCTTCGTGTGCGTGCTCGGGCCGGCGACCCTGTGGATCTTCGCGCCGCGGCCCTAGGGGCTGCGCGGGCGCTTTCCAAGGGCCAAGTCGAGCCCCGACGACCGGGAAGGGCCTTCCCGGCGCAGCGGCGCCGTTCCCGAACGGGCAAAAGGGGGGCAAAGAGGGCGCGCGACCCTCGCGCGAGGCCCTCCCAGAGCCGACGATAGGGCCTTGCTCGCCTCCGGCCCGGGTCCGGGGCGGGCAGCGCCCCTTCGAGTTTCCAGCACATCGACAGGAACACCATGTCCCAAGCGTCCCTCGAGCGCCTGCGCGATGCGCACGCGCGCATGAAGCGAGAGTTGCACCGCGTGATCGTCGGCCAGGACGAGGTCATCGACCAGCTCCTGCTCGCGATCCTCTCGCGCGGCCACTGCCTGCTCGTCGGCGTGCCGGGACTGGCGAAGACGCTCCTGATCTCGAGCCTCGCCAAGACGCTCGACCTCGGCTTCAACCGCATCCAGTTCACGCCGGACCTGATGCCGGGCGACATCACCGGCACGGACCTGCTGCACATCGACGCCGCCACGAACGAGCGCGTGTTCCGCTTCGCGCCGGGCCCGGTGTTCGCGAACGTGGTGCTCGCCGACGAGATCAACCGCACGCCGCCCAAGACGCAGGCCGCGCTGCTCGAGTCGATGATGGAGGGCCAGGTCACGGTCGGCGGGCGGCGCCACGCGCTGCCCCAGCCGTTCTTCGTGCTCGCCACGCAGAACCCGATCGAGCAGGAGGGCACCTATCCCCTGCCCGAGGCGCAGCTCGACCGCTTCATGTTCATGATCAAGGTCGACTACCCGACGCTCGAGGAGGAGCGCGAGATCCTGCGCCGCACCACGGGCGGCGAGGGCGCGGAGCCGCAGAAGCAGCTCGGCGCGGAGGAGCTCATCGAGATCCAGAAGGCCGTGCGCGCGATCCACATCGAGGATCACGTGCTCGACTACGCGCTCGCGCTGACGCGCGGCACGCGCGTGAAGTCGGACTCGGGCCTGTCGTTCGTGAAGGAGTGGGTCACGTGGGGCGCCGGTCCGCGCGCGGGGCAGTACCTCGTGCTCGCCGGCAAGGCGCACGCCGCGCTCGCGGGGCGCGACCACGTCTCGATCGACGACGTGCGCGCGATCGCGAAGCCCGTGCTGCGCCACCGCATCATCACGAGCTACGCCGCCGAACAGGAAGGCATGACGAGCGACGTCGTGATCGAGCGCATGCTCAAGGAAATCGACGCGAGCGGCGGCGTGGGCGCGGGCCTGCCCGGCGTGAAGGCGCGCTAGAGCATTCGCGATGACGCAGGCGCGCGGCGACAAGCGGCTCGACCCCGCGGTGCTCGACCGGCTCGAAGGACTCGAGCTGGTCGCGCGCACCGTCGTGGAGGGCACGCTCTCCGGCCACCACCGCTCGCCGTTGCGCGGCAGTTCCGCGGAGTTCGCGCAGCATCGCGAGTATGTCGCGGGCGACGAGCTGCGGCGCCTCGACTGGAAGGTGTTCGCGCGCTCCGACCGCCTCGTGGTCAAGGAGATGTTCGAGGAGACCACGCTCGCTTGCCACTTGCTCGTCGACGCGAGCGAGTCGATGGCGTTCGGGTCGCTCGACTGGACGAAGTTCGACTACGCGCGCTGGTGCGCGGCCGCACTCGCGCACCTCGTGATCGGCGAGCGCGATACGTCGGGCCTCGTGCTGTTCGACGCCAAGGAGCGCGTCAAGGTGCCGCCGTCGTCGGGCGAGCGGCAGAAGCACGCGATCTGGAGCGCGCTCGAGGCTGCGCAGCCGAGCGGGCCCACGGGCGTCGGCGGCGTGCTGCAGTGGTTCGCGGGGCGCCTGCGCAAGCGCGGCATCGTCGCGATCTACTCGGACTTCTTCGACGACCTCCCCAGCGTGGTGGAGGGCCTGCGGCGGCTGCGCCACGACGGGCACGAGCCGATCCTGTTCCAGGTGCTCGATCCGCTCGAGTTGTCGT
>CAITGX010000026.1 GCA_903892045.1 uncultured Planctomycetota bacterium | reverse complement strand
CTCGGCGGCGCCGGCCTCGACGCGCAGGCAGTCGTGGGCGATGCGGCCGGCGGGCGAGGCGCCGGCGGCGGCGAGCGCGTCCCACAGGCGCTCGGCCAGCGCGGGACCGGCGTCGAGGCGCCAGCCGAACGAGCCCGCGACGGGGAGCGCGGTGACGCGCAGCGGCGCGCCCTCGAAGCGGGCGTCGACGTGGGTGTGCAGCTCGCGCGGCGCCTCGACGGCGGCGATGCGCGCGACCAGCTCCGCGGCGCGCGGACCGCAGAGCTCGAGCGGCGCGTGCGCGTCCGACACGTCCTGCACCGTGAGCTTCTCGCTGAACTGGTACATGTCGAGCGCCTTGGCGAGCGGCGCGGCGGAGCCCGGCGGCAGCGAGAGGTGGATGCTGTCGGCGCCCACGGCGAGGTCGAAGTCGAACAGCACCTTGCCCTTCGAGGAGAGCAGCAGGTTGCGGTTGCCCTGACCGGGAGCGAGTGTGCGCACGGCGTTGGCGAGCAGGCGGTGCAGGAAGCCCGCGGCGTCCGGTCCGGAGACGGCGAGGGCCTCGCGGCGCGTGCGGTCGAAGAGCGCGGCACCCTCGCGGGCGGCGCGGTACTCGTCGGGGACCTCGCCGAAGCACAGGACGAGGGGGGCGTCGCCGCCGGAGAGCTCGGCGCCGGCGCGGCGGTGGCGGGGGTGCAGGAGTTCGGTCTTCAAGCGGGCGGGAGCATAGGACGGCGGCGGGGGAAATCCGTCCCCGGGAGGCGATTGCGGCGCATGGGGGAGGCGAGTTCGGACGCTGTGTCCGGCTCGGGCGATGTGGGGACGATTTTCCGCTCCGAGCGGCGCCTTGCCGCGAGCGTCGAGAGGCGCTCCTACGCCCTCGGAAGCTTGACTCGTGCGGTCGTATTCGTAACCTTCCAAGCAAACCTCACGCGACCTCCAAGTCTCGTGGGGTGTCCGCGGTCCCCTCCAGGGCCGTGGTCGCCTTCCTACCCAGCGCGGTCCCTGTCTCTCCGCGGCCTGCCCTCGATCCCAGCTCGGATGCCGAGCGGGGGGTGGCCCGTGGACGGTCCGAGGCCCGCCCCAAGGACGTCGATGAGCCTCCGCCTCCCTCTGGTCGCTGTTTCCGGTCTGGCCCTGTGGGTCAGCGCCTGCCAGCTCGACAAGGACCAAAAGCCCGCCCGCCCGGTGGTGCACTACAGCCTGAGCAGCGCCACCACCGCGCTCGGCGACGACGGCGAGCCCCTCATCCCGGAGTCGGCCCAGGCCGGCATCGCGGGCTCGCTGGAGATGCTGTTCGGCACGCCGCAGGCGCCGATCTACCAGCTGCTGCCCGAGTGGAAGGACGAGGACTTCGACCCCAACTGGCCGCAGTATCCCAAGGGTGAGGACGGCAGCGGCGAGGTCGACCCCGCCGAGCTCGTCGCCAACAACCAGATGTACTGGCGCCGCCAGCTCACGGCGATCGACGCCGGCCTGTGGGACCGCGTGTTCGTGCAGGACTTCACGCCCGACCTGCTCGCCGACTGGAAGGCGCTGTGCGCGCAGACTCCGGTCGAGGCCCGCAACGAGGAGTTCAAGAAGGCCGCGCGCGAGCTGTTCGAGAACTACTACCCGAAGCTGTCGGCCTCGGCCGAGCTGTACCGCCAGCACTGCCTGCACTGCCACGGCCCCGAGGGCGGCGGCGACGGCCCCACGGCGCCGTTCTTGAACCCGCGCCCGCGCGACTACCGCCACGGCACGTTCAAGTTCACGGCCGTCGGCAAGGCCCAGCCGCGCCGCGAGGACCTCTACCGCATCCTCGACGAAGGCGTCACCGGCACCTCGATGCCGAGCTTCCGGCGCTTCTCGCAGGCCCAGCTCCACGGCCTCGTCGACTACGTGCGCCTGCTCTCCATGCGCGGCATGGTCGAGCGCAGCCTGCTCGCCACCTACAAGGAAGAGGAGACGCTGACCTCCGGCGACACGATCGACGCCTACGCCGAGGTCTGGGAGAAGTGGCAGAAGGCCGACTCCAAGGTGCTCACCTTCGAGGGCGAGGTTCCGGCTCCGACGGCGGAGACGATCGCCCACGGTCGCGAGCTGTTCATGGACGCCAAGACCGGCAACTGCCTCTCGTGCCACGGGCCCGAAGGACGCGGCAACGGCGCTTCGGCCTTCGCGGTGAACCCCGAGTCCGGCAAGGTCGTTCCGACCTACAAGGACGACTGGGGCAACGAGATCATCCCGCGCAACCTGCGGCTGGGGATCTTCCGCGGTGGCCGTCGCCCGATCGACATCTACCGCCGCATCAAGTACGGCATCGCCGGCGGGCCCATGCCCGAAGCGGCCTCGTCTCTCACGAACGAGGACATCTGGCACCTCGTCCACTACGTCGGCTCGCTCTCCGAGCGCCCGCAGCACAAGGCGGCCCACGTCGATCACGCGGCTGACCACGGCGGCGATCACGCCAGCGAGAAGCACTGAGAGCCCCACGCAGAAAGCCCAAGACCCCCATGCGCTACCTCTTCGCGTTGATGCTGCTGCTGGTGCCGATCCTCGGCGTCTGGACCTTCGTCGAGGCCGACCGCTGGCAGCTGTGGTTCCCCCAGAACGTCTCGAGCTTCGGCGGCGAGATCGACGGGCTCTTCAACCTGATCATGTACATGGTCGCGTTCACGTTCATCGTCACGGAAGTGGCGCTGGCGTGGTTCGTGTTCAAGTACTCGGCCAACCGCCCGGGCAAGGGCGTGTTCACCCACGGCAGCCACAAGCTGGAGATGATCTGGACCGCGATCCCCGCGGTGGCGCTGCTCTTCATCGCCTTCGCGCAGATGGAGACGTGGGCCAAGGTGAAGTTCGAGAGCAACTTCCCCAAGGATGGCAAGTACACCAAGGAGAAGCCGATCGCCGAGCTGTGGGCCAGCCAGTTCGACTGGCGCGTGCGCTACCCCGGTGACGACGGCACGCTCGGCACGGTCGACGACCTCGAGCGCTCCTACGAGTTCGTGGTGCCGGTGAACACCGACGTGGTGTTCCACCTGCGCTCCCGCGACGTGATCCACAGCTTCTTCGTGCCGGAGTTCCGCCTCAAGCAGGACGCGCTCCCGGGCCACACGATTCCCGTGTGGTTCCGCGCGGAGAAGGAAGGCATCTACGACCTCGTCTGCGCCGAGCTGTGCGGCTGGGGTCACTACAAGATGAGCGGTCGCATGACCGTCCTCTCGCAGGCTGATTACGACAAGCGCATGGCCGACATCAAGGCCGAGTGGTTCTCCAACGGCAAGGAGCAGGGCCAATGAGCCAGGCAACGACGCACGCACCGCACAACCCGCACCTCGAGCCCGGTGAGGGCGAGGCCGGAACTGTCCGAGAGCATCACGACCACCACGAGCTCGGCTTCCTGCGCAAGTGGATCTTCTCGGTCGATCACAAGGTGATCGGCCTGCAGTTCCTCTTCTCGGGCCTCGTGTTCCTCGCGCTCGGCGGGATGATGGCCATGGCCATCCGCTACCAGCTGGCGTGGCCGTGGCGCCCGATGCCGGGACTCGCGTGGATGTTCCCCGCCACCGGCGGTGCGATCAGCCCCGAGTTCTACACCATGCTCTTCACCATGCACGGGACCATCATGATCTTCTTCGTGATGATCCCGCTGCTGACGGGCGCCTTCGGCAACTTCCTGATCCCGCTGATGATCGGCGCGCCCGACATGGCCTTCCCGAAGCTGAACATGTTCGGCTACTGGACCATGATCCCGGCGTTCTTCTTCATCCTGCTGGGCTTCTTCGTGGAAGGCGGCCACGCCGCCGGCGGCTGGACGAGCTACCCGCCGCTGTCGACGATCGAGGCCGCGGCTCCGGGCTCGCTCACGGGCCAGACCTGCTGGCTGATGGGCCTGACCTGGGTCGGCGTCAGCTCGATGATGGGCGCGGTCAACTACGTGACCACGATCGTCAAGATGCGCGCGCCGGGCCTGACGATGATGCGCCTGCCGCTCACGATCTGGAGCCTGATGATCACCTCGCTCCTGCAGCTCTTCGCGCTGCCGGTGCTGACGGCGGCGAGCATCATGCAGCTCTTGGACCGCACCATGAACACGGGCTTCTTCACGCCGACGAACCTCGTCGTGAACAACATCACGCCCGACTCGTTCCTGTACGGCTCGGAGGGCGCCGCGGCCGGCGGCCAACCGCTCCTGTGGCAGCACCTGTTCTGGTTCTACAGCCACCCCGCGGTCTACATCCTCGTGCTGCCCGCCATGGGCTTCACCTCGGACATCCTCGCGGTGCACGCCCGCAAGCCGATCTTCGGCTACAAGCCGATGGTGTACTCGATGAGCGCCATCGCGGGCCTGGGCTTCATCGTGTGGGGCCACCACATGTTCACCTCGGGCATGAACCCGGCGCTGGGCATGACCTTCATGGTCAGCACGGTCATGATCGCGCTCCCGAGCGCCATCAAGGTGTTCAACTGGCTCGGCACCCTGTGGGGCGGCCGCATCCACCTGCGCACCCCGATGCTGTTCGCCTGCGCGTTCGTCTCGATGTTCATCATCGGCGGCCTCTCGGGCATCTGGATGGCCGCGACGCCGGTCGACATCTACATCCACGACACCTACATCGTCGTGGCGCACTTCCACTACGTCGTGTTCGCGGGCTCCTTGTTCGCGATCTTCGCCGCGATCTACCACTGGTTCCCGAAGATGTTCGGGCGCCTGATGAACGAGACCGTGGGCAAGATCCACTTCGTGGGCTCGTTCGTGTTCACGAACATGACCTTCTACATGATGCACCAGCTCGGCGTGGCCGGCCTGATGCGTCGCACCGCGGATCCCTACGCCTACGACGTCTACCAGCACCTGCAGCCGATCAACGAGTTCATCACGATCTCGGCCTTCTGCATGTTCGCGTGGCAGATCTTCTTCGTGGTGAACTTCTTCCACTCGATGTTCTGGGGCAAGCGCGTGGGTCGCAACCCGTGGAACGCCGCCTCGCTCGAGTGGGACGCCCCGTCGCCCCCGGGCCACGGCAACTTCGACAAGCAACTCGAGGTCTACCGCGGCGCCTACGAGTTCAGCTCGCCGGAGGTCGCCGAGGACTTCATCCCGCAGACGCGCAAGGTCTAGGGCTCTCCTCACCGCTCCCGCGCGTTTCATGGACCAAAGCTCTCCCTGGCCCCGGAGGCTGGCGCTGGCCACTTGGCTCGGCGCCCTGCCTCTGGTGGTGCTCGGCGGCAGCGTGACCACGCTGCGCGCCGGCATGGCCATCGATGGCTGGTGGGTCTTGGACCGCGGGAACGGCGATCACTTCCTGCTCGCGTACCCGATCGACAAGTGGTTCGCGAACGCCGGGACGTTCACGGAGCACACGCACCGCCTGTTCGGCACGCTGGTGGGGATGCTCTCGATCGCGCTCGTGATCGCCGCGCATCGAGCCAATGCGGGTGCGCAGCGCATCGGCTGGGCATGGGTGGGCCTGCTCGCGGTGTGTGCCCAAGGCACGATCGGCGGCTTCCGCGTGCTGGAGAACAGCCCGGACCTCGCCTTCCTGCACGGCGTGTTCGCGCAGGCCGTGCTGGCGGTGCTCGCCGTCAACGTGGTGCTGAACGACGCTCGCTTCGTCGCCGCGCGCTCGCGCGAGCACTCGCAGGCGGCTTCGCTCTCGCGCAAGGCGAAGCTCGCGATCGCAGCGGTCTACGGGCAGATCTTCCTCGGCGCGTGGCTGCGCCACACGGGCAACGACCTCGCGCTCATCGGGCACATCGTGTTCGCCGCGCTCGCCACGGGCGCCGTGATCGCGCTCGCGCGCGGCCTGCGCGAGTGCCGCGATCCCGAGCTCGCGCGCGAGGCGAAGCGTCTCCTGTGGCTCGTGATGACGCAGGTCGCGATCGGCGTGCTCACGCTCGTGGCGATCGTGCTCGTCAGCGGCGGCTTCACGGCCGAGGTTTCCGCGGCGGAGACGATCACGGCGACGGCGCACGTGCTGTTCGGAGCGTTCACGCTGCAGGCCTGCGTCGCGGCGGCGATGTGGACCGCACGGCGTCTCACGCAGCCCGCGTCGGTCGCGAGCCTCGCGGGCGCGGAGGTGGCGCGGTGAGTCAGGTCCAGACGCTCGCGGCGGCACCGGTCGCCGAGCAGACGTTCGTGCAGGCCTGGAGCGCGCTGTGCAAGCCGCGCATCACGGCCATGGTCGGGTTCGCGGCCTTCGTCGGCGGGCTGCTCGCGGCGGGCTCGGGTGCCAACCTGCTGTCGCTTGCCGAAGCCTGCGGCTACATCGGGCTCGTCGGCATGGCCTCGAGCGTGTTCAACCAGCTGCTCGAGCGCGACACCGACGCGCGCATGGTGCGCACCGCGCGCCGCCCGCTCGTCACGGGACGCGTGCGCGCGCGCGACGCCGTCTGGGCCGGTGCGCTGCTGACCGCCGCGGGCGTGCTCGGCCTCGCGCTGCGCTTCAACACGCTCGTCGCGCTGCTCACGCTCGCGACGATGGTCGCCTACGTGCTGGTCTACACGCCGCTCAAGCGCTTCAGCTCGCTCAACACCGCGGTGGGGGCGATCCCCGGCGCGATGCCGCCGCTGCTCGGCTTCGTGGCGGTCACGGGCGAGGCTTCGGGCTGGGCGTGGTACCTGTTCGCGATCCTGTTCGCGTGGCAGTTCCCGCACTTCCTCGCCATCGCGTGGCTGTACCGCGAGGACTACGCGCGCGCTGGACTCAAGATGCTGCCGGCGCTGCCGCGCACCGAGGGCATGGCCGGCCGTCAGGCCCTGCTCTACAGCCTCGCGCTCCTGCCCGTCTCGCTCCTGCCCGCGCTGCGCGGGGACGCTGGCTGGCTGTACGTCGCGGCCGCGCTGCTCTTCGGCGTCGCCTACACGGTCGCGTCGGCGCTGTTCGCCTTGCGCGAGACGCGCTCGCGCGCGCGTGCCGTGCTGATCGTCTCGCTGGTGTACCTGCCGGCGCTCTACTCGCTCACCCTCATGGATCCCCTCGTGCGCGCCTTCGGTGCGCGGGGCAGTCTCTAGGAACCCGGAATCGTCCCATGAACATCTCTCCCGCAGCCATCCCGGCCTATGACCCGGCGGTCGATGCGCCCAAGCCGCATCACGCGATCTACGACTACGACAGCGGTCCGCCGGTCAACCGCGGCAAGTTCGCGATCTGGCTGTTCCTTGCGACGGAAATCATGTTCTTCACGGGCCTGATCGGCACCTACATCGTGCTGCGCATGGGCGCCGCGACGTGGCCGGACCCGGCCGATCGCCTCGCGGTCGACATCACGGCGCTCAACACGTTCTTCCTGATCGTCAGCTCGGCGACGATGGTGAAGGGCGTCGAGCGCGCGATGCTCGGGGACAACTCGGGCCTCATCAAGTGGCTGGCGCTGACCGTGCTGATCGGCACGATCTTCGTCAGCATCCAGGCCTACGAGTACGCGGTGCTCATCAAGGACGGCAACCTGCCCGACGTCGACATCTTCTGGTCGACCTTCTACGCCATGACGGGCTTCCACGGCATCCACGTGGCCGTGGGCGTGATCTGGAACCTGTGCATCCTGATCGCGGCGATCTTCCGCAAGATCCCGCAGGAGAAGTACATGAAGGTCGAGCTCGCCGGTCTCTACTGGCACTTCGTCGACCTCGTGTGGGTGCTGCTCTTCACCATCGTCTACCTGATGTGAGCGGAGGAACGAACATGGCACACGGCAAGGACATGGGTTACAGCATCGGGCGCATCTTCGTCATCCTCTTCATCCTGACGGCCGTGGAGGTGGCGTGGGGCATGTTCCTGCGCGAGCCGCGCTGGCTGCTCTGGTCGGGCCTCTTGGTCTGCGCCGTGTGGAAGGGCCTCTTGATCCTCATGTACTTCATGCACATGCGGTTCGAGAAGATGATCGTGTGGTCGCTGATCCTGCCAACGCCGCTGCTGGTGGCGGTCGTCTTGTGCGCGAACTTGCCGGACACGGTGTTCAACGAGAAGCGCGACTACAAGATCGGCTACCTGATCGACCAGACGGGCGAGGTGGTGAACGGTCTCGATCCCGAGCATCCGGCCAAGGGCCGCGGCAAGCCGCACGGCCACACGCCCGAGACGAGCGGCGAGGCGGCCGGTCACTAGGGACGTCCATGGGACGATCGCAGTTCCTCGGCGCGGCGACCCTCGCGGTCGCCGTGCTCGTCTCCGGCGGATGTTCGCGCGAGAGCGACGCGCCCGCGAAGCCGGCGGCGACGCGCCTCGACGTGGAGCCGAGCTCCACGTTCCGCGGCGACGTGCTCGCCGAGTTCGAGCTCGTGGACCAGCTCGGGCGCAAGGTCACGCGCGCGGACTTCGCTGGGGCGCCGCTGGTGCTCGACTTCATCTTCACGACCTGCACGGGCCCGTGCCCGCGCGTGTCCGCGAACATGGCGCAAGTCCAGCAGAAGACCGCGGGCTCGCGCGTTCGGCTCGCGACCTTCTCGGTCGATCCGGAGACGGACACGCCCGAGGTGCTCGCGGCCTATGCCAAGGAGCACGGGGCGGACGCGGAGCGCTGGCGCTTCCTCACCGGCGCCGAGGAGCAGATCGACGGTGTGCTGCGCTCCCTGTGGCTCGCGCGGAGCAAGAACGAGGAAGCGGCGCTCGGCATGCGCGTGACGCACTCGACGCGGTTGATCGTGCTCGACGGTCGCGGCGTGATCCGCGGCATGTACGACGGCGAGAGCGAGGCGGGCGTCGAGGCCGCCGTCGCGCGCGCGCGCTGGCTCGAAGGGAATCCCGACGCATGAACGTGCACTTGCCTGCGGTCAACGCGACGCTCAACGGCGTCGCCGCCGCGTTCCTCGTGGCCGGGCTGCTCGCCATCAAGGGCGGACGACGCGACCTGCATGAGCGCTGCATGAAGCTCGCCTTCGTCGCGAGCGCGGCGTTCCTCGCCTGCTACCTTTACTACCACTTCGCGATCGCCAAGGGGCAGCCGACGCGCTTCCACGGCGAGGGGCTCGCGCGCACGGGCTACCTCGCGCTGCTCCTGAGCCACACGGTGCTCGCGGTCGTCAACTTGCCGATGGTGCTGCGCACCTTCTGGCTGGCGCACAAGGAACGCTGGGAAGCGCACCGCAAGCTGGCGAAGTGGACGTTCCCGATCTGGCTGTACGTCTCGGTGACGGGCGTGGCGGTGTACGTCGTGCTCTACCACCTGAATCCGACGCCGGCGGTATCCTAGGATCCCGAGCCATGAGTGCCCTCGCCCGCTTCGCTCGCCTTGCCGCACCGCTGCTCGCGGTCGTCGTGCTGCGCGCGACGGGCTATGCCTGAGAGAGCTGCAAGGAGGCGGTCGCCTCCGAAGGCGGGAACCTGGCGGCTGGCATCAACACCAGCGTGCTGTTCATGATCTCGATGGTGTTCCTGATTCCGGCGGGCTTCGGCTTCGTCGTCTGGCGCTCGTTCAGGAACGCGGACGCGCGGCGGGCGCGGGGCGAGCAGATCTCGACCCCGGGCGCGATGCGCTGGGAAGCGGACGAGCGGCGCTAAGGCGCGCACGTTTTCCACGATTGCCCCGCGACCACCGCGGCTCCCGAGCGACGGGGGGAGCGGAGGGGATGCATGGACAGCGGGGGACGTGAATCGGTCGCGACGGCCGTTCGAGGAGTCGGTCGCAGCGGCGTGTGGGTCGCGGCGGGTGCGTTGGCGGGGGGCGTGGTGCTCGGGCTCACGTCCGGGGCGTCGCGGTCGCCGGAGCGCGGACCCGTGGCGGGATGGCTGGCGGATCGCGACGGCGGCGCTGTCGTGGGCCTCGATCGCGAGCGGCTCGAGGTCCGTCGCATCGCGCTGGATACGCCGGTCGAGCTCGCGCTCGGACCCGCTGGGGACCTGTGGGTCGCCTGCGCCGGTGCTGCGGGGCCGGTGGGGCCGCACCGGCTCTTGCTCGTCGAGGACGAGAGCGGACGCATCGAGCGGGAGCTCGCGCTTGGCCCGGTGCTCGATCTGGAGGCCGTCGAGGGTGGCTCGGGCGACGTGCTCGCCGTCGAGCTCGGATCCACTGGGCCTCGGCAAGTCGTGCGGGTGTCGCCGACGGGCGCGGTCACGCTGGTCGAGCGGAGTGAGGACGCCTTCTGCGCGGCGGCGGCCTTCGGATGCACGCTGGTCGGATCCGAGCGTGGGGAGCTGCGGCTCTTCGGACCCGATGGGCAGCGACTCGCGCGCAGGGACTTCGGCGGTGTCCTGAGCGACCTCGCGCCGGGGCCGGAGCCGGGCACTTGGTGGGCGCTCGATGCGGCGGGTGGTGCGGGAGGCACGCGACTCGCGCTGCTCGGTCGCGACCTTGCTCCGCGCTGGGTGGTGCCCGCGGGCCTCGCCGCCCTCACGCTCGCGCCCGTGCGCGGCGCGGAGCGTGTCTGGCTGTGCGACGGGGAGGGCGCGCTCGTGCGTCGCTTCGGGCCCGGCGGGTCGCTCGAGCTTGCCCACATCGGACTCGCGCACGTCGGCGCCACTCGGGCCAGCGTCGGGAACGACGGCAGCGTCTGGATCGCGGCCCCGGGTGCGCTCCTGTGTCTGGATGGGGCCGGGGGAGGCGTGCCGGGTCAGGGCGGCTTCGGCTATCTCGTCGACGTGGAGTGCGTGCGTTGAGCGCCGCAGTCACGCGACGAGCCGCGCGGCCCTCACTCTTCCTCGCCCTCGAGCTTGATGCCGTGCTTGCGCATGCGGCGCCACAGCGTCGTGCGGCTGATCCCGAGCTCCTTGGCCGCGTGGTCGAGGCGCCCGGGGTTGCGCTGCACGGCGCGCAGGATGACCTGATACTCGCGGTCGCCAAGGTGGTCCGCGATGCCGCGGTCTTCCGCGAGGCTCGACTGGCGCAGGGCGCGCTCGATCGAGTCCACCGACAGCTCGCCGTCGACCGAGTACTTGGCCGCGTTGGTGAGCACCGCGAACAGCTGGGTCACGTTGCCGGGGAACTGGTGCGAGGCGAGGAGCTCGATCACGCCGGAGCCGACGCGGATGGAACGCCCATGCTCGCTGGAGTAGGTCTCCACGAACACGGCCACCAGTCCCGCGAGGTCTTCCTTGCGCTGGCGCAGGGGCGGCACGTGCAGGGCGGGGCATTCGCGCAGCAGCGCGAGCTCGTTCACGAGCCGGGCCGACTTCAGCAGGTCGATCGGCGGCTCGTCACTGGAGATGATCACGCGGCACTCGAGATCGACGATCTTCTCTCCCACGTCGAGCTTGCGGGTCGAGAGCGCAGCTCCGAGCCGCTGCTGCAGGTCCTTGGGCATCGCCTCGAGCGACGCGATGTGGACCGTGCCCTTCTCGACCTTCTCGAGCAGGCCTCGCCGGCGACGACCGCCCGGCGTGCGCACGCCGAACAGCATCGCGGCGAGATCGAGCGGCGCCGTCACGCGCGCGTCGACGAGCGCGAACTCGTGGCTGCGGCGCTCGCTGGCGTAGTGGATCGTGCGGGCGAGGAAGTGGCGTCCGCTGCCGGACTCTCCGTAGACCATCAGCGGCTCGCTGCCGTCCTTGACCCGGCGCACCGCGGCGACGAGGGCGCTCATGCGCGGGCTCTCGGCGACGAGGTTGTGCATGTCGTAGCGCGAGCGCAGGGCGGAGTGCAGCGAGTGGACTTCGCTCTCGAGCCGGCGGCGCGTGAGGATCGAGCGCACGCGCGCGAGGATCTCCTTGGGCTTGAGCGGCTTGATCAGGTAGTCCGCCGCGCCGAGGGCCATGGCGTCGATGGCCCCATCCAGGCTGCCGTAGCCGGTCATCAGGACCACGTCGGTGCCCGGATGCAGGCGGCGCACTTCGCGCAGGAACTCGACACCGTCCATGCCCGGCATGCGAATGTCCGAGAGCACCAGTGCGTGCGGCTCGCGCGCGAGAACGTCCAGCCCCTCCCGTGCGTCGGGAGCCTGGGAGACGGGATAGCCCTCGGAGCTCAGGACCTCGGAGAGGGTCTCGAGCACGAGGGGCTCGTCGTCGACGATCAGGATGCGGTCGAGCATGGTGGGACCGGGCCGGGAGGCCGCGGGCGAGTGCGTGGCCGGGCGTTTGTACCCCTCCGCCGCGGCCGTCTCAAGCGCGGGAAGGCGCTCGGCTCCGGAGTCACCCGTCGGGCAGCGGCCCCTCAGGGGGCGTTCGACAGTCGCGCGGCGGCCCGCGACAGCCCGATCCATGACTTGGCATCGACGGAGCAGCGCTCGAGAGCCTCGCGGAGGGGGAGTTGCACGGTGGCGAGCTCCTCGTCGGCATCGTGAGCGGCCCGCTCAGGCCCGGCCCAGCCGAGCTCCCGGGCGAGGAACAGGTGCAGCTCCTCGGAGCAGAATCCCGGCGCCGGGAAGAAGCTCCCGAGCGGCTCTAGGGACTGCGCGCGGTAGCCCGTTTCCTCCTCGAGTTCGCGCAGGGCGGCCTTGCGCGGGTCCTCGCCGGGCTCCAGCCGGCCGGCAGGGATCTCCAGCAGCTCCCGCCCCACGGCGTGACGGTACTGGCGCACGAGCAGCACCTGTCCATCGGGCTGCATCGCGACCACGCCGACGGCGCCGGGGTGGCGCACGATGGCGAGGTCCTGACGGAGGCCCGAGGCGAGCTCGATCTCCTCGCGCACCACGTCGAAGATTCGCCCCGTGAACAGCACGGTGGAGGAGCGCACTTGGATCGAATTCGAATTCTTCATCGAAGCTCCGGGTTTCGAGCGCCCACGGACAGAGAATCGGCCTCGCGCCACTCGGACGCGCGCCAGATTTCGAGCCTGCGCCAGCGGTGTTCGGACCTGCGCCAGCGGTCAGCGTCGTGCCAAGGGCCGCCGCGTAGGTTCGGGCAGCTCCTGAATCATGCGGTCGAGTCCCGCCATGAAGGCCACGATGGAATTGGCCACATCCGCGCGGCCATGGTCGTGGGCCAGCTGGGCGAACTCTCGCAGGCGCTTGTGGAACTTGGGGGCCTCGCGCAGGAGGACCTGATCCGGCCGGGCCGCCTCCTGTGCCTTGGAGCGCAGCATTTCGATCTTGGCCTGCAGGGCCGCGATTCGTTCTTCGTCCGAGCGTCGATGGACCATCGTTGGGGTGCTACCTGTCGCAGTCGTGTAGAGGAGAGTGGAGCGAGTGCGCGGAACCAGTCGGGCCCGACCGGACGCGCGGGGAGGCGGCGTGTGCGGCGGACCAGCGGGGCGCAGGAGACGGAGACTGCGAGCACTTCCGTCCCAAGACTGTCCAGACGCGGCCAGCGCGGGTGCGGGCGAACCGCGCTCCTGCGACGACCGACGCAAGGTGGACACCTCGCTGACTTCAATTCTAGCACCGCTCGGGCCGTCGTCCTACCGACGGAAATTGGGCGCGGTTGCCGCAGCGCGCGCTTCCCCGTACCCTGTGAGGCCCGAGCGCGGGCGGCCCTCGACCCCGGGGGCCCAGAGGCGCCCGAGGACGAGACGCAGCCGTGGACCACGACGTCGAACGCATCCTTTTCAACGAGGCCGAGATCCGCAAGGGCATCGACCGCGTCGCCGCCGAGGTGACCGCGGCCTACACGGGGCGTCCCTTCACGGTCGTGAGCGTGCTCAAGGGCAGCTGCATCTTTGCCTCGGACCTGATCCGGCGCATCCCGATCCCCTTGGAGCTCGCCTTCGTCAGCGCCTCGAGCTACGGCGACGGCACTCAATCCGGCCAGCTCGCCCTCAACTTCTTCCCGGCCGAGAGCGAGATCGCCGGGCGCAACCTGCTGCTCGTCGACGACATCCTCGACACCGGCAAGACCCTATCGCGACTGGTGGGGGAGATGCACAAGCGCGGGGCGGCCGAGGTGCGCACCTGCGTGTTCCTCGACAAGCCGGCCCGGCGCGCGGTGCCCTTCCAGGCCGACTTCCGCGTGTTCGAGGTCGAGGACCTGTTCGTCGTCGGCTACGGGCTCGACTTCGCGGGGCACTACCGCAACCTGCCCTACGTCGGCGCCCTCAAGCGCGAGTGCTACGAGCGCCCGCGCAGCTCCGCGCGCTGAGCCCCTCCCGGGCCCGCTTCCCGCGCTTCCACCGCCGCCCCGTCGCGCCCATGCAACCCTACACCGTGCTGCCCGAGCAGATCGGCATGGAACTCGACGAGTTCCTGAGCCGCCTCTACCCGGGCGTCCACAAGCGCCTGCTGCGGCAGTTGGTGCGCGAGGGGCGCATCACGGTCAACGGGCAGGACGCGCACCCCGGTCATCGCCTGCGCGACAACGAGGTCGTGATCGTCGACCTCGAGGACGATGAGCTGCCGGAGTCGAACGAGCCCGACGCCTTCGAGGGCGAGGTGCCGTTCCTGTTCGAGGACGAGCACGTGCTCGCGATCGACAAGCCGGCCGGACTCGCGGTCGAGCCCGATCGCTGGGACGACCTGCGCCCGAACGTGGTGGCAACGGTGCAGGGCCTCGTCGAGGCGCGCGCGACGGCGGGCTCGGCCGAGGCCTTCCGGCCGCGGCTCGTGCACCGGCTCGACCGCGACACGTCGGGCGCGATGGTGCTCGCCAAGACCGTCGAGGCCGAGCGCGTGCTCGGCGCGGCGTTCGAGGAGGGGCGCGTGCAGAAGCGCTACCTCGCGCTGGTCGAGGGCGAGCACCCGCTCGCCGACGGGGAGGTCGAGGAGATCCGTCTCGCTCTGGCGCAGGACCCCAAGCGCACTGGCCAGATGTGCGCGCGCCGCGACGGCAAGGAAGCGCTCACGCTCGTGCGCGTCGCGCGGCGCTTCCGCGGCTACACGCTGCTCGAGTGCGAGCCCCGCACGGGCCGCACGCACCAGATTCGCGTGCACCTCTCCGCCAAGGGCTTTCCGCTGGCGGTCGATCCGATCTACGGCCGCCGCAAGGCGCTGCTGCTCTCGGAGCTGAAGAGCGGCTACCGCAAGAAGCCCGGACAGGTCGAGACTCCGCTGATCGAGCGGCTCACCCTGCACGCGGCCAGTCTCGAGTTCCCTTCCGTCTCCGAGCCTGCGCGCCTCCAGCGCGTCGAGGCCCCGATCCCGCGCGATCTCGCGCGTGCGCTCAAGCAACTCTCCAAGGTGAGGCCTCCGCGCCGATGAAGCTGAAATCCAGGGCCGCCGACTTCCGCGTGCGCGAGCTGCTCGCGCCGGAGGTGCTGCAGAAGAAGGGCGAGTTCCGCATCTACCGTGTCATCAAGCGCAAGCTGACCTCGCTCGAGGCGGCCGAGGTGCTCGCGCAGGAAGCCGGCCGAGGCGCCGGCGAGATCGCCATGTGCGGACTCAAGGACCGCCAGGGCGTCACGACGCAGTACATGTCGATCCGCCACGGGCCCGAGGTCAGCGCCGCGGGTTCCGACGTCAAGATCGAGACCATCGGCTTCGCGGCCAAGGAGCTCGACTCGAAGGACAGCACGGGCAACGCCTTCGAGCTCGTGGTGCGCGACCTGCACACCGAGGAGCTTGCCGCGCTGCGCACCAACCTCGCGCGCATCCGCAAGCAGGGCGTGATCAACTACTTCGACGAGCAGCGCTTCGGCAACCTGCGTCACGGGCAGGGCTGGATCGCGCTCGACCTGATGAAGGGGCAGGCGGAGCGCGCGCTCAAGATGCTGCTGGCCGCGCGCTCGCTGCACGACGATCCGCGCACCAAGGTGCTCAAGCAGGCGCTGTGGGAGAACTGGGGCGACTGGTCGGCCTGCCGCGACATCGCCGGCAAGCTCGGCGCGCACCACTCGGTGTTCGAGCACCTGCGCCGCCATCCGGATGACTTCGCCGGCGCGTTCTACCACGTGAGTTCGCGCGTGCGCCTGATTCACCTGTACGCGTACCAGTCGCACGTGTGGAACCGCGCGGTGGCCGACTTCGTGCGCGAGCACGTGCCCGTCGACAAGCGCGTCGTGCTCGAGAGCGAGGAGGGCCCGCTGGTCTATCCGGCCGAGCGCGACCTCCTGCCGGTCGCACCGGACGCGACCTTCCGCCTGCCGGGTCCGGGCCTCGAGGACGTGATCGACCCCGTGCAGCGCGGCCTGCTCGCGGACGTGCTCGCCGGCGACCGCCTCGCTCCCGGACAGTTCCAGATCGAGGGCGTCAGCGGCATGGCGCTCAAGGGCGAGGACCGCCCGCTGTTCGTGCATCCGGCCCACCTGCGCGTGCGACCGCCGAAGGCCGACCCGCACCACCGCAACGCGGCCATGGTGGGCGTGCGCTTCGAGCTCCCGCGCGGCGCCTACGCGACGCTCGTCGCGCGGCGCCTGTTCGAGGTGCCCGGTCGCGCGCCGCAGTCGCTCGCCGAAGTGCAGGGGCGCGAGCTCGCGGAGGAGAGCAGCGAGCCGCTCGAGGGGCGTCCGCAGCGCCGCAGCCCGCGACCGGAAGGTCGCGACGAGCGTGCACCGCGCGCCGGAGCCCGGCGCTTCGATGGCCCGCCGCCGCG